>CAMDUT010000201.1 GCA_945877905.1 Phycisphaera mikurensis NBRC 102666 | reverse complement strand
TCAAGTCCTCTCATCCGCATTGCGCGGGCTCCCGGTCCTGGGGGCCCGTGTCGCTTTTGGGGCCGGTTGCTACCGTGTCGGGCGACCATGATGCGTGCGTACCTCGATTGCAACGCGACCACGCAGCCGCTGCCCGGGGTGGTGGCGGCAATGGTCGGGGCGCTCGAAGGAGGCTGGGGCAACCCGTCGAGCGTGCATCGCGCGGGGATCGACGCTCGGCACGCGGTGGAGCTCGCGCGCGAGTCGGTGGCGCGGCTCCTGGGTGCGCAGCCCCGCGAGGTCACGTTCACGAGCGGCGGCACGGAAAGCGCGTCGCTCGCGATCGCGGGCACGCTCGACGCGCTGGCCGGCCCGCGCACCCTGATCTCGATGCGCACGGAACACAGCGCCGTGCGCGAGGCGTGCGAGGCGCTCGCCGCGCGCGGACGCGCGCGCGTGGCCTGGGTGCCGCCGGCCGCGGGCGGGGTGATCGACCTCGGGGCGCTCGACGCGGCGCTCGACGCGCACGCGGGGGACGTGGCGCTCGTGAGCGTCATGTGGGCGAACAACGAGACCGGCGCCGTGCAGCCGGTGCAGGCCGTCGGAGAGCGGTGCCGCGCGCGCGGCGTGCGGTTCCACTGCGACGCGACGCAGTGGGTGGGCCGGATGCCCGCCGGCCTCGCGGGCGCGCCCATCGACCTCGTCACCGTGTCGGCGCACAAGTTCCACGGCCCGAAGGGCGTCGGCGCGCTCTGGGTGCGCGGCGGCGTCCGCGTGGCGCCGCAGGTGGTGGGCGGGCCGCAGGAGCGCGACCGTCGCGGCGGCACCGAGAACGTGCCGGGGATCGTGGGCATGGGCGTCGCGGCCGAGGCGGCGGCGGCGTGGCTCGCCGACGAGGGCGGCAGGGAGCGGGGCCGCGCGCTCCGCGACCGGCTGGAGGCCGGCGTGCTGGCGCGCGTGCCGGACGCCGTGGTGAACGGCGCGGGGGTCGAGCGGCTGTGGAACACGACGAACATCGGCTTCCCGGGTCTCGAGGCCGAGGCGCTGCTGCTGCTCCTCTCCGAGCGCGGCGTCGCGGCGAGCGCGGGCGCCGCGTGCTCGAGCGGTTCGCTCGACCCGTCGCCGGTGCTGCTCGCGATGGGCGTGCCCGAGCGCGTGGCGCACGGGAGCGTGCGCTTCAGCGTGTCGCGCCTGACGACCGTCGACGAGGTCGAGCACGCGGTCGAGGCCGTCGCGGCAAGCGTCGAGCGCCTGCGCCGGTCGGCGTGAGGGCCGGCACGGATACGATTTCCCGCATGACCCGGCCGACGACCGCCCCGGTGCGCCCGTCCCTCCTCGCAGCGATCCTCGCCGTGCTGTGCGCCCTCGGCCTCGGCTCGCGCGCGCACGCTCAGGGCGCGATCGGCGTCGCGACGTCCATCACCGTGCAGCAGTTCATGGAGGACCTCGCCAACTACGGCACGTGGACGCCGGACCGCACGTGGGGCTGGACGTGGCAGCCGCGCGGCGTGCTCCCGAACTGGCGCCCGTACATGCAGGGCGAGTGGCAGGTCGCGGAGGGCTTCGGCCTCTACTGGCACAGCTACGAGGCGTTCGGCTGGGCCGTCTACCACTACGGGCGCTGGATGTGGCAGGATCACCGGGGGTGGATCTGGATCCCCGACAAGACGTGGGGCCCCGGCTACGTGAACTGGGCGTACGGCGAGGGCTACGTCGCGTGGACCCCGATGGCCCCGACGGGCCCGGGCCCGCAGGGGATCGCCAACGGCCAGTGCAAGAACCCCGCGTGGCAGTGGCTCATCGTCCCGCAGCCCTCGCTCCTCACCGGCAGCGTCTGGCAGTGGGCGATCCCGAGCGCGCGCAACGTGAACATCCTGCCGCACCTGAAGCAGAGCACCGTGTTCTCCGGGGTGAGCGACTACAGCATCCCGAAGGACATGCTGCTGGCGATCTCCGGAAGCGGCGACCCGGCGCAGGTGGTGTCGTTCCAGATGACGCCGCTCGCGGTGACGCAGGGGAACAACCGCGGCGTCATCCTGGCCTACGCGCCGGTCCTCACGGGCGGCGCGCAGCCGCTGTCTCAGGGCTTCAAGCGCGCGATGCCGACGCCGCCCCACGCGCCGCCGCCACCCTCGATGCCGAAGCCGCCCTTGCCGCCCACGTGGCGCCCGGTCGCGCCCTCGCAGGGCATGACCGAGCAGCAGGGCGAGGCGCGCCGTGACCAGCTGCTCGCGGTCTACCGCCACGGCGAGGCGCAGCGCGTGGCGCTCGCGCAGAGCTTCGACCCGTACGCACCGCCGATCAGCACCTGGAACGCGAGCAACGCGCCGCAGTGGAAGGCGAACGAAGACGCCGAGCTCAGCGCCGAGGACCAGCGCCAGGCGGCGTTGCGGCGGACGGGCGCATACGGCGGGTCGCCCTACGCGGCGCCCCAGCAGCCGCAGAGCTTCGAGGCGCCGCAGGGGAAGTGAGCGCGGGGGCGCGTGCTCACTCGCGGCCGCGCCAGGCGCGGTAGCGCCCGATGAGCGCGTCGGTGCTCGCGTCGGGCGCGGGCTGCCGCGGGCCGTCGAGCATGGGCAGCAGCGTCCCGCACACCTTCTTGCCGAGCTCGACGCCCCACTGGTCGAAGCTGTTCACGTTCCAGAGGGCGCCGGCGGTGAACGTGGCGTGCTCGTAGAGGGCGACGAGCCGGCCGAGCGCGCGCGGCGTGCGCTTTCGGCAGAGGAGGAACGAGGTCGGCCGGTTGCCGGGCATCACCTTGTGCTCGACGAGGTGCTCGGGCGTACCGAGCGCGCGGAGTTCCTCGGCGGTCTGTCCGAAGCCCATCACGCGCGCCTGCGCCACGGCGTTGGCGAACAGCATGTCGTGCATCCCGAGCGAGTCGGCGTTTGGCTCGGCGAAGGCGATGACGTCGGCCGGCACGGTGACGTTGCCCTGGTGCAGCATCTGGAAGAACGCGTGCTGCCCGTTGGTGCCGGGTTCGCCCCAGACCACGGGGCACGTGGTCCATGACACGGGACGGCCGTCGAGTTGCGTGCGCTTGCCGTTGGACTCCATCTC
>CAMDUT010000200.1 GCA_945877905.1 Phycisphaera mikurensis NBRC 102666 | reverse complement strand
CGACGTGATCGCGCCGGTGCTCGTCCGGCTCCCGGACGTCGACGATGGTGGCCTCGCCGCGCTCGACCAACCGAGCCGCTTCGCGCGGGGTCACGCTGCTGGGGGCGGCGGTCATGGAAACGACGGGTGCGTTCATGGTGGTCATGGTCAGAGGGTATGAGCCGCGCGCGCCGCGCCGCGTTCCCGGAAGCCGGAGGAATGTTCGTGAAATCATGGCCGAATGGGGCCGATACCCTTCCCGGCATGCCCGTCCGAACGCGTCATTCCGTCCGGACCACGGACCCCGCCGCCGAGGACGCGTGCCGCAGCCTGCGCGGCACGTCGATGCCCGCGGCGCTGCGCAGGCGCATCGAGGCGGCGATCAGGGCACCGGGCCCCAGTTCGACAGCAGCAGCCCGAGGTCCGCGCCGTCCACGGACCCGTCGTCGTTGAAGTCACCGCCCTGCGGGCTGGGCATCCCCCACATCGCGAGCAGCAAACCGAGGTCGCTTCCGTCGACGGAACCGTCGTCGTTGAGGTCGTAGTTCGGGCTCGCCGGCGCGTCTGGCTCCGTCGCGACGAACGTCGCGTTTCCGTTGGCGGCGATGTGCGTCACGCGGTGGCCGGCGGGCACGACCGGGGCGAGCTGGCCCTCGAAGGGCCGTCCCCACGCCACGACGGTGCCATCCTGGCGCAGGGACACGGTGTGCTCGAGGCCCGCACGGACGCGGGTCACCGGGTTGGCCGGGTCGAGCGCATCGTTCGGCACCAGGATCTGCCCACGGTTGTTGTCGCCCCAGCACACGACGACGCCGCCCTCGATGAGGGCGACGCTGTGGCGGCCGCCGGCGTCGACGTCCATCACCGGGCCCGTGAGGCCGAGCCACGATGGCGACGAAATCTGCCCATGGGAGTTGCTTCCGAAGCATGAGACGCGGCCGTCGCGCATCTGGACCACCGTGTGGGCGCGCGTACCGTCGCCACCGCAGGCCACGCGCGACGCCGGGTTCGCCGGCGTGCCGATGCCCGGGGGCACGGTTGCCTCGTACGAGGTGTTCAGGCCCCATGCACGAAGGGTGCCGTCGGCAAGCACGGCCGCGCAGTGGCCGAAGCCGATGGCCGCCGAGATGGACGGGTTCCCGCCGGCTCCGACGTCCGCCGGGAGCTGCGCCTGGCCGAACGTGGTGTTGCCCCACACGAAGATTGCCCCGTCCTGGCGCCGCGCGATCGCGGTGTTGGTGACCGCGGACACCTCCACCTCGACGATCCGATTCCCCGCGACCGTCGTTCCTGCGGGAAGCGAGTGGGTGCTTTGCCCGAGGTAGCCGTTGCTGATCGAATCGTAGCCGCCGACGAGCATGGTGCCGTCGGTTCGCACGCCGACGAACCAGCGCGAGTCGCCGTCGAGCGACGCGACGGGCGCGGCCGAGTCGGACGTCGCCTTCGGGATGCCGCCGGTGGGGCCTTGGCTTGCGACGCCCCACATGCGCACGGATCCGTCCTCGAGAAGCACGAGCGTCGAGTAGTCGCCCGCGGCGATGTCGACGACCCGGTTGGGCGAGACGCCGATGCCTTGCGGGACGTTGCATTGCGCATGGCTCGGGAAGCCGAGGTCCGCAGGCTGGTTGCCCGCGCCGAGGCAGATGACGACTCCGTTCGAGCGCCGGACCACGGTGTGGTAGGTGCCCGCGGCGATCTGCACGATGTTGGTCAGGCCTGCAACCTGCGTCTGGCCGTATTGGTTGAAGCCCCAGCCGCGCATCTGGCCGTTGGACATCAGCGCGATCGAGTGGTAGCCGCCGGCGCACACGAGGCTCGTGCTCCCCGCCGCGGTCAATTCCGCCGGCACCATGGACTGTCCGTACTGCGGCCACGAGCCGGTGTTCGCCGTGCCGGCGCCCCACGCGGCGACGGCACCGTTGGACTTGCGCACCAGCGCGTGCTGCACGCCCAGCGAGACCTCGGCGACCGATCCGAGGCCCGCGGGCACGTTCGCCTGGCCATAGCCGTTGTTGCCCCACATCACGAGCGAGCCGTCCTGGAGGATCGCCGCACGGCAGGCATCGAAGGCGGCGATGTCGGTCGGCCTGTTCGTCGGCGTGCCGACGCCGCCGGCCGGCAGGCCGTAGGGCTGGCCTTCGTACGAATGGCCCCACTCGAGCAGGGTGCCGTCCTGGAGCAGCGCGAGGTTGTTCCACGTGTTCAGGCAGAGCTTCTTCACCGGGTTCGTCGGGGAGGGCGACGCGACCGCCGCGGGAACGCTTGGCTGGTCAAGGCCTTGGCGTCCCCAGATCACCGTGCGGCCATCGGTCATCCGCGCCGCGAGGATCTGCTGTCCGCCGATGACCTTGGTCGCCGTCTGGCCGGGCGCGACGAAGCCGCTGATCCCGTGTGGTCCGCCCGACGAGACGAACTGGCCGTGGGAGGCGCCCGTGGAGGCAAGGGCCGTGATGGTCGCCCCGATCGAGGCATACGTGGGGCCAAGGCGTCGACGGTCGTGCGCGGGTCGCTGCATCGTTGCTCCTCGAGGAGGAAGGTTTGGGGCGCCGGCGGTGCGACGCGCTGATAGGGGCGCGAACGCGCCGACGCGCGGATCAGGCTTGATAATACGACCCCGAATCGCCGGGTTTCGGGCGCATGCTCGGGGTGGCCCGCCGATCGACTCGGCCGGAGCCGCCCGCCTCGCAACGCACCTAGCCTGACCTCATGGCCACCCTCGGGCGACGCAGCATCCTCACGGTCTCGCGCATGGCGGAGGCCGGCGCGTACGTCGACGCGGGGACGCTGGGCGAGGTGCTGCTCCCGCGCCGCTACGTGACCGCGGCGATGCGGGCGGGCGCCGCGGTCGACGTGTTCCTGCACCGCGACTCGGAGGACCGCCTGGTGGCCACCACCGAGCGCCCGCTGGCGATGGTCGGCGAGTTCGCCTGCATGGAGGTGCGCGACGTCAGCGCACGCGCGGGCGCGTTCCTCGGGTGGGGGCTGCCAAAGGACCTGCTGCTGCCGTTCCGCGAGCAGGGCAAGCCGGTGAAGGTGGGGCAGAAGGTGGTGGTCGCGGTG
>CAMDUT010000199.1 GCA_945877905.1 Phycisphaera mikurensis NBRC 102666 | reverse complement strand
ATGTCCAGGCGCCGAGGAGCGCGATCGGTGCGAGGAGGGCGGCGAGGGCGATCCGGGCGGTCTTCATCGGGGTGCTCGGTGGGGTCAGGCCGACCGGCGGTCGGCCGATGCGGGGAGTGTCCCCGAATCCGGCGCGGTGCGCATCTCGGCGGGGATCGGCAGGTTCCGGCCGCCCGCCATGTCGGCCAGCGGCAGCCGGATCCGGAACGTGCTGCCGTGGTCGGTGCCCGTGCGGCTCTCGACCTCGACGCTGCCGCCATGGGCCATGGCCACGTGCTTGACGATGGCGAGCCCCAGGCCCGTGCCGCCCGAGTCGCGGCTGCGCGCGCGGTCGACGCGGTAGAAGCGCTCGAAGAGCCGTGCCCGGTGCATTTCGGGGATGCCGGGCCCGCGGTCGGTGACCGTGATGACCGCGTGGGCGCCGTCCGCGTGCGCGTCGACCGAGACGCGCGCGTCGGCCGGCCCGTACTTGACGGCGTTCGACGCGAGGTTCGCGACCGCATGGGCGAGGAGGCCCGGGTTGCCGCTCACCCAGAGGTCGTGGTCGACCGCGACGTCGAGCATCACGCGCTTCTCCTCGGCCGCGGGCGCCACCTGCTCGACCGCCTCCGCGACGAAGGCCGCGATGCGCACCGGCGTGGCGTCGAGCTCGGTGCGCGCGTCGGGGTCCTCGAGGGACGAGAGGAGCAGCAGGTCCTCGATGATCGCGCCGAGGCGCGCGGCGCTGCGCGCGATGGTCTTCACGAAGCGGTCGGCGTCGGCCCCGAGCTCGAAGCCGTCGACGAGCGTCTCGGCGTAGCCGCGGATCGACGTGATGGGCGTGCGGAGCTCATGGCTCACGTTTGCGACGAACTCGGTGCGCAGGGCCTCGAGCCGCCGAAGCTCGGTGCGGTCCTCGAGGACCAAGAGCACCTGCGCGGTGCCCGCGGCGCGCGCGAGCGGCACCGCGGCGCACCGGGCCACGTGCGCTCCCGACGCGGAAGAGAAGCGCAGTTCCGCGTCGGCGCGCCGGCCGGTCTCGCGCGCGCCCGAGATCAGGGCCTCGAGCTCCGGGCTGCGCGCGAACTCGACGATGAGGCGGCCCTCGACCGGTCGGCCCTCGGCGTCGAGCAGTCGCTGCGCCGCCGGGTTGATGGTCACGATGCGGTCGAGCCGGTCGAGGGCGACGATCCCCACGGGCGCCGTCTCGACGATGGCGCGCAGCTCGGCCAACGCGCTGTCGAGCCGCACGGCCTGGCCCGCGGCCACGCGGGCGCCCCGCACCGGGTCCTGGTCGTTGCCTCCGAGGGTCCCGAGCGCGGCGGCGATGCGACGCCGGTCTGCGGCGCGCCCGAGCCACGTCGACGCGAGTCCTGCGCCGAGCGCGACCGCCGCGACGCATGCGACCACGAACGGCACGAACCACGCCGACCCTGCCTCGGCTGCCTGCATCGGTCCCACGTTACTCCGCCGGCACCAGGCTCTCGGCGAACCGGTACCCGACGCCGCGGACCGTCTCGACGCACCCTGCGAGGTCGGCAAGCTTCTTTCGCAGGGCGGTCACGTGGACGTCGATGGTGCGGCTCGAGAGGACCACGTTGCGGCCGTGGACGGCGGCGATGATCTGGTCGCGGGTGCGCACGAACCCGGGACGCTGCGCCAGGTGGGCCAGGATCCCGAATTCCGTGACGGTGAGGTCGATCACGTCCCCGCAGACGGTGACCACGTGGCGGTCGGCGTCGATGACGAGCCGGCCGTCCAGCCGCTCGATGCGGTTGGTGGCGGCCGGGGCCGCCTCCTCGGAGTTGCGCCGCATCACCGCTCGGACGCGGGCCATGAGGACGCGTGGGCTGAAGGGCTTCACCACGTAGTCGTCGGCGCCGATCTCGAGGCCGGCCACGACGTCCGATTCCTCGCCCTTGGCGGTGACCATGACCACCGGGACGTCCTTCGTCTCGGCCCACTGCTTCATGCGCCGGCAGACCTCCACGCCGCCGACGTCCGGCAGCATGAGGTCGAGCAGCACCAGGGCCGGAGGATCCTTCTTCACCGCCTCGAGGGCGACCTTGCCGCTGGCCGCGGTCCGTGCCTCGTACCCCTCGCGCTCGCAGTGGAAGCGCATGAGCTCCGCGATGTCTGGTTCATCCTCGACGATGAGCACGCGTGGCTTTGACATCGATACTCGCTGGCTGGAGGGCGCGTGAAGGCGACTCGGACAGGCGGAGTCTGCCTGAACAGGGTAAAGGAAGCGTTAGGGTCCGAAATGTTCCGCGCGAACATGGATCCACGTGCCGTCGACGGTGGCTGGCATCGGTGCGCCGGGACGCCCCGTGACGTTCGGCAGCGAGACCGGCACGTCATCCTGTGCGAGGGCCCCGAGGACGGCCCAGCCGGCGGCCTCGCGGGCCTCCGGGGGGATTCCGAACGCACTGCACGGATGCGTGGCGCACCTGGCCGCGCGTGCGATGACTTCGACCAGCGGGCCGTGGCGGGTGCCGCCGCCCGCGAGCAGGGCGTCTGAGGCTCCGTGGGCCCGCACCGCGCGGCCGATCACCGTGCCCACGGCCTCGGCGGCGGTCGCGAGGAGGTCGTCGGGGGAAAGGTGCGCGCGGGCTTCCGCGAGCCAGCCGAGGCACTCGTCGCCGGTGCCGAGGCTGCGCGCGCCGGCGGCTGACGCGAGGCTCGAGGCGAGTGCGGCGGAGCGTTCCGGGTGCGCGCGCCCGCGCGCGGCGGCGGCGCCGTCGGCATCGAACGGGGCACCGAGCACCGCGCGCGCAGCCGCGTCGAGCAGTTGGTTGCATGCGCAGACGTCGGCACCGTGGATGGCGGAGGTCGCGTCGGGCGCGCCGCCGTCGCCCGGCAGGAAGGTGACGTTCGCGAAGCCGCCGAGGTTGACGACCGCGCGCGGCGCGGGCGCGCGGAAGAGCACCCAGTCGGCGAGCGGCGTGAGCGGCGCCCCCTGGCCGCCGTGCGCGAGGTCGTTGCCGCGGAGGTCGAAGACCACGTCGCAGCCGAGCGCGCGTGCCAACGGGTGCGCGTTCACGAGCTGCCAGCTCGCGGGCGGGCGGTGGAAGACGGTCTGGCC
>CAMDUT010000198.1 GCA_945877905.1 Phycisphaera mikurensis NBRC 102666 | reverse complement strand
TCGGGGATGATCCGCACGGTGGCCCGCATCATCGCCGAGGTCTCGCGCGGCACGACGCTCGCGACCGGGACGGTGGTGCTCACGGGGACGCCCGCGGGCGTGGGCTTCGGTCGCAAGCCGCCCGTCTTCCTGAAGGAGGGCGACGTCGTCGAGGTCGAGATCCCCGGCGTCGGTCGCGTGCGCAACCCGGTGCGCCATGCGTGAGCGTGCGCCCGGGACCTCGGCCCGCGCGTGCATCGCGTGCGTGCGCTGGTACCAGCGCAACCTCGCGTGGGCCACGCGGGGATGGTGCCGCTTCGAGCCATCGTGCTCGGACTACGCGATCGAGGCGATCGCCCGCCATGGTGCGGCGCGCGGCGGATGGATGGCCGCATCCAGGATCGTGCGCTGCAACCCATGGGGCGGATGCGGGCACGATCCCGTGCGGTGACGGGACGGGTCGCAACCGTGGGTGCGACGGCGCGCGGGCCCGGATCCGCACCGAGTCGTTCATGCATCGCGCGGCACGAGCGCGCGCGCCGCATCGACCAGCCCGCGTCGGTACCGCTCGGGTTCCCACTCCGCGTGCGGACGGACCACGACCACGAGGTCGAGCCCGATGGGCAGCTCGGCGCGCACGTGCCGGAACGCCTCGCGCAACATGCGCTTGGCGCGATTGCGGACCGTCGCGGCGCCGACCTTCCGCGACACGCTGAGCCCCAGGCGGGTCACCGGCAGGCCGTTGGGAGTGCCGTACACGACCATTGCCCCGAGGTCGCGCCGGCGCCGGCCTTGATAGGCCCGATCGAAGTCCTCGCCCCGCTTCACGCGCAGGGCCGCCGGGAATCGATCGTCACGTGGGGCGTCCACCGCCCGAGGGTACCGGGCGTCCGGCCTTGCCCCGTGCCCGGGTTCCCGGCCCTTGGAGGGCGCACGGGGTTCCGCTATACTCCTCGATTCGCCGCGGCATCCGCCCGGCACGACCAAGGAGCCGACCCGTGATCGATGCCCTCAAGAGCGACGAGATCGTCCAGCGCCTCGGTGGCCGCTTCAAGCTGACCGCCCTCATCCAGCGCCGCCTCGGCGAGCTGGTCGATGGGGCGCGCCCGCTCGTGGAGCGCAATGGCCGCACGGACTTCGAGGTCGTGATCGACGAGATCGTGCAGGAGAAGATCACGATCGACTGGGAAGCCAGCGGCCTCGAGCAGCCCGCGCGTCGCTGACGCGCGGCCCGTCACCGTCCCCATTCGCGGTTCAGGCACCGGGGCCGCGCCCCGGCGCGAGCTATCCTCCGGCGATGGCAGCCGTCATCTGGGCCGTGCTTGCGGGCCTGTGCTGGGCCGTGGGCGAACTCTGCGCCAAGAGCGTCCTGAAGTCGGGGCAGGTGGGTCCGATGACCGCGCTCGCGGTCCGCGCCACGGTGGCGCTCCCGGTGATCTGGGCCGTGTGGTACGCGGCGACGCGCGGGTGGCTCGAGCCCTTGGGCGTGTCCGCGGCGCGCGAGCCGGAGGGTTGGCAGCACGCGCCGGCCGCCACGTGGTGGAAGCTGGTCTTCGGCGCGGGGGTCGCGGCGGGCGCCTTGGGACTCGCCTGCTTCTACCTCGGCCTCTCGGCCGGCGACGTGAGCCGGGTGAAGCCGATCGCGTTCGCGCTGGCGCCCACGATCGCCACGGTCGGGGCTTTCATCTTCCTGGGCGAGGAATTCTCGGCCAAGAAGCTGCTGGGACTGTTCCTCGTGGTGGGCGGGGTGATCGTGCTGACCACCCGCGATGGTCCGGGGCATTGACCGAGGCGCGGATTCCGCGCATACTGTCCGACCGCCGTTCTGCCCGGAGAGGTGCCTGAGCGGTTGAAAGGGCTAGTCTCGAAAACTAGTAGCGGGCTTGCCTGCTCGTGGGTTCGAATCCCACCCTCTCCGCTGAAAGTGCACGGGCGCGGCCGCCAGGCCGCGCCCGTGCGCGTTTGCAAGGGTGCCTCGGTCCCGCCGCGCGATGCGCCTCAGGGCACGACGGCCTGGTCCGCCCGGATCCACCCCGACCGACCGTCCGGCAGCTCCACCCGGAGCCACCCGGGCCGTTGCTCGAGCAACCGGCATTCGACCCCGGGCCCCAGCGTCTCGGCGTAGGCCTGGTCGTATCCCTCGCCGTTGCCCTTGCGCAGGGCGACGCCGTCGGCCACCAGCACGGCCTCGTTCGCCGCGCGCGCGCGCGCGGCGTCCGCGATCACGCTTCCCCCGGACAGCGCCGCGATCGCGCCGAGCGCCCAGAGCGTCGCGGTCCACGCCGTGCGGAGCCCGCCCGTCGGCGCGGGCCTGAGCGCGAGCCGCAGCGCGCCCACCACGCCGAGCGCCACCCACGCCGCGATGCCGGCGTGCATGCGGAGGTCATGCGGCACCAGGTGCCACACGCGCGTCACCGAGTCGACCAGCACCGTCCCGCCCGAGCGGCCGAACGACGTGCTCACCATCGAGCGTGCGTGCACCAGGTTCGCCTGCAGGTCGGGGTCGCCCGGCATCAGCCGCTCGGCGCGGAGGTAGGCGGCGATCGCACGGCCCACGTCGCCGGACTGCAGGCGCGCGTTCCCGAGGTTGAACTCGAGCTCGCCGTTGCGGATGCCGGTCGCGAGCAGGCGCTCCCACGCCTCGATGCTCTCGCGGAACGCGGCGGCGCTCGCCTGCGGGTCGGTGCGGAGGGTGGCCACGCCGTGGTCGTAGGCGGCCTGCGCCGCGTGCGCCACGTCGATCGGCGACGCGTCCTCGGCGCGCGCGCCCGCCACGAGCGCCACGGCCAGGGCGGCGATGCACGAAGCGTGCCGTGCGATCATCGGGATCCTCCGGCGCGGAACGCGGTCCGCTCGAGCGCGTCGAGGAGCCTCGACGCGTCCTCGGCGAGGGCCGCATCGTCGCCTTCGAGTGCGCCGTAGCGCGCCCGTTCGCATGCGGCGAGAAGCGCGGCGCACCGTTCGCCGAGCGCATGGTCGGCGCCCGCGTCGCGCAGGATGCGGTCGACGTCGCCGCGCGTCACGGTGCCGGCCGCGCGCCCGGTGACGTCCTCGACGTACCCGGTCACCGCGGCCGCGACGTCCGCGGGCGCGGCGGCCCCGCGCAGGC
>CAMDUT010000197.1 GCA_945877905.1 Phycisphaera mikurensis NBRC 102666 | reverse complement strand
TATCCGCGAGCGATCGGGGCTGAGCCAGGTCGCCTTCGCGACGCTCCTCGGCATGAGCCCGGCGACAATCAACATGTTCGAGCATGGCTCGCCGATCGCGATCAAGGAGGACTGCATGCTCCGGATGGCCGCGATGCCCGGGGCGATCGAGATGCTGATCCGGCTGTACGGGGACCGGCTCCGGCCGCGGCAGCTTCCCCGCGGCTGGAGGCCCGGACCGAGGCCGGGCTCCGCGCCGCGGAAGGCGTGACTACGCCAGCCACTCGCGCATCACGCGCCCGTGCACGTCGGTCAGCCGCATGTCGCGGCCGCCCGACCGCGCGGTGAGCAACCGGTGGTCGAAGCCAAGGCAGTGCAGCATCGTCGCGTGCAGGTCGTGGATCTCGACCGGCCGGTCGACGGCCTTGTATCCGAACTCGTCGGTCGCGCCGTAGGTGATGCCACCCTTCACCCCGCCGCCCGCGAGCCACACGGTGAACCCGTACGGGTTGTGGTCGCGGCCGTCGGTGCCCTGCGCGAACGGCGTGCGCCCGAACTCGCCGCCCCACACCACGAGCGTCGTGTCGAGCAGCCCGCGGCGCTTGAGGTCGGCGAGCAACGCCGCGATCGGCTGGTCGACGGCGCGGGCGTTGTCCTCATGGCCCTTCCGGAGGTTGCTGTGCTGGTCCCAGCGGTCGTGGCCGGTGGATGGGCAGGTCAGCTCGATGAACTGCACGCCCCGCTCCACCATGCGCCGCGCCAGGACGCACTGGCGCGCGAAGGTGCGCGTGTGCTCGTACTCGGCGTCCATCCCGTAGAGCGCGCGCACCTCGGCGGGCTCGCCGTCGATCGACATGAGGTCCGGCACGCTCGCCTGCATCGCGAACGCGAGCTCTGCGTTGCGGATGGCGCCCTCGATGGCGTCGGGCCGGCCGGTGCGCGCTGCGAACGCGTCGTCGAGCTCGCGCGCGAACTCGAGCGTCCGGCGCTGGCGCGTGGGCTCCTCGGCGGGAAGCACGTTGGCCATGCCATCGCCCACGGCGCGAAACATGCTCGACTGGTGCGCCGACGGCAGGAAGCCCGCGCCGAGCAGCTCGCGGCCGCCGGGCGGCACCAGCCCGCCGTTGATCACCACGAAGTTCGGCAGGTCGTTGCGCGCGTCGCCGAGCCCGTAGGACACCCACGCACCCATGCTCGGCCGCCCGACGAGGCCCGCGCCCGTGTGCAGGAAGTAGTTCGCGTTGGTGTGCTCATTGAACTTGCTGGTCATCGAGCGCACCACGCACAGGTCGTCGGCATGTCGCGCGACGTGCGGGAAAATGCTCGACACCTCGAGCCCGCTCGCGCCGTGGCGCGTGAATTCCCAGGGGCTCCGGAGCGTCGCGCCGTTGTTGTTGAACTGCGTCCGCTCCATCTTCATGGGGAACGGCTTGCCGTCCCACTTCGCGAGCGCGGGCTTCGGGTCGAACGTGTCCATCTGCGACGGACCGCCGTCCATGTAGAGGAAGATCACGCTGCGCGCGGTGGGCGGGAAGTGCAGGCCTGCAAGCGCCGCGGACGACGCGCCCGATGCGACGGCCGAGCTTGAAGCCGCGCCCGCCGCGCGTGCGGCCGATGCGAACATCCCCGCGAACGCCGCGGCGCCGAATCCGCACGCGCACGTGCGAAGCATGTCGCGGCGCGAGACGGGCCGGGGATGGAAGTTCCCGCAGTGGGTCATCGCAGGTACCTGAACTCCGCGGAGAGGAGCAGCGCGTGCGCGAGGTCCGACCACGCGTCGGCCGTGGGCGCAGGCCCGAGGAACGCCCCGGCGCGGTCGAGTTCGTCATCGGTGGCGGGCCGCGCATAGGCGCGGAGGATGGCGGACCTCGCCGTATCGCGGATCGAGGCGGGATCGCGGGCCGCGGACTGCGCAAGGCCCGTGCCCCAGCGCTCGGCCTGTTCCCGCACGAATGGGTCGTTCATGAGCGTCAGCGACTGCCCGGGCACGTTCGACACGCTGCGCGCACCCGCGGCGGTGGCCGGCACCGGCAGGTCGAACGCCAGCATGAACGGCGACAGGAAGTTCCTGCGCACCTCCTGGTAGACGCTGCGCCGTCGCGCGCCGTCGAGCGGGCCGCTCTCGGCGGGACGCCCGCGCCCCTGCATCGAGTCGGTGAGGTGCACCGGCACGCTCGGCCCGCCCATCGCACGGTCGAGCCCGCCCGCGGTCTCGATGATCGCGTCGCGAAGCGCCTCGGCGTCGATCCGGCGCACGGGCCGCGAGGCATCGGCGTAGCGCGGGCTCAGCGCGACGGCGCGCACGAGGGCCTTCACCGAGCCATCGGAACGCAGCCGCATCGCCAGCTCGTCGAGCAGCGCGCGGTCCTCGGGCGGCGCCCCGAGGACGCCGAAGTCGTCGGTGCTCGCGACGATGCCGCGGCCCATCATGTGGTGCCACACGCGGTTGGCCATCACGCGCCAGGTGAGCGGGTTGGACGCCGCGACGATCTCCTCGGCAAGCGCGAGCCGGCCGCTTCCGGTGGTGCCGACGCCGTCCGGGCCCGCATCGGCACGCAACCCGCGGATCATGCCGCGTGCGACCATCGGCCCCGTCGATGCGGGCACGCCGCGCACGTAGAGCGGCGTGTCCAGACCGGTGCCGTCCTCCATCGCGAGGACGCGCATGGGCACGGGGACGTCGATGGTCGCATTCGCGGCCGCGAGGCCGGCCGCCGGCGCGGCCGTGCACGCGTCCTCCGGCACCGGCGCGAGCGCCACCCAGTCGACGCTCACGAACCCGTCGCCGTCGTCGATCACCTCGAGGTACGCCTGCTCGCCCGCGTAGCGACCGGCGTCCCACGCGAGCGTGCGCCACTCGGCGGGATGGTCGATCGCCTTGATGAACCCCTCGAAGAGCAGCTCGTTGCGGTCGTCGAGGAAGAAGCCGTCGATCACGAGCCGCACGCGCGCGGCGCGGCCGTGGCAGCGCATGCGGATCGTGCCCGCGGGCACGGTGAACGTGGGCGAGCGCAGCGTCCCGTGCAGGCGATCGCTCAGGGCCGCGCTGTGCGCGCACCCGCCCGCGACGGTGACCGGCGCGCGGCCGTCAGGCGCGATGCGGTCTCCGCAGCGAAGCGGCGCGTCACCGAAGGCCCAACCGCTGGGCGTCCATCCTTCGTAG
>CAMDUT010000196.1 GCA_945877905.1 Phycisphaera mikurensis NBRC 102666 | reverse complement strand
CGACGCGATCATCGACGCGAGCGCGTTGATCGGGTTCCGCAGGCTGCCGCCGTACATGCCGCTGTGCAGGTCGTGCGACGGCCCGGTCAGCGTCGCCTCGAGGTAGCAGAGGCCGCGCAGGCTCGTCGTGATCGCGGGCGTGTCGATGTCCCACATGCCGGTGTCGCTCACCACGGCCACGTCGCATTCGAGCTGCTTCGCGTGCGATCGCATGAACGGCTCGAGGCTCGCGCTTCCCGACTCCTCCTCGCCCTCGAGCATCACCGTCACGGGGCAGGGCGGCCCGCCCGCGGCCTCGTGCCACGCGCGGAACGCCTCGACGAACATCATGACCTGCCCCTTGTCGTCCACCGCGCCGCGCGCCACCACGCGCTTGCCGTGCGGGCCGTCGACGACGCGCGGCTCGAACGGCGGGCTCTCCCACAGTTCGATCGGGTCCGCGGGCTGCACGTCGTAGTGGCCGTAGTAGAGGACGCGCGGGGCACCGCTCCCGCCGGTGCCGGGGTGGTGGGCCAGCACCATCGGGTGGCCCCCTGTGCGGACGCTCTCGGCGTTGAAGCCCATGGTGCGCAGGTCATGCACCAGCGCGTCGGCGCATCGCGCCACGTCGGGCGCGTGCGCGGGGTCGGTCGACACGCTCGGGATGCGGAGCAGGTCGCAGAGCCGTCCGACCGCCGCGGATTCCTGCGAGTCGATGCGCTTCAGCACGGATTCAAGGGGCGTCGCCATGCGCACAGGGTACGGGCGCCCCGGGCGCGCGGGTCAGTGCGACGCGGCCCAGAGCATGGCGGCGAGGCCGCCGATGCCCGCCGCGAGGACGGCGCCCACCACCATCAGCCACCGCGTCGCCGCGGCCTGCACGCGTGCGTCGGAGAGCGCGCGCTCGACGTCCCGGGCCGGCGCGGCGGCGTCGAGCCCCTCCATCTGCGCGTAGCTCCGCGGCGGACGCTCGGACAGGTCGCACCCGCACCGCGGGCATTCCATCGGCTGCGACGCCGGGATGGCATCCGCCGACAGCCCGCACTGCACGCATCGGCGGCGCAGGTGTCGGCGCATCAGGGCAGGGGCCTCGCGCGGCAGGGCCATCGCTCCTACAGTAGCCCCGCTTTCGGGGGATGCCGCCCGAAAGCGCCCCCGATTTCCGAATGCTTCAATCGCACGACGACTGGATCCGCCACCTCACGGCCCTCGCAGGCCCGGGAACCGAGCCCGGCCTCGACGGCATGCCGCCGACCGTGCTGCGCGCGGGCGACGCCGATGCCGCGCTGTGGCGCGCCGCATGCGCCGCCGAGGGCGACGCGGCGATCGACGCGGCCGACCGCCTGCTCGCCGCGCGGCCCGGCGATTCGCTCGCCGCCAGCGGCGGCTACGCGGCGCTCGAGGTGTGGACCGAGTGCGAGCTCGGCGCGCTGCACGCGCTCGCGCGGTTCGCGCGCCGGCACCCCGCGGCGCCCCGCGACGCCCGCCTCGCCGAGCTGGTCGCGTGGCACCTCGAGCACACGCAGCCCGACAACGCCACGAACCGCCCGTGGGCGCTCCACGTGTTCCTGCGCGAGGGCACGCCCGAGACCCGGCTCTACGCCGAGACGCTCCTGCACAACGCCACCGCGTCCGACGCGCGGCACGAGCCACTGACGCGTTGGATCCTCCTCGACTCCGCGCGCGAGCTGCGCGCGTTGCGCGGCGGGCCGGGCGCTCCGTAGCATCCGGCGCGTGAACAGCCCCGAACGCCTCGCCGCCTCCGACGCCGTGCCCGCATCCCGACTCGCGTGGATCGCGGGCGCGCTGAACACGGCCGCGCAGCCGTCGCGCTTGGCGGTCGGCTTCGTCGTGGCGCTCCTGCTCTGGGCGCCGGGCCTCGCGTGGGATGCCGCGGTCGGCCCGGTGATCGACCCGCCCGGGCTCCTCGCCGAGCCGTGGGACGACCTCGAGCAGGCCGATGCCGAGCGCACCATGCGCCGCCTCGCCGCGCAGCTCGTGCCCGACGTGAACTACGAGGGTGCGCGCGTGCCCGCCGCGGAACTCGCGGCGACGCTCGCGGCGCGCGCCGCCGAGGCCGGCGACGACCCCCAGTCCGAGCGCCTGCTCGCCGCGTCGCGCCGCGTGCGGTCGCTCGCGCCGCTCGGCAGCTTCCAGGCGCTCGCGGCCGCGCAGTCGGACGCGTGGTCCGCGGTGATCGACGGCACGCAAGCCCTCGACCCGCGCCCCGCACACGCGGGCCTGCGTGCCGCGGCGATCGACGTCCCCGCCGCGTGCGCGCGCCGCGATCCCGTGTTCGCCGCGGCGTTCGGCGCGTGGGCGCTCCTGGTGCTCGCGGTGGGCGCGGGCGCGTTCGCCCGCATGGAGTGCGTGCAGGCCGCGGACCGCGGCCTGCTCGACGCGCGCGGCGCGCTCCGCTTCGCCGCGCAGCGCTGGACGTCGCTCGTGATGTCGTGGGTCGGGCCGGTCGCGATCGCGGGCCTCGTGGGGCTCGTGTGCGTCGCGTTCGGGCTGCTTTTCCGCACCACGGCGGGCGGATGGGCGGGCGCCGTGCTCTACGCGGTCCCGCTCGCCTTGGGCTCGATCGGCGGCCTGGCGCTGGTCCTCGCCGCGCTCGGGGCGCCCACCGCGCCTGCGGCCGTCGCCGCCGACGGCCTCGATGCGCTCGAGGCATCGCAGCGCGGGGGCATCTACTTCCTGGCGCGACCCGTGTGGTGGATCGTCGTGATGCTGGCATCGCTCGCGGTGGTGGCCGCGGGCCTCGTCGTGCTGCGCATCCTCGGGTGGGCGCTCACCGCCTATCCGGCGTTCATGGTCGGCATCGGCTCGGCAGGCGTTGCCCCGGACCACGCGCTCGAGGTCTCGCCGGCCCGGTGGTGGTTGCCGGTCGGCGGCCCCTCGGCGCTCGTGTGGGGCTGGGTGACGCTGTTCGGCATCGCGGTCACCGGCGCCGCCATCTCGCTTGTGTCGGGCGTGGCGACGCGCGCGTACCTCTTGCTTCGCGAGGCCTGCGACGGCCAGCCCACGGGGGCGATCTGGCCCTACGAGGTCCCGGCCGACGTGACGGACCGGCTGCCGCCCGCGAACGGGAACGGCTGACGCCCGGTCAGCCCAGTCCGCCCTTGAGCTCGCGGCCGCTTCCGCCGAACTTCGCGCGGAGCTTGCGCATCGCGGGGTCGTCGGCGCGCGCGGGCATCACGGCCGCACGGTCGT
>CAMDUT010000195.1 GCA_945877905.1 Phycisphaera mikurensis NBRC 102666 | reverse complement strand
GCGCCGAGGCCTCCACCCGCTTCGAGGCGGCACAGGGCGCGCCCAAGGCCGACGCGCGCGACCTCGCCGGCGAGGCCGGCGCGCGCGGCGAGCCCTCGCGGAGCGCGCCGGACGCGGGCGACGCGAAGGACGGCGCCGAGCCGGCCGACTCGCTCGCGCGCCTGCGCGCCGCGCGACGCCGCGCGCAGGAACGCACGGACGACGCACCGCCGGCGGGCGGCCCCGGAGGCGGCACGTGAGCATGGACGCGACGCTTCCCGCCGACGTCGCGGCGCTGCCGCCGTTCGACGCCGGCATCGACGATGAAGCCACCGCGCGCGAACGGTGCGCCTCGTTCCGCGACGTGGCGCGCCGGCTGCGCGAGGCCGTGGGCGCGCGCCTCGTCGGCCAGCAGGCGGTGGTCGACCAGGTGCTGTGGTCGCTGTTCGCCGGCGGCCATGTGCTGCTCGAGGGCGTGCCGGGGCTCGGCAAGACGCTCCTGGTGCGGACGCTCGGCGACGCGATGCACCTCGAGTTCTCGCGCATCCAGTTCACGCCCGACCTGATGCCCGCCGACATCGTGGGCACGCAGATCCTGGTGGAGGATGCGCACGGCCACCGCGTGATGCAGTTCCGCCCGGGGCCGATCTTCACGCAGGTGCTGCTCGCAGACGAGATCAACCGCGCGAGCCCCAAGAGCCAGTCGGCGCTGCTCGAGGCGATGCAGGAGCGCGCCGTCACGGTGGGCGGGCAGACGCACCAACTGCGCGCGCCGTTCCTGGTGCTCGCCACCCAGAACCCCATCGAGCAGGAGGGCACGTACCCCTTGCCCGAGGCGCAGCTCGACCGGTTCCTGCTCAAGGTCTCGGTGCCGTCGGTGGAGCGCGCGGACCTCATGGAGATCCTGCGGCGCACCACGGCCGCGAACGAGCCCGTGGTCCGTCCCGTCCTCGACGGCGAGCGCATCCTCCAGGCCCAGCGGCTCGCGCGCCGCATCGTGGTGGCCGAGCCGGTGCAGGACTACGTGATCCGGCTCGTGCTTGCGACGCACCCGGGCGGGGAGCACGCCGACCCGCGCGCCGGGCGCGAGATCGCGGTGGGTGCCTCGCCGCGCGCCGCGCAGGCGATCGTCACCACGGCGAAGGTGCGCGCGCTCTTCGACGGCCGGTTCCACGTCTCGATGGGCGACGTGCATGCCGTGGCGCCCGCGGCGCTCCGGCACCGCGTGCTCCCGAGCTTCGAGGCCGAGGCCGACGGGCTCGACGCCGACAAGGTGGTGGCCGGCATCCTCTCGCGCCTGCCGCGGCACGCGGCGGAGGCCGCGCCGTGAGCATGTTCTTCCAGAACCCGCCGAAGGCCGCGCGCCCGCAACGCGTCGACGACCTCCTCGGCAACGAGCTCATGGCACGAATCGGCCGGCTCGACGTCGTGAGCCGCAAGATCTTCAGCGGCAAGCTGCAGGGCGAGCGGCGCTCGAAGCGGCGCGGCCAGAGCGTCGAGTTCGCCGATTTCCGCCCCTACGTCCACGGCGACGACCTGCGCTTCATCGACTGGAATATCTTCGGTCGGCTCGACCGCCTGTTCCTCAAGATCTTCCTCGAGGAGGAGGACCTGTCGCTCGTGATCGCGATCGACACCAGCGCCTCCATGGACTGGGGCGACCCGAACAAGCTGGCGTTCGCGCAGCGCCTTGCGATGGCGCTCGGCTACGTGGGGCTCGTGAACCACAACCGCGTCACGCTCGCGTCGTTCGGCGAGGCGGGCGGGCTGCGGACCCTCACCAACCTGCGCGGGCGCCGCCGGACCTCCGAGATGGGCCGCTGGCTGCTCGACCTGCAGCCGGGCGGGCGGGGCACCTTCGAGGAGTCGATGAAGTCGCTCGCGCTCAAGCGGCAGGGGCGCGGCGTGATGCTCGTGATCAGCGACTTCCTCCTCAAGGAGGGCTACGAGAAGGGCCTGCGCTACGTCGCCGGGCGCGGGTACGACCTGTGGTGCGTGCAGGCGCTCGCGCCGCAGGAGATCGACCCCACCGCGCACGGGCTTGCGGGCGACTGGCGGCTCACGGACCTCGAGGACCGCGACGAGGCCGAGGTCACCGCGACGCCGGGGCTGGTCGAGCAGTACCGCGCGAACCTGGGCGCATGGTGCTCGAACCTGCGCGACTTCTGCGTGCGGCGCTCGATCATGCACCTGGTGGTCGACACCTCGACCGACGTCGACGTACTGATGCTCGAGTACCTTCGCCGTCGGGGGCTGGTGCGATGACCTCGCTCCCGCCCGGCATGCCCGGCGCCGCGCTCGCGATCACCTGGATGACGCCGCTCACGGGCATCGTGGTGGCGTCTGTCCTGGTGCCGCTCCTGGTGGCGCTCTACTTCCTGAAGTTGCGCCGCCGGCCCGCGGGCGTCCCGAGCACGCTGCTCTGGAAGCGCAGCGTCGAGGACGTGCGCGCGAACACGCCGTTCCAGCGGCTGCGCCCGAGCCTGCTGCTCCTGCTGCAGCTGGGGCTCCTGGCCTTCGTCGCGTTCGCCCTCATGCAGCCGCGCATGGATCTCGGCCTCGGTTCCGGCGGCCGCACGGTGATCATGGTCGACGCGTCCTGCTCGATGGGCGCGAAGGACCTCGACGGCGCACGCACCCGTCTCGACGTGGCGAAGGAGCAGGCCAAGGCGCGCGTCGAGGCCATCTTCGCCGGCGGCCTCTTCAGCGCGGCCCCCGGTGAGACGATGGTGATCGCGTTCAGCGACGCCGCGAAGGTGATGCAGCCGTTCACGCGCTCGAGCGGCGACCTCATGCGCGCCATCGACCGCATTGAGCCGACCGACGGCGCGTCGCGGATCGGCGACGCGCTGGCGCTCGCGCGAGCGTTCGCGACCGTGGTCAACCCCGACGCGCCGGGCGCCGCGGCCGAGCCCGCGACGCTCGAACTCTGGTCCGACGGACGCATCACCGACCTCGACGCCGAGGGGCTGCGCCCGGGCGAGCGGCTCGTCTACCACGTGACCGGGCGCGCGGACGCGGCGAACCTCGGCATCGAGGGCATCGCCGCCGAGCGCAGCGCGACCGATCCCGGGCTGATCCAGGTGTTCGTCACGCTCCGCAACGACGGCCCGGACGCGGTCGAGACCGACCTCGAGCTCTTCGTCGACGGCCAGCGGCGCGCCGTGACGCCGAAGCCCGTGCGCGTGGCGGCGGCGACCGGCGCGGGCGACGGGGGCGCGCGCGCGGCGGGTGCG
>CAMDUT010000194.1 GCA_945877905.1 Phycisphaera mikurensis NBRC 102666 | reverse complement strand
TCGATGGACGACGTCACGCTCTCGACCGCGATGGCCGCGATCCAGGGCCCGAAGGTCATCGAGATGGTCGGCACGATGAGCCGCGAGATCCCCGGCCTGAAGCGCTACCGCTTCGCCGAGAAGAGCCTGATGGTCGCGAAGCTCACCGTCAGCCGCACCGGCTACACCGGCGAGGACGGGGTGGAGCTCGTGATGGGCTCGACCGTCGCGAAGTTCGTGCTCCCGATGCTCCTGCGCGAGAAGGACGGCGTGGCCGCCGCCGTGCGGCCGTGCGGCCTCGGCGCGCGCGACACGCTGCGCACCGAGGCCTCGATGCCGCTCTACGGGCACGAGATCAACGAGGAGACCGACCCCCTGAGCGCTGGCCTCGAGTTCGCGGTCAAGTTCGACAAGGGCGCCGACGGCGACGTCCGGTTCATCGGGCAGGATGCGCTCGAGCGCATCAAGGCCGAGGGCACGCGCCACCGGCTCGTCGGCTTCGAGGTCGAGGGGCGCCGCGCCGCGCGTCAGGGCATGGGCATCCACCGCGGCGGCGAGCACGTCGGCCACGTCACGAGCGGCTGCCTCAGCCCGACGCTCGACAAGGTGATCGCGATGGGCTACGTGCCCACCGAGCTCTCGGCCGAGGGCACCGAGTTCGAGATCGACCTCGGCAAGGCACGCACCGCGGCGCGCATCGTGAAGATGCCGTTCTACAACCCCGTGAAGGCGAAGTAAGGCGCGCTTCGCGGGCCCGGCGGACGCCGGGCCCGCGCCGTCACTCCTGCGTCGGCGCTTCCTTGCGCTTGCGCCCGGGGCGCTTGCGCGGGGCCTCGACCGGCATGTTCTCGCGGAAGAACCGCGTGGGACGGTCGTCGTTCAGTTGCTGCTGGAGCTTCTTGAGGGCCTCGACCTCGATCTGCCGGACCCGCTCGCGCGTGAGGCCGACCTCCTGGCCGATCTCCTTCAGCGTGAGCGGCTCCTTGCCCTCGAGCCCGAAGCGAAGGCGCAGCACGCGTGCATCTCGCTCGTCGATCGACTCGAGCAGCTTCGTGATCAGCGCGAGGTCCTCGCGCCGCTCCACGTCGCGCTCCGGGGCCACGCCGCGCGTGTCCTCGAAGATGTCGCCGAGGTCGGCTTCCTCGCCGTCGCCCTTCGCGGGCGACTGGCTCGGCGCGTGGTACGCCTTGACGGCGCGGCGCACGATGAGGAGCTTCTTGACCGGGAGGCCCATCTCCTCCGCCAGCTCGTGCACGGTGGGCTGGCGCCCGAGGCGCTCCTCGAGCTTGCGCGTGGTCTGCTTCCACCGCGCGATGAGGTCCACCATGTAGGCCGGGATGTGGATCGGCTGCACGGCGTTGATCAGCGTGCGCTTGATCGCCTGCTTGATCCACCAGCTCGCGTAGGTGCTGAAGCGCGCGCCCTGGGCGGGGTCGAATCCCTCGACGGCCTTGATGAGGCCGATGTTCCCCTCCTCGATCAGGTCGGAGAGCGGGAGGCCCCGGTGCGCATAGTTCTTCGAGATCGAGACCACGAGGCGCAGGTTCGCGGTGATCATCCGCTCCTTCGACTCCGGGCACTCGTCGTTGATGATCCTCCAGCCGAGCTGCTTCTCCTCCTCCGGGGTCAGGAGCGAGACCTCCTTGAGTTCGCGGAGGTAGAGCTGGAGTTCGTTCTGGACACCGGGCCGCGCCATACACCCTCACGATCAGCGGACCGTCCCGAGGCCACACCCTCGGGAACACGGGCCCGTCATGCTACGCATCCCTTCGGCAATCGCAAGGTTCCCCTTTGGCGCTTGCCTGAACGAATCGCACACTTTCGGCAAGGAGACCTCCCCGATGGGCATGCCCGACGACCAGCACGGCGCAGGCGGACCGCCCCACCCGGATGGAACGGCCGGTGGCGGCCCGCCGCGTGGCCGGGAATCGGACGTTCCACGGGACCAGGAAGGCGTTCCCGGCGGTGCGGAGGCTCCCGGCGACGGGTCGGTGGGGCCCGAGTTCGACCTTTCGAACGTGCTCCGTTCGTGGCCGGTCGGCGGCAACGGTCCCACGGTCCGCATGGTCCGGCTGGCCTCCGGCGGGCGGGCGCTCCAAGTGCGGCTTGAGCTCGGGGTCCTCCAGATGTCGCTCGAGGGCCGACCGGACGGCCGACGGCCGCATGGCGCGGATTCGCTCCTCGAGTGGCACGCGGCGCGCCGCGACGCCCACCGCGCGCGCACCGGGAGCGACGAGGGGTTCGAGCTGTCGGGCAAGGAATGCGAGGGGCTCCGCGAGGAGGGGGTGCAGGTCTACCACCGCTACGTGGCGCTGTTCGCGCTCGGCGAGCACGAGGCGGTGGTGCGCGACACGATGCGCAACCTGCGGATGTTCGACCTGTGCAGGGACCACGGCGCGAGCCACGCCGACCGCACGGTGCTGGAGCAGTACCGGCCGTTCGTGACGATGATGCGCGCCCGCGCGCAGGCCGCGATCGCGCTCGCCGTCGCGGACGCGCGCGGCGCGCTCGCCGCGGTCGACTCCGCGCTCGCCGAGATGCGCCTCCACTTCGATGCGCATGGCCCGCACGACGGGTTCGACCGCTCGAACGAGGCGAACCTGCTCCGCGGCATGCGCGACGCGCTGGTGCCGCGGCTGCCGACGAGCCAGCGTTCCGAGCTCGAGGAGCGCCTGCGGCGCGCGGTGGACGCGGAGAACTTCGAGCTCGCGGCGATCCTGCGCGACGAGCTCCGCTCGCTCGAGGACTGACCGGCCTCAGCCGTCGCGCGCGGCGAGCCCAAGGAACTGCGCCGCGAACTCGGGCCCGCCGAGCGCGGGGTCCATGGCGCGCAGCCGCGCGATGCGCGGGGCGATCGCCTCGCGCGAGCGGCCCGCGCGGTCCAGCACCTGCAGGCGCCGCAGCTGGCAGAGCCACCAGGACGCCGAGCGCTCGGGAACGCTGCGGGCCACGCGGTCGTAGGTCGCCATGGCCTCGGCGAGCCCGTCCGGCGAGCCGATTCCCCACAGTGCCTCGGCCAGCGCGAGCAGGAGGTCGGCCCGCTCCCCGCGCGCGGCGATCGCGCGGCGGGCGACGGGGAGCGCGTCCGCATGCAGCCCCGCCGAAACCAAGGCGCGCGCGAGCACCTCGTCGCGGTCGGGCGAGGGCGGCGCCATCCGTCCGATGGCGGTGGCGAGCCGGCCGACGTCCGCGGAGCGGCGCTCGTCGGGGCGCTCGGAGGCGAGGGTGCCGAGGTC
>CAMDUT010000193.1 GCA_945877905.1 Phycisphaera mikurensis NBRC 102666 | reverse complement strand
GTCCGCGGCGCGGAGCGCCATGCGGTCCACCGCGTCCATCGCGCGCGCAAGCACGTCCTCGACCGCCGCGCGCTGCGCAGCGAGGTCGCCGACCGCCGCGCGCACGCCGTCGTCGTGGCCGCGAAGCGCCACCAGCGACTCCGCCAGCTCCTCCAGCGCGCCCGCGCCCTGCGCCAGCGAATCCGCGCGCGTGCCGTGGTCCATCTCGCCGGAAGCGTCCGACGCCTCGAGAAACCGCTCCGCGGCCACCTGCGCACCGGACTCCATGCCCGACCCCTCGGCACCGTCGCCAGGCGCCTCGCCCAGCACGGCCTCGCCGGACGCCAGCGACCCGCCCGCCGACGCCGCGCGCGCATCCGCGTCCGACGCGAGCGACTGCGCCCCCGGCACCAGGGCCGTCTCCCACGCCAGGATCTCGTCCTCGATCGCGGACACCGACGCGGCCGCCGCGTCACGCGACGACTCCGCGGAGTCCGCGCGGGAAGATGCCCGCAGCGCGGCCGTCTCGGTGAGCGCGCCGACCTGGTCCTGGCCCTCGCCCAACGAACCCGCGAGCGACGCGACGAAGCTCCCGCCGGCGAGCCCGAGGCCCGTCTCGTCGGCGCCCGTGTCGGCGCCCGCGTCGCGGCGCGCGAGCGCGGCATTCCACCGCGCCCATTCGCCGATGAGGCGCGCGCGGGCCGCGAGCAGGTTCTCCGCAAGCTGCGCGAGTCCCGTGAAGCGGGAACGATCCGCATCGGTCGCGGCCTCCGCCAGGCGCGCGGCCACCGCGTCGCGCGCCGCCGACGCCTGCGCAAGGTCGGATGTCATCTGCGCGAGCTGGTCGCGCGTGCGCGAGGCGAGCGCCACCAGCTGCGGCGCGGCGCGGCTCGCGGCAAGGTCCTGCACGACCTGCGTGGCCTCGGCGACCGCGGCGCGGGCCGCCGCAAGCACGTCGCGTGCCGCGCCGCCCTCGTGGACGGCAGACTGGAGGGCGACGATCGCAAGCGACAGCCGCGACTCGCCGAGGCTCGCGTCCATCGAACGCAGCGCGGCCACCAGTCGGGCCGCCTCCGTCCCCGCCGCGTCCGCGACGCGGCCCTCGTACTCACCGATGCTTGCCTCGGGGGAACCCTCCGCGGCAACGACCTCCGCGAGCGCGTTGGACGCGGAGCGCGCGTCCGCGGCGCGCACGTCGAAGGCCGTGACCTGCTCCGGAAGCGAGCGACCCGCGATCGCGACGGCCTCGCCCGGGCCCGCGCCCCGTGCGACGGCCACCTGATCGAGGGCCTCGCGCGCGAGGTCGCGCTTGGCCGCGGCGAGGTCGCGCAGCGCCGCGAGGGCCTCGAGGTGCGTCGCCGACCGCGGGTCCTCCTCGACGTCGGCGAGCATCGCGTGGATCGCCGATGTGACGCGGCCATGCGCGTCCGCGATGCGCCGGTCGCTCTCGGTGGCGAGGTCCTCGGCCTTGGTCACGAGCGCGCGGTTGATGACCGCAAGCAGCGAGTTCCCGTCGGTCTCGGGCTTGGTGTTGGTGACCGTCGACTCGGCCTTGGCCGTGGTCGAGTTGGACTGCTGCGACTGCGCGGGGCTTCCCGCGGCGGCCGGGGAGGGACCCGTCGATGCCTGCACCACCGTCTCGGCCGCGCTGGTCGCCGGGGGCGCGGCCGCCGCGACGACCGGCGCCGCGGTCGCCACCACCGCGCTGTGCGCGGGCTGCTGCACGGTCGACGAGCTCGTCGCGGATCCCGAGAGCGCGACGGTCGTGTTCGACAGCGCGTACTTCAGCTCGATGGCGCGCATCGTGTTCGTGCGCGCCCCGACCACCTCGACCTGCTTCAGCGCGCCCGTGGCGATCGCGAACGAGGTGCCGCGCACCGCGAGCGTGGTGCTCGGCGTCACGACCTTGAAGTCGTTGGTGAGGCCCACCTTGTCGACCTTGAAGTCCGCTCGCCCGCTCTTGACGGCCACCGTGGTGCGGAGCACGTCGCCGTCGCGCACCGCGGACGGGAGCTGGAACACGGTGCCGGCGTCGATCAGCGCGGTCGCGTTCGGGCCGATGCGGAGCGCCGCGTGCGAACGGAGCCCGGTGCGCACCTCGGAGCCCGACGGGATGACGTCGTTCAGGTTCGCGGGCTGCCACGCGGCGTCAGCGGTCGGACGCCACTGGACCTTGCCGCCGAGGTCGATCACCTTCGCCGAGAGTTCGACCCCGGTCGGCGTCGCGTCCGCGGGTGCGGACGCCGCGCCGGGCGGTGTCCCGGTCGCCGTGGCCCCGGGCGATGCCGCGTCCTGGGCGCCTTGGGCCAGCGCCACCGTGCCCAAGGCCAGCAACATCGCGGCCACGCCATGACCCACCCGCGCAGGGGTCGGACGGGAGTCGCAGTACTGGACCAAGACAGGGCGCATCTTCGATTGAGCAGAGGCGGAGCGTTCGCACGGAACCCGCGTCCGCATCAACGGTTGCGATATGCGTCGGGTTCAGTCAAGGGGATTCGTCCGGGTTGTATCCGCTTCGCGAACGCGTGAGCGGAATCGCATGGCCAGGCCTGCTGAAAGTCCGAGAATACCGCATTTGGCGCCTGCCATGCACCTCCCCCGTCGAGCAACTCGTCCCTACTGAACCGCTCCGCCCCCCGTGCCGACCGGAACGCCTCCACCCACCACCGCCACCGCGCCGGACGCATGACCGGCAGCCCGGCTGGCGGCGGCGTCCGCGAGACCGGCCTGGAGCACCGCCCGGTCGGCCGCGGCCTGCGCCCGGGCGACGAACCCTGCCATGCTGCGGCCGAACATCCGCCCGGCGTTGGATGAAGCGCTGTCGGCAAGCTGCTGCGCGACGATCGCCTGGCCCGCCAGCTGCTGCGCCGCCTGGACGGCCAGGGCGCGCGCGGCCGCGCTCGAAGCAGCGGAGCCCGCGGCGGCCTCCGTGTCGGCACGGCCCGCGAGCGTCGCGGCCACCGAGTCGTAGAACTGCGCGTCCGCGCGGAGCGACTGGACGGCGTCGTTCGCCGACTGGACGACGCCGAGTCGCAGGGAGGCGGCCGCCGTGAACGCCGCGGCCCCGTCGCCGAACGCGGTGACCGCGGCCTGCGGGGCGGCGGCCGCCGACTGGTGCCCGGCCGCGATGCCACGCTGCACCCCGGCCTCCGTGGCACGGTCGGATGCGAGGTCCGCGGCCGCGCGCGAGAGCGCCGCCGCGAGCACCGAGTCGTCGCGACGCGCGCCGGCCGCCTCCGCGTCCCTCG
>CAMDUT010000192.1 GCA_945877905.1 Phycisphaera mikurensis NBRC 102666 | reverse complement strand
ACCGAGGCGTGGACGAGCGCGGTGCTGCCGGAGCCGCGCCCGAACACCAGGAGCACGAGGCCCAGGACGAGCAGCAGGATCAGGCCGAGCCCGGCCACGCGGGTGGCCTGCTGGTGCGCGTACTGGTCGGTTCGCATGGTCGGGGGTGCGGGCATCCGTCGGCGTGCGCGCGCGGCGGGAACGCCCTCCGCGTCGCTGCAGGCAGGGTAGTGTATTCCGGGTCCCGAGGCGCCGTCGTGCGTACGGGCGAATGCCATGGAAACGATCGTCCACCTCTGGGCCATCGCCCGCAACACCGCCGTCGAGTGCCTCCGCCAGCCGGTGGTGCTCGCGCTGCTCGTGGCGGGGACGCTGCTCGTGGTGCTGAGCATCCCGCTCTCGGGATTCACGCTCATGGACGATCAGCGGATGTTCGTCGACATCGCGCTCTCCACCGTCTTCGTCTGCGGGACGCTGTTGGCGGCGTTCCTGGCGACGAACGCCCTGAGCCGCGAGGTCGAGAACCGGACGGCGCTGACCGTGATCTCGAAGCCGGTCGGGCGCCCCGCGTTCGTGTGGGGCAAGTACCTCGGCGTGACGGCGGCCCTCACCGCATGCACGGCGTTCCTGGCGCTCGTCCTGATGCTCGTCGAGATGCACGGCACCATGCAGACGGCGACCACGCCCTACCACCGCCCGGTGCTGACCATCGGCATCCTCGCGATGCTCGCGGCGGTGGGCGGCGCCGCGTGGGCGAACTTCATGTACGGCCGGAGCTTCCCGGCGACGACCGTGGGCCTCGGCGTGCCGCTCCTGGCGCTCGCGTACCTGGTGTGCCTCCTCTTCGAGAAGGACTGGACCCCCGTCTCGCCCGCCCGGCAGTTCGAGGGCGGCCTGTGGGTGGCGGTCGCGATGATGTGGCTCGGGCTCGCCGTGCTCTCCGGGATCGCGGTCGCAGTGTCGACGCGGTTCGGGCAGGTGGTGACCCTCGGCGTCACGTTCGGGGCGTTCGTCCTGGGGCTCATGAGCGACTGGCTCGTCGGCCGGCGCGTGGCGGCGACCGGCGCGATGCTCGAGCGCATGGCGGCCGACGGCGCGTCGGCGGGAACCGACGCGAACGTCGCCCAGTACTGGGCGCTCAAGGCGCTGTACGCCGTGATCCCGAACTTCCAGGTCTTCTGGCTCTCCGACGCGGTGCAGCAGAAGCGCGAGGTCCCGCTCGACTACCTGCTGCCCGGCGTCGCCTACGGCATCGCGCTCATCGTCGCCAGCCTGTGCGTGGCGACGGCGCTGTTCCAGCGACGCGAGGTGGGGTGAGCCGCGCCCCGGCGTGCGGCGCCGGCCGACCCGCGCACGCGGTCAGTTCTGCTGGCGGCGCATGTCGGCGAGGCGCTTCCGGAGTTCCTTGAGCTGCTGCTCGAGGCGCTCCTGGTCGAGCCCCTTGCCCATCGCGCACGGCGGGCAGCGCTTGCACCAGGAGATCAGCTTCTCGAGGATCTGGATCTCCTTCGCGGCTTGCTCGACGGGCGTGGCCGCCGGGATGTTCGCGCGGCCGATCTGGTAGTCGACGTCCTTCTCGCAGTCATCGAAGAGCTTCTGGAACGCCGCGGCGATCTTGCGGCCGTAGTCGCTGACCTCGTACCACTCCGGGAGCCCGAGCAGCTTGGCGAGCTCCTCCTCGGTGTCGGCGGTGCCCTTGCTGAAGCCCGAGTCGAGCGCGTTGCTCGCCTTGAACACGAGGTTGTCCTTGGCGTCGGAGAGCACGACCTCGCCGGGCTCGCCGGTGATCTTGTCGTGCCACGTGACCTTCCCGGTCACCGGGTCCTTGGTGTAGGTGAGGATCGCCTTCGCGAGCACCATCGCCTCGAACACCATGCGAGGACGGCCGTTCTGCTCGATGACCGCGCCGATCTCCTCCTTGAAGGCATCGAGCTGCGGGCCGTAGACGGTGTTGGCACCGGCGATCATGGTCGAGGCGCCGAGCGCTCCGACGGTGCGGAAGTAGATCTCGTCGCAGTGCATCGACGTGCAGGCCGCGGCCGAGATGGCCTCGCGGACCCACGCGACCACGCGGTGGCGCTTGCGGATCTCGCCGAGGGACTTGCTGATCTCGAAGATCTCGGTGACGAGGCCGCCCGGGCTGTCGATGTCGAGGATGATGATCTGGCCGGGGCCCCACTTGTCGGCCTCGGCGGCGATCTGGTCCATCTCCTCGTTGCGCGCGGTCTGCCCGACGCCGCCCTTCCAGGGCAGCACGAAGACGCCCTTCTTCGGAGCGATGCGGTAGCCGTTCTCGTCGAGGGGGTAGCCCTCCTTGTCGGTCTTGCCGGTCGGCTTCTGGGCGCCGACCGCAGGGGACGCGGCGCCTGCCTTGCCGGACGCAGCCGGGGAGCCCGCCTGCGGCGAGCCGGCGGCGCCGGTCGCGGCCGGTGCGGCGCCCAGCGTCTTGATCGACACGATGCTCGAGAGGAACATCGGCCGCGCGACCTTCTTGCCGTTCACCTCGGTCTCGACGGTGAGGATGCCCTTGTCGAGGTCGATCTTCGTGACGGTCGCGGTGACGGTGCGCGTCGCCAGCTGCTCCTTCACCGCGATCTCGACGCGATCGCCGACCGAGCCCCACCACGAACCGGAGGCGAGCTTGACCTGCTGCTGTCCCGCCTTGCCCGACTGGGGCAGCGGCGCGAGGGCCGGGGCGAGCGCGAGCGAAACGGCGAGGAGCGTCGTGGCGATCATGGGTGGGTGGGGATCTGGGTGTTCGCGTGTGGAATCGACCGTCGGGGTGCCGCTCAGCGGCCCGGCCCCGTGCCGCCGCCGCCGCCGAGGCGCCCGCCGCCCCCGCCGCCGGTGCCGCCGCCGGAGTTGCCGCGGCGTTCCTTCTGGATCTGCTTGATCTGCTCGGTGATCTGCTCGATGAGGAGCTGCATCTGCGCGTCGGTCAGGCCCGCGCGCCACTCCCACATCCGCGCCAGCGGCGGGTACTGCTTGCAGAGCGCGCGGACCTTCTCCATCGCGGCCTTCCGCTTCGGGAGGTCCTTGACGGGGTCGTCGACGGGCTGCTGGTACTCCTCGACGAGCTTCTGCGTCTCGGCGTACCGCTTGCGCCACGCGGCCTTGTAGTCGTCGAAGATCTTCTTGCCCGTGTCGACCTTGACGTACTCGGGGTAGCCGAGCATGTACATCAGGTCGTCCATGTCCTGCGCGATGCCGTCGGTGAGGCCGGTCTCCTCGGCGACCTTCGACGTGAAGCGCGCGGACACGTCGTCGGTGGGGTCGACGACGTACCAGTCGCCGTTCGTGTCGGCGCGCCACTTGGTGGCGCGGCCGTCGATGCTGCAGCTGAGCTTGCGGTCGGGGCGCACCAGCGCCTCGGTGAGCGGGATCGGGTGACCCCCGAGCTCGAGCACGCCCTGCGCGAT
>CAMDUT010000191.1 GCA_945877905.1 Phycisphaera mikurensis NBRC 102666 | reverse complement strand
CTGGGCATCGACGGCGTGTGGCACGCGCGCGGCACCGCGCTCGACAGCGCGTGGAGCGCGCAGCTGAACCCGTTCCTGACGCTCGCGACGCTCGAGTGGCGGCTCGGCTCCCACCGTCGCGAGTTCCACGACGCGGCCATGCGGCGCGTGCGCGCGTTCGTCAGCGCGGACCGCGACGCGGGGCTGCGCGTGATCGATTCGGGCTCGGGGATGGTGCCCGAGGCGGTCGAGATGCCCATGGGCGACGCGCTGCGCCGCCATGCGGCGGTGATCCGGCCGCTGCCGCTGCCGCGCACGCGGCGCGGCGAAGGCGCGCCGGAGTCGCTGCGGATCGAGGCGGGTGCGGGACGCGTGGCACCGGGGCGCATGACCGCCGTGGTGGTGGCTCGGGCGCATGCCGGCGGGACCGGCGTCCCGCGCAACCTGGACAGCGAGCTCGGCGGGAGGCCGGTGCTCGCGCGCACCATCGAGCGCGTGGCCTCGGCGCCGTGCGTCGGGCGCGTCATCGTGCTCACGGACGATCGTGCGGCAATCGGTCGTGCGGTCGCCGCGGTGCGCGGCGTCGCCAAGCCGGTCGAGGTCGAGCAGCCCGCGGAGCCGCTCGAGGGCCCGGAGGCACGCGCGCTCGCGGTGAGCCGCTCGTGGTGCGACTCGATGTGGGGCGGCGGCATCGGGGGCACCACGGTGTTCGACGAGCTGCTCGCTCCGCGCGCGATCGCGGCGGCGCTCGAGGCACGCCGCGTCGACGGCGCGGTGGTCGTCGCGGGCGACTGGCCCGTGGTGCTCGTGGACGGAGGCGCCGGGATCGAGGATGTCGTCGCGCGGTTCGAGGCGATCGGCCGCCGCGGGATCGTCTTCGGCGACGCGCCGCCCGGGCTCTCGCCGTGCTGCGTCGGGACCGAGGCCATGCGGTTCATGGCCGACCGCGGCGCGGGCGCGACGGTGGGCGCGATGGCGGGCCTGCGCGGTCGCTGGAACTACGACCTCCGCAGCGCGCCGCGATGGGTGGTGCACGCGCCGTTCGCGGCGCGCATCGCGACGGTGCGCGCCGTGTTCGACTCGCCGCGCGCCAAGCTGCGCATGCGCCGCGGCATCGAACCGATCCTCCCCGAGGCTGGCGGCGCGGCGCCCGGCTGGACCGACCTCGTGGCGGCGCTCGAGCGGCAGCACGCCGCGCTCCCGACGCACGTGCCGCAGCATGTCGTGGTCGAGCTCTGCACCGGGCGGTTCGCGAACGGCATCGCGAGCCCGCATCGGTACGGCACCATCCAGCGGCCGCCCATGACCAGGGCCCTCATGGAGCGGATCCTGGCGCAGCTCGGCGAAGCGCGCGACGTGGTGCTCGGCTTCGCGGGCCTCGGCGACCCGATGCGCCACCCCGAGCTCCCGGCGTTCGTTCGTGCCGCGAAGCAGGCCGGGGTGCGCGCCGTCCACGTGCGCACCGAGCTGCTCGCGCCCGCGGGGCAGATCGAGCGGCTGGTCGAGGCCGGCGTCGACGTGGTGAGCGTCGAGCTGCATGCGGCGTGCGCGCACACCTACCGCGAGACGATGGGGTTCGACCGCTACGACGAGGCGGTCTCGAACGTGCGGCGCCTGCTTGACCTGCGGCGCGCCCCGGGCGGCGCGGACGTCGACCTCTTCGGCCTTCCCTTCGTGGTGCCGCGCATGCAGCGGCGCGCCGCCACCGTGGCGGACCTCTCGGCGTTCTGGCAGGAGTGGGGCCACCTCGGCACGCCGGTGCTCGAGGCGCCGCCGCGCACGTACCTCGGCGACGGGGAGGTCTCGCAGGCCGACCGGCTGCCCGATGCCTCGAACCCGCTCAGGAGCCAGCGCCGCGAGCTGTGGCGCCGCATGAAGATCCTCTCGGACGGGCGCGTGCCCGCGGCCGAATGCGACCTCGGCGGCACGACCGCCGTGGCGAGCGTCGAGCGTTCGAGCGTGCTCGGCGCATGGCGCGAGGTGGTGTCGCGCCGGCGCGAGATCCGCCGCGAGCAGGGCGAGGCCGCGGTGGAGCTGCGGACCCGGGCGCCCTAGGCGCACGACCGCGCGCATCGTTCAGGGAGCGGGTTCCGGCGCGGACGGTGCGGCCTCGCCGCCGGGCGCGGTCGCCTCGGCGATCCGCGCGTCGAGGCCCCGCACGCGCCAGGCCGCGGCACGGCCGGCCGAATCGAGCTCGGCCTTGAGTGCCGCGAGCATGGCCGCCTCCTTGGGGTGGTCGCCGAGCAGCTGCACCATCCGCGCCACCCCGTCTGCCACCGTCCGGCGGCGGCGTTCGGCGAGTTCCTCCACGGCCTTGCGCGCCGACAGCGCGTTCACCAGCGCCGCCGGGCGCGCGTCGCCCGCACCGGCCGCGACGAGCAGCTCGTCCGCGGCATCCGCGGCCTGCGCGCGGCGCGAGAGCTCGGTGCGCGTGGGCTCGAGACGGCGCAGCGCGTCGGCGATCGCCGCGTCGGCCATGCCGAGGACCTCGGGCGGTGCCGATGCCCGCATGGAGTCGATCGCGGCGGCTATCGCGCGCTCGGGCGCCCAGAGCCCGGGCCACATCGCGACGTCGACGGTCGATCGCACGCGATCGGCCGAGGCGGAGGGCAGCATGCGCAGGAGCGCGGCGATGGCCGCGCGGTTGGCGTCCGAGAGCGCACGCTCGGCGGCGGCGGCGGCCGCGTCGAGCTCGGCCCGACGGGCCGCGCGCTCGGCGACGGTCGCGGGCGACGCGGTGAGTTCCCACTCGGCACCCCAGGCGGCTTCCTCCGCCGCGACCTTCGCCTCGGCGGCGATGGTCGCGAGCCGCCTCGCGCCGATCGCGTCGGCGAGCCTGGACCAGTGCGGCTCGAGCGCGTCCGAGATGGCGCGCCCATCGGCCTCCGGCAGCGCGGCCGCCTCGACCAGGTCCGGCAGCCGGATCGCGGCGACCGGGTCGGACGCGGGGAGGTCGTCGCGCTCGACGGCCCGCCGGAAGCGGGCGAGGCCGGGGCCGACGGAACCTGCCTCGTCGCGCTGGCCCGCGAGCCCGAGCGTGAGCTGGGTGTCCGCGGCGGCGAGCGCCGTGCGCCAGTCGAGGGCGGTCGCGAGGACCGCGGCGAGCTCCGGGCCCTGGCGCGGCGCGAGCGCGTCGGTTCCGGGCTCCGGCCCGTAGGCGGAGCCGATGCGCGCGGCGAGCGCGTCGGCGGCCGTGGCGCGCCGCGCGTCCACGGCGTCGCGGTAGCGCCCGCGGAGGAGCTCCACCTGCTCGCGCTGGCCGTCGCGCAGGCCGAGCGACGCGGCGAGGGCGCGGATCGCGTCGTCCTCGAGCGGCGCGGGCAGCAACGCCGCGACGCGTTCGGCGAGCGCCGCGCGGCGGGCGGCGTCGCGCGAGGCGACCGCGGGATTCGCGGGCTTCGCGCGGGGCGCGGCCCCCGCAGCCGCCGGCGCCGAGACGGAGGGCGGCGGCGCCGGGGCCTGCGCCGGGCG
>CAMDUT010000190.1 GCA_945877905.1 Phycisphaera mikurensis NBRC 102666 | reverse complement strand
CTCAAGCGCGTGGAGCTCGCGAACATGGTGCGCGAGCTCGCCACCGCGATCGAGGCGGGCCTGCCGCTGCTCAACGCGCTGAAGACCGCGCGCCGGCAGGCGGCGGGCAAGGCGCAGCCCGTGATCCTCGACTTCGTGATCGAGCGCGTCGAGGCGGGCCGCCCGCTGCACGAGGCGATGGAGGAGTACGGCCCGCCGTTCGACGAGATGATCGTCGGAATGGTGCGCGCCGCGGACGCCTCGGGACGCATGAGCGAGGTCATGCACCAGCTCGCCGACCTGCTCGACCGCTCGGTGGAGCTGCGCCGCGAGGTCGTCGGCGCCACGCTGTACCCGATCATCGTCGCGTTCATGATCATGGTCAGCATCGTCGTGGCGGTGACGTTCCTGCTCCCGAAGCTGATGGCGCCGATCCTGGCGCAGCCGGGCGTGAGCATCCCCTTCCCCACGAAGGTGCTCCTCGGGTTCGCCGACTTCATGCAGGCCTGGTGGTGGCTCGTGATCGGCGGCGGGCTGGCCGCGTTCGTCGGCGGCCGCCGGTGGATGGCCGTCCGGGAGAACCGCCGGAAGGTGGACCGCCTGCTGCTCAAGGCCCCGATCCTCGGCCCGCTCCTGCGGGACGTCGCGGTCGCGCGCTTCACGCGCACCCTGGGAACCCTGGTATCGGCGGGCCTGCCGATCCTCTCGGCGCTGCGGATCGTCCGCGACACGCTCGGGAACCTGGTGCTCATGGAGGCGATCGACGGCGTCCAGGAGAAGGTCACCACGGGCCAGTCGCTGGCGGACCCGCTCGAGCGGTGCGGGTTCTTCCCGCCGCTGCTCGTCCAGATCGTGAACATCGGCGAGAAGTCCGGCCGGCTCGAACCCATGCTCATGCACGCGGCGACGGCGTTCGACCGCCAGGTGAACTCGTCGCTCAAGATCTTCAGCCAGCTGCTGCCGCCAGTGCTCCTCGTGTTCATGGCGGCGATCGCGGCCTTCGTGCTCTCGGGCATCCTGCTGCCGTTGCTGGAGATGCAGAAGGCGCTCGGGGGCGGTTGACGGGCCGATCGCCCGTCGCTTGATTACCGGACTGATCGCAACGATCCCCGTGAGCCGATGACATCCGGGCATCCGATCGGCGTTCGACCGTAGAACACGCTGACCTTCCTCCCGGCGCGAATCCGGCGCCCTCGGCCATCCCGAACACCCCAGGACCCATGAAGAACCGCCACCGAATCGTCCGCTCCGCCCGACGCGCATTCTCGCTCGTAGAGCTCATCGTCGCCGTCACCATCATGGCCATCCTCGCCGCGCTGGTGGTGCCGCGCGTCACCCAGTGGATCGGGTTCACCAAGGCCAAGACCGCGCGCGCCGACGCCGAGACCATCGCGAACCAGGTGCGCATGCACATGACCGCCAAGGGCATCAGCACCCTTCCGCCGGACTTCGAGCTCATCGAGCTCACCGAGGGCGACACCGCGCTGCTCAACGCGAACCAGATCGTCGACCCGTGGGGCAACCAGTACCAGATCCGGATCCCCGGGGAAGTGAACCTCGATTTCGACGTGTTCAGCTACGGCGCCGACGGCCAGGCCGGCGGCGAGGGCGAGAACGCCGACGTCGTGGCCGGCGACAAGCGCACCGGCTGACGAGCATGCCCCGCCGAGCCCATGCCAGCCCCGCGAACGTCCCCGCCGCCTCCGTGCGGCGGGCGTTCACGATGGTCGAGCTGATCGTGGTGGTCGTGATCCTGGCGATCGCGGCGGTGGCGATCGTCCCGAAGTTCAGCGGCACCGCCCGGCAGGACGCCGACAACTCGGTCGAGCGCGTGGCGGAGCTGCTGCGCATGTTCGCGTTCCGCGAGTCGCTCGGCTCGCAGCAGGTGGCGCTGTGGCGGGACCCCGCCGACGGACGCATCCACCTCCTCGTCAAGGACGGCATGGGCGACGCGGAAGGAACGCCCGACTGGCGCGCGGACCGCTTCGCGGCGCCCGTCGCGCTCGTGGACGGGCTCGAGCTCGTCAACGTCGAGGTGGACGACGACGCGCTCGACCCCTCGGAGTGGCTCATCGCCAGCGTGCCCGGCGGCGAGCGGCCGCAGGTGGAGTTCCGCCTGGTGGGGCACGGCATCGATTCGACGGTGACGCTCCCGGGCGGCTCGCCGGCGGTGGTGCGCGTCGACGCCGACAGGCCTGCGCCGATCGCCAGGTTCCCGATCGACCTCAACCGCCAGGGACGGTCGGACGAGCCATGGTGACGACGCGTGCACGGGCATCGGCGCGCATGCGAGCGCGCGGCGGCTGGGCGCTCGTCGACGTCATCATCGGCGGCGTGATCCTCGCCATCGGGCTCGCCACCGTGGTGTCGATCGCCGAGCGGTCGCTCGCGATGCAGCAGCGCGCCGAGCGCGAGACCGTCGCGGCCACGCTGCTCGACGGGCTGCTCTCGGACGTGCTCGCGACCGGCGTCGTCGAGTGGGAGACCACGCGCACGCCCGAGGGCGCGTTCGACCCGCCGTTCGACGCCTGGGCGTGGACCCTCGACATCGACGCGCAGGGCCTCGGCGACCCGTACAAGGTGGCCGCCACCGTGAAGGACCCCAACGGGGGCGAGTACCGCGTCGAGACCCTGATCGCCCCGCGCCCCGACGGCGCGCCCGAGGTGCAGCGTGCGCCGGAAGTCCCCCTCGACAGGCAGTCGCGCTATGACGAGGAGTGACGCCGCCATGACACGCGCGCGCCGCGGCTTCACGCTCATCGAGCTGGTGGTCGCCGGCACGGTGGCCGCGCTCGTGCTGGGCGCCGTGACCTTCTCGCTGTCGCAGCTGGGGCGGACGCGGCGCATCGCGACCGAGCGCGCCGAGGCGTTCCAGCGCGCCACCACCGCGCTCGAGCGGCTTCGGCGCGACGTCGCCGCCACCATCCGCTCCGACGACCTCTTCGTGACGCGCTTCCTGCTCTCCACCGACGAGCCCGGCCTGCGGACGCGCAACAACGTGCGCAGCGACCTTCTGCTCTTCAGCGAGTCGCTGCGCTCCATCGAGCCCATCGAGTACCAGGGCGAGGGGCGCGAGTACGAGACGCACTTCCGGATCGAGGACGACGAGCTCGGCTCGGCGCTGTGGTGCCGGCGCGACCCCGTGCCCGACCGCACGCCGGACGGCGGCGGTGTCGCCGAGCCCGTGGCCGACGGCGTGGTGGGCATGCTCGTGGAGGCCTCCGCGAACGGCGCCGCCTGGCGCGACGAGTGGGACTCGGACGTCGACGGCATCCCCGAGCGCGTGCGGATCTCGGTCAAGGCCGTGGGCACGCCGGTGGGCGCCGACCTCGATCGCGACGCGACCGAGGTGACGCTCACGACGATGGTGGCGATCGACCGCGTGGTCCAGCCGTTGCCGGAGGAGCCGCCGCCCGACGAGTCCGGCGGGACCGACGGAGCCGCACCGCCGGGTGCGGGCGGCGGGCTTGCGGGCGGCGGCGCACCGGCGGGCGGTGGCGCGGCTGCCGGCGGAAGCGGCGCC
>CAMDUT010000189.1 GCA_945877905.1 Phycisphaera mikurensis NBRC 102666 | reverse complement strand
CCGATCCAGCGCTCGCCGATCGGGTTCTTCGGGTCGTTCGCCGCGAACTTCTCGCCCGTGCGCGGGTTGCGCCACTCGGGGTTCACGAGCTTCGAGTTCTTCTTGACGCGGAACGAGCCGACCGGCGTGCCGTCGTTCTCGCCGAGGCCCACCGGCAGGCTCAGCACCATGACGCGGTCAGGACCCGTGCCCGCGTAGATGTTCATCACGAAGTCGCCCTTCACAACCTCGGCATGGAACGGGCCGTGCGCGAGCTTCAGCCGCATGTCGGGCCGCAGCGACTTCTCGCTCGCGAGCCCGTTGATGCGCTGGATGAAGCGCCAGTCGACGCCGAGCTTCTCGCGCGAGCAGATCCTCGCGAGGCTGTCGCCCTTGCGCACCACGTAGCTCTGGCCCACGGTGTCGCCCGGCAGGATCTTGGGCGAGAAGAAGACGCGCTCGGCCACCGAGTTCACGGCCGCGTAGGCCGCGCGCCGCTCGGCGTCACCGAGCTGCTTCGAGTCGATGAGCCGCGTCAGCTCGGCGCGCGCACGCACCGGGTCGGCGTCGATCATCTGCGTGGCCTGCATCAGCCGCTGCGCGGGGGTGCCGAGGGTCGCCGCGGGCGTGACGGGCGCAGCACCGGGCGTGCCGGGGATGCCCGACGTCGCGGCGACGGTGGTGGCGTTTGCGCCGACGACCGCGGTGCTCGCGCCGGATGCGCCGCCGACCGGGGGCTGCGGCGCCACGGGGGCTACGGCGCCGAGCTCGACCACCTGCACGGTGTTCGCGCCGGATGCGCCGGCGGGGGCCTCGAGGGCCGCGGCGCCGGTTGCGGCGTTCGCGGTCGTGCTCGCATTCGCGCCGAGTTCCACCACGGCGACCGTCGTCGCGGCATCGCCGGCGCCCGTGGCGGACGCGACGCCGTCCGTCGACATCAGCGGATCGACGATCGTCGCCGTGTCCTCCGTCGCGACGTCCTCGCTGCGATGCGTGAGGAACCACCCCGCGGCCGCGCCTCCGAGACCGAGCGCGGTGACCGCGATGAAGAGCGACCGCATGCCGTTGGCATGGCGGGCCCCGGTGGAAAGAGGCGCGTTGTTCCTGGGCTGCTGGCTGGGAAGGGTCATCCTGACCTCGCTGTCGTGAGCGTGCGGGCGCGGCGTCCGATGCCGCGCATCAATGCGACATCGGCATTGTGCCACATCCGGCTGCAGTCGGCGGCGCGAGGCGAAGCACCTCGCGCTCGGTGGCCACCACGTGCATGGGCACGTCGTGCGGGTCGACCGGCAGGCGATCGACCAGGCGGTTCGAGGGCACCAACCCGACGCGAAGCGCGGTCGGCGGGAGCGTGGCGAGGAACCGGTCGTACACGCCCGCCCCACGGCCGAGCCGGTGCCCGGTGCGGTCGAACGCCATGCCCGGGACCACGACGGCGGCCACGTCGGCGCTCGAGGCCGGCACGCGGTCGCGGGGGACCGCCATGCCCCACGCGTCGGGTTCGCACTGATCGCGGTGCCATCGTCCCCCGCCGATCGCGGCAGGGTCGATCGCGACCACCTGCAGGGTGCTCGTCCGGTTGGTCCCACGACCGACGGCGATGCGCCAACCGGCTTTCGTGGCGTCGGAAAGCATGCACATGGGATCGGGTTCGCCGAGGATCGGCACAAATGCCATCAGAATCGGCACGGGACTCGATGTGGCAGATACTCCCAGAAACCCACCATGTTCGCGCACGATGCCCCAGACTTCGCGAAGTGAGGACGCCCAATCCCCCTCAGGTTCTGAGGTCGCCGCGCGCACCTGCGCACGCGCCCACGCGCGCGCGGTTGACTTATTGGCCATGAGCTCCGGCGTATCCATGGAGGTTTCCTGCATCAACCGAACGCGAAGTATGCCATCCTGTGTCGGTTCGGACCGACGATAGTGGTTCGAGCCAACCACCATGTGCGGAATCGTTGCCTACATCGGAAAGAAGCCTGCCGCCACCCTGCTGCTCGAGGGCCTCAAGCGCCTTGAGTACCGCGGATACGACTCGGCCGGCGTGGCCGTCGCCAACGACTCGGGGCGGATCACCATCGCCAAGAGCGTGGGCCGCGTGCGCGTCCTCGAGGACCTGGTCGAGACCCGGCGCGGGTTCGACGGGTCGGTGGGCATCGCGCACACCCGCTGGGCCACCCACGGCGGCGTCACCGAGGTGAACGCCCACCCGCACTGCGACGACCCCGTGAAGGGCCACGGCATCGCGCTGGTCCACAACGGCATCATCGAGAACTACGCGTCGCTCAAGACCTACCTCACCGAGAAGGGCCACGTCTTCAAGGGCGAGACCGACACCGAGGTGCTGGTCCACCTGATCGGAGAGCTCTACCAGGGCGACCTCGAGAAGGCCGTGCAGGCCGCGCTTCGCGAGGTCACCGGCGCCTACGCCATCTGCTGCGTCTGCGAGAAGGAGCCGGGCGTGCTGGTGGTGGCGCGCAAGGGCAGCCCGCTCATGGTGGGCGTCGGCAACGGCGAGTACGTGGTCGCCAGCGACCAGAGCGCGATCGTCGCGCACACGAACCAGGCGTTCACGCTCGAGGACTACACCGTCGCCAAGCTCACGCGCGACTCGCTGCGCACGAGCACCGTCGACGACGTCGAGGTGGACGCGAAGATCCGCGCGCTCGAGGTCGACCTCTCCGAGATCGAGCTCGGCGACTTCGAGCACTTCATGCTCAAGGAGATCTTCGAGCAGCCGGCCGCGCTCACGCGCACGCTGCAGGGCCGCGTGGACCACCGTGCGGGGCAGATCGTCCTCGGCGGGATCGGCGACCACGCCCGCGCGCTGGCCTCGAGCCGCCGCATCACGCTGATCGGCCAGGGCACCGCGCTCCACGCGGGCATGATCGGCAGCTACCTCATGGAGGAGTGGGCCAAGATCCCCGCCGACTGGGACTTCGCCAGCGAGTTCCGCTACCGCAACCCGATCGTGAGCGAGGGCAGCGTGGTGGTCGCCGTGAGCCAGAGCGGCGAGACCGCCGACACGCTCGCCGCGCTGCAGGAGGCGAAGGCGCGCGGCGCGATGGCGCTCGGCGTCATCAACGTGGTGGGCAGCTCGATCTCGCGCGAGACCGACGCGGGCATCTACCTGCGCGTGGGCCCCGAGATCGGCGTCGCGAGCACCAAGGCGTTCGTCGGGCAGGTGATGGTGACGGCGATGCTGGCGCTCTACATCGGCCGACGCCGGTTCCTGAGCCAGGAGTTCGTCTCGTCCACGCTGCGCGAGCTCGAGGCCATCCCCGCGCACATCGAGCGCATCCTGAAGCAGAGCGAGCACATCCGGCGGGCCACCGAGAAGTACGTCGAGCGCGAGAACTGGCTCTTCCTCGGCCGCGGCGTGAACTACCCCGTGGCGCTCGAGGGCGCGCTGAAGCTCAAGGAGATCAGCTACATCCACGCCGAGGGCATGCCCAGCGCCGAGATGAAGCACGGGCCGATCGCGCTCATCGACAAGGGCATGCCGTGCGTCTTCGTCGCCACGCG
>CAMDUT010000188.1 GCA_945877905.1 Phycisphaera mikurensis NBRC 102666 | reverse complement strand
TCCCCCTCGACCGCGCGCCTCGGTAGCTCAGCTGGTAGAGCAGCTGACTCTTAATCAGCGGGTCCAAGGTTCGAATCCTTGCCGAGGCACTGCACACGCCCCGTCCCTTGCGGACGGGGCGTGGTCGTTCTGGCGCGCGTTCAGGCCATCATGGGCGCACCAGCGCCTGCACCAGGGGGATGCCCGCGAGCGTGAGCGTCGCCAGGATCAGCAGCACGACGACGAGCGTGCGCCAGCGCCGGGCGAAGAACCCGCGGGCCGGGCGCGGGGCATCGCCCCCGAGGAACGCGTAGCACTTCGGGCACACGTCGGCCTCGCTCCAGACGGCTGCTCCGCAATCGGGGCACCGCGCGTCGGCCACCGGGGAATCCTCCCCGAATCGGTCGAGGTCGTCGTCGGACGGGCCTTCGTCAGGGTCGGCGCGGAGGGGCACGGCACGAGCCTACCGCCGGGGCGCGCCTATCCTGCGTGCATGCCGCCGCTCGAAAGCACCATGCGCATGAAGACGGGTTCGCCCTGCCCGGCGTTCGTCCTGCCCGACGTCGTCACGGGCCGTCCGTTCGGTCCCACGGACTTCGCGGGAAAGCCGCTCCTGGTGGCGTTCATCTGCAACCACTGCCCCTTCGTGAAGCACATCCGTGCCGAGCTCGCCGCGCTGAGCCGCGACGCCGAGGCGCGCGGGTGGGCATGCGTGTTCGTCTGCTCGAACGACCCGGCGAAGCACCCGACCGACGCGCCCGACGCGATGAAGCTCGAGGCCGCGGATGCCGGCTACCGGTGCCCCTACCTGCACGACGCCACGCAGGAGGTGGCACGGCGGTTCGATGCGGCATGCACGCCGGATTTCTTCCTCTTCGACGCCGCGCACCGGCTGGCCTATGCGGGGCAGCTCGACGACAGCCGGCCCGGCAACGGCGTTCCCGTGACGGGTGCAAGCCTGCGCGCGGCGATCGACGCGGTGCTGGCCGGCCGCCCGGTGCCCGGGCCGCAGAAGCCGAGCATCGGGTGCTCGATCAAGTGGAAGGCCTGAAAACGGCCGCGCTTCGGCGGCCCCGCCGCCCTTGCGCGCCCGGCCGGAATCGCTATCATTTCCCGTCCGCACGCGGCCTTCCCGGCCCCGTGAGGGCCCGAAGGGGCGGTAGCTCAATTGGTTAGAGTACCGGCTTGTCACGCCGGTGGTTGCGGGTTCGATTCCCGTCCGCCTCGCTTCAGTTCACGGCCCCGTCGAAAGACGGGGCCGTGGGCGTTTTGTGCAGCCGTGTGCCGCTCGTGCAGCCGGACCAGGGGCTGCAGGTCCCCCGCATCGGCGGCTCGCAACGCTTCGAGGTACCCGGCACGGATCACGCTTGCGCCGCCGATCGACTCCTCCGGCCATCGAAACGGCGCGAGGCCATGCCGGCGCATCCAGACGCTGGCCAGCATCCGTGACCATCGGCCGTTGCCGTTCGGGAAGGGGTGGACCTGCACGGCTCGGTGGTGCAGTCGAGCAGCCTGCTCGATCATGCCCATTCCGGATGCGTGCCATGCGCGAAGGTCTTCGACGAGCCCATGCATCGCGAGCTCGATGCGGTGCGGAGCGCTGCCGATGTTCGTCTCGTGCCGCCGATACTCGCCGGCCCACGTCCACACCTCCCCGAACATCTGCCGATGAAGCCTCCTGAACCACGCTTCATCAAACGGTGCAGCGCGGACTGACGGCCTCGACGCCAGGTAGCGCAACACGGCCCGCCGGATGTTCTCCGCCTCGAGCGCGTTGAGCTCGCCCATGGTCCGGACGGAGCGATTCCTCAGGCCCGAGAGGTCGGGCAGCGGCGTTTGTCCGGGCACCGAATCGCCCGCGAGCATCAGTCGGCCCACAGGCGCCGACGCGAACCTGCGAGCAACTCGTGGTACGTGCGATCCACCAAGCGCCGATACTCGGTGTCGTCCACGGCTTGGGCCTCGAGGGCACAGGTCCCTTGGACGAGGCGTGCGACATCATGGGCCTTGGCGCGCGCGCGAGCACGCAGCATCTCTTCGATGTCCTGCTCATCGGCGGCGAGCGGCGCACCGAGCGCGCCGGCGATCGCCACGACATGACTGAACGAGGCCTCCCCCAGACGCCCGCCGAGGATTCGCTTCACCGTCGGCTCCGAGACACCGCTTCGCGACGCCAGTGCGGCGAACGTCATTCCGAGCCCGACGCGTCGGTGTTCAAGGTGGCGATGGTCCAAGAGAGTGATCACGCAAGATCATTGTATGATCGTTCTCAGGCGCAATCCAGTCATATACGATCTTTTTATGTGGCATGTGCCCCCGCACTTCGGCGAGCGCGACATGGTCACGGTGCCGCATGGCTTCAGGGCACCGAAATCCCGTTCACGCCTCCGCCCAGGTCGCCCCCCGCCCGGTGCTCACCTCGAGCGGGACGCGCAGGTCCATGGCGTGCGCCATGCGGTCGCGGACGAAGGCGTCCAGGGCGTCGGCACCCGGCGCGGGGACCTCGAACACCAGCTCGTCGTGGATCTGGAGGAGCATGCGCGCCCCGGGCACGGCGGCCGGAAGGTCGCGATGGATGGCGAGCATCGCGAGCTTGATGAGATCCGCGGCGCTCCCCTGCACCACCGTGTTGATCGCGATGCGCTCGCCGAGCGCGCGCTCGGCCGGGTTGCGGCTGTGCACCTGGGGCACCGGTCGCCGGCGCCCGAGGATGGTCGCGACGAATCCCTGGTCGCGCGCCTCCTGCACGCACCGCTGCAGGAAGGCGTCGATCCGCGCGAAGCGGCGCTTGTAGTCCTCGATGATCTGGCGCGCGCGCTCGTTCGACGTGCCGCCCCCGAGGCGGCGCGCGAGCCCCCACGGCGTGATGCCGTAGATGATGCCGAAGTTGACCATCTTCGCCGCGCTCCGCTGCTCGTCCGTGACGTCCGCCGCGGCCACGCCGCAGACCTCCGCGGCCACCGCGCGGTGGATGTCCGCGCCCGAGCGGAACGCGGCGATCAGGTTCGGGTCCTCCGAGAGGTGCGCGAGCACGCGGAGCTCGATCTGCGAGTAGTCGGCCGAGAGGAGCACGTGCCCAGGCTCGGCGACGAACGCGCGGCGGATCTCGCGCCCCACCTCGGTGCGGATCGGGATGTTCTGGAGGTTCGGGTCGCTCGAACTCAGCCGCCCCGTCGCCGTGACCGTCTGGTGGAAGCTCGCGTGGATGCGCCCGGTGGCCGGGTCGATCGCCTCGCGCAGCGCGACGAGGTACGTGCCCACGAGCTTGCTGAGCTGCCGGTAGGCGAGGATCTGCGAAGGGATCGGCGAATCGACGTCCGGGTCCTGCACCAGCCGCTCGAGCACCTCGACGTCGGTGGAGGCGCCCGTCTTGGTGCGCTTCACCACCTTGAGCCCCAGGCCCGGGAGCGGCGCGTCGGGCGCGTTGAAGAGCGCCTCGGCGAGCTGCTTCGGCGAATCGACGTTGAACGGGTGCGGCGCGGCGGCCTCGATCTCCTCCTTGATGCGCGCGATGCGCGCCTCGAGCGCGCGGCGCTGCC
>CAMDUT010000187.1 GCA_945877905.1 Phycisphaera mikurensis NBRC 102666 | reverse complement strand
TTCGACACGCGCCTCGGCGCGTACGTCACCTGCGGCGCGGACGTGGTCGCGATCGCCTGCAACGACGACGCGCCCGGCTGCGACGGCTTCACCAGCCGGATGCAGTTCACGGCCGACGGCTCGACCACGTACCTCATCCGCCTCGGCGGGTTCGAGGGCACGGGCACCGGGAACGTGCGGTTCCTGCGCGTCGCCGTCCCTTCGAACGACGAGTGCGCCGCGGCGACGACGATCGGCGACGGCACCCACGCCTTCGCCACCGAGGACGCGACCACCTCGTTGCCCGGCCTGCCGCCGAGCTGCGACGAGGGCTTCGGCGTCGACCTGGAGCGCGACGTGTGGTTCCGTTACGTCCCCACGTGCTCGGGCACCGGGGTCGCCACCACGTGCGGCAGCGCCGACTTCGACACGCGCCTGGCCGTCTACGCGGCGTGCGGCGACGCGGTGCCGCTGGCCTGCAACGACGACTGGAAGGGCTGCGTCGAGCTCACGAGCCGCGTCGAGTTCCCGGCGGTCGCGGGCACCGCGTACCTGATCCGCGTGGGCGGCAACGGCGCGGCGGGGCTCGGCTCGCTCACCGTCTCGTGCTCGGGCGGAACGCCGGAGAACGACACGTGCGCAGGCGCGGCCGAGGCCACCGCGGGCCCGAACGCGTTCACGAACGTGCTCGCCGCGAGCGATGCCCCGCTGGGCGCGCTGGGCGGGTGCGTCGGGCCCGACTCGAGCAACGACGTCTGGTTCCGCTACGTGCCCGCGGCGTCCGGTGTGGCGACGTTCGACACGTGCGCGGCCGCGGCGTTCGACACCCGGCTCGAGCTGTGGCTCGGCTGCCCCGACAAGGGCGGGTCGCCGCTCGCCTGCAACGACGAGGGCTGCGGCCAGCGGTCGACCATCAGCCGGTTCGTCGAGTGCGGGCGCGCGTACTTCGTGCGCATCGCGTCGCCGGACCCCAACGGTCGCGGCACGGGCGTCCTGACCATCGAGCAGCAAGGCTCGGCGTGCCCGGCGCCCTGCGCCGGCGACCTCGACGGCGACGGTGCGGTGAACGGCCTGGACCTCGGACGGCTGCTCGGGCGCTGGGGCCTCGATGGCGTCTCGGACCTCAACGGCGACGGGAGCACCGACGGGCTGGACCTCGGCGTGATGCTGGGAGACTGGGGCGCCTGCCCGTCGGCCGCGCCGTGACCATGCCTTCCCTGAACCCAAGATCCGTGCGATGGCTCGCGGCCGCGTGCGCCGCGGCGGCCGCGTGGGCCGTCCCGGCCGCGCATGCGCAGTGCGGCGGTTCGTCCGGAAGCTGCCTCGAGCCGCATGCCGGCGGAGGCTGCTCCGACGCGACGTGCTGCACCACGGTGTGCGACCTCGACCCGCTCTGCTGCTCCGAGGCCTGGACCGCGGGCTGCGTCGCGCTGGCGGAGAAGTACTGCCAGGGACTCTGCGGTGCGCAGGCGAGCGGCAACTGCCGAGTCGCGCACGCGAACCCGGGCTGCAACGACGAGTCGTGCTGCACGGCGGTGTGCGCGTCCGACCCGTCGTGCTGCTCGGTGACGTGGGACGCCGCGTGCGCGTTCCAGGCCGAGGCGTTCTGCAAGGGCGGCAACCCCGTGCAGTGCGGGCTTCCCGGCCAGGAGTCCTGCATCGCTCCGCACGCCTCGCCCGGCTGCGAGTACGCCGACTGCTGCGAGAGCGTGTGCGGCATCGACCCGTCATGCTGCTCGGTGAGCTGGGACGTGGTCTGCGCGCAGCTCGGCATCACCTACTGCTCGGGCTGCAACGTCACCTGCCCGCCGGAGTCGCTCCCCGAGCCCGAGTCGTGCGGCGAGCGGCTGAACGACCCCTGCGCGGTCGCGGGCCAGCAGCCCACGCTCCTGTCGGTGAACGTCCCGGTGTGCGGGTCGTTCGACTCCGAGATCACCTCCGGCGGATGGATCGGCGACCGCGACGTCTACCGGCTCAACGTGGTCGACACGAACGGCGACGGCCTGGTCCGCGTCACGCTCCGGCTCGCCTCCACCGCGCGCGCGTTCGTCGCCCTCGTGCCGCCGAGCTGCCCCGTCACGCTGTCGACGGCCCTGCTCCACGCCCAGTCGAACAACTGCGTCGAGGCCACCAGGTCGGCGTGCGTGGCGCCCGGCCAGTACTGGGTGGTGTTCAGCCAGGGGACCTTCCCGGTGCCCGGCAGCGAGATCATGCCGTGCGTGGCGGAGCCGCGGTACACGCTGCTTGCGGAGTTCGCCGAGGACGGCTGCGCGACGTCGTGCACGCCGGACGCGGGAAGCTGCTTCGATCCGCACCCGGGCGCGGGCTGCGACAACCCGCAGTGCTGCGCGGTGGTCTGCGCGACCGACCCCTTCTGCTGCAGCGACACCTGGGACCAGGACTGCGCCAACCGCGCGGGCCAGTCGTGCGACTTCCCGCCGCCGGTGAACGACACCTGCGCCACGGCGCTTCCCATCGGCCCGGGCGAGACCATCGACTTCTCGACCCTGCTCGCGACCATCGGCTCGCCGACGCTGCCATCGTCGTGCACCGGCTCGACGTCGACCGCCATCGGGCCCGACGTGTGGTTCTCGTACAACGCGGAACGGCGCGGGACCATCGGCATCGACACGTGCGGGTCGTCGATCGACACGCGCGTCGCCGTGTACTCCGGGACCTGCGGCTCGCTCGCGCTGGTCGCGTGCGCCTCGTCGAGCCCGCTCTGCACGCAGAACACCTCCGCGGCGCGGCTGAACTTCACCGCGGCGTGCGGGACGCGCTACTTCATCCGCGTGGGCGGCGAGAACGCGTCGGTCGCGGGCTCGGCGCGCATCAAGCTCATCGCGAGCGGCCCGGTGTGCCCGGGATTCTGCCCCGAGGACCTCACGCGCGACGGATCGGTGAACGGCCAGGACCTCGGCGTGCTGCTCGGCAACTGGGCGCGCGTGGGCACCGGCGACCTGAACCTCGACGGCACCGTGAACGGACAGGACCTGGGCATCCTGCTCGGCGCGTGGGGCGAGTGCCCGCCGCAGCCGTGAGGCCCGGGCGCTAGCCCCCCTTGAGCGAATCCGACAGCGCGCGCCGCAGGATCTTGCCCGTGGCGTTGCGCGGCAGCGCGTCGAGCACGCGGAACTCGCGCGGAACCTTGTAGGGAGGCAGCCGCTCGCGCACGAAGGCGCGCACCGCGTGCTCGTCCCACGCGGCGCCCTCGTGGAGCTCGGCGAAGCAGATCGGCACCTCCCCGCGCGACGGGTCGTGCAGCCCGACGACCGCCGAGTCCTTCACCAGCGGGTGGTGGTTCACGACCTCCTCGATCTCGCGCGGGAAGACGTTCTCCCCCGAGATGATCAGCATCTCCTTGATGCGGCCGGTGATGCGGAGCGCGCCGTTCGGGTCCGTGCGGCCCATGTCGCCGGTGCGGAAGAACCCGTGCTCGTCCATCACCGACGCCGTGAGCTCGGGCAGGTTGAAGTAGCCCTTCATCACGTTCGGGCCCTTGAGGCGGACCTCGCCGTCCTGGCCGGGGCCCAAGAGCGACC
>CAMDUT010000186.1 GCA_945877905.1 Phycisphaera mikurensis NBRC 102666 | reverse complement strand
ACGCGCCGCATGGCCGCGTCGTGGAACTCGCGACGGTGGGAGCCGAGCCGCCACTCGAGCGTCGCGAGCGTCAGGAACGGGTTCAGCTGCGCGCTCCACGCGCTGTCGAGCGCGGTGCCGCGCGCGTGCCACACGCCGTCGATGCCCAGGGGGTCCACGCCGACCAGCGCCACGGGGTCGCATCCGGCGTGCCGCAGCAGGCGGTGGGCGCGCTCCTCGGCGCGGCCGGGTCCCAGCGAGCCGAACTCGGCGGACTCGCCGCCGCCCTCGCCGGTGAGGCGGATGGGGCCGGTCCACCAGCGCAGCACCGGGGCCAGCAGCACCGAGGGCGTCACGAGCGTGGTGCTCCCGAGGATCCGCATGGGCAGCTGCCCGAGGATCGCCTCGAGGTCGGGCTCCTCGATGCCGAGCACCACGGCGTCGGGGGCGATGCCGGCGGCGGCCACCGGGCGCAGCGCGCCCGCGGTGCACGCGAGCACGCAGCGCGAACGACGCGCGGGGTCGGCGAGCGCGGGCAGCGCCGCTGCGAGCGAGGGCCCCTCGGCGGCCAGCACGCCGAACGCGCCCGAGCACGCACCCGCGAGCCCTGCGATGCCCTCGTAACCCGAGATGGCGGCGGCGCCCGACTCCATGGCCCTAGGCTACGAAGGCGCGCGCCGCCGCGCCGACGCCATGGAGCCCGACCTCCCCCCATCGCCGATCCTCGACCGATGGTTCGCCGAGGGCCCGTGGACGGTGGCGTTCCCGCTGCTCGTCGCCGGCGCGATCCTGGCGTGGTGGGGCGCACGCAACGACCGGGCGCGCCCGATCATGGCCGGCGTCGGCTGCCTCCTCGCGGCGGCGGGCGCGCTCGCGATCGCCGCGGTGCGCACGTCTCCCGGCGAGCACGCCGCGTACGCCGTGCGCGAACTCGTGGCGCGCGCGGAGGCCGCCGACGTCGAGGGGATCCAAGCGCTGCTCTCGCCCGACGCGTCGTTCCACCACGGGAGCCCGCGCAGCCCCGGCCAGGGCGTCGACCGGCTGATGCGCGCGGCGGAGACGCTCCGCAGCCGGCACCGCATCGACTCGAACGACGTCACGCGGCTGGAGCTCGCGACGCTGTCGCCCGACCGCGGGGCCGTCGTCCTCGCATGCCGCACCACGACCGCGTCGAGCTGGGGGCCGGTGCCCACGCGATGGTGGATCGAGGTCGCGCGCACCCCGGCCGGCGACTGGCGCATCGACCGCATCGCGTGGCTCGCGCTCATGGACCGCGCGCCGGACCCGTCGCTTCCCTAGCGCGCCGCGGCCACCGCGCGCAACGCATCCACCGCACGCGCGATGCCCGCCCGGTCGACGTCGAGGTGCGTCACCGCGCGCGCGCGCTGCGGGTCGAGCGCGATCATGCGCACGCCGCGGCCCGCGAGCCGCTCGCACAGCCCCTGCGCCGTGCCGATCGACCGATCCACCGAGAAGAAGACCATGTTGCTCGGCGTATCGGCCGGCGCGAAGTCCGGCGCGAGCCCCGGGACCGACGCGATGCCCTCGGCGAGCGCGCGCGCGTTCGCATGGTCCTCCGCGAGCCGATCCACGTGGCGGTCGAGCGCGAAGATCGCCGCGGCGGCCAGCAGTCCGCTCTGGCGCATGCCGCCCCCGAACATCTTGCGGAACCGGCGCGCGCGCTCGATGAGCGCGCCGGGGCCCGCGAGCGCGCTCCCGACGGGACACCCGAGCCCCTTCGAGAAGCACACGCTCACCGTGTCTGCCCCCGCCGCGAACGCCGCGGGCGCGTACCCGCCGGCGACGCACGCGTTCCAGAGCCGCGCGCCGTCGACGTGCACGTGCAGCCCGTGCGCGCGCGCCGCGCCGGAAACGCGCCCCCAGCGCGCCAGGTCCCACACCGCGCCGCCGCCGCGGTTCTGCGTGTTCTCGACGACCAGCATCCGGCTCACGGGATGGTGCACGTTGCGCGTGCGCACCGCGGCATCCACGTCGGCCGCGTCGAAGAGCCCGCGCGGGCCGCGCACCGTGCGGACCATCGCGCCCGAGAGCGCGGCGGGCGCGCCGGTCTCGTAGTGGATGATGTGGCTCTCCTCGTGGGCGACGATCTCGTCGCCGGGGCCGCACGCGACGCGGATCGCGAGCTGGTTCGCCATCGTGCCGCTCGGCACGAACACCGCGGCCTCCTTTCCGAGGAGCGCCGCGACCTTGGACTCCAGCGCCGCCACGGTCGGCTCGTCGCCGAGCACGTCGTCTCCGAGGGGCGCCGCGCGCATCGCGTCCCACATCGCCGCGGTCGGCCGCGTGACGGTGTCCGACCGCAGGTCGACCTCGCCGCTCGCGGTCACGGGTTCAGGGCCTTCAGGTCGTCGACCACGAAGAGGCCGTCGCGGCGGATGACCTCGCCGTCGAAGCTGATCGTGCCGCCGCCGTGCTCGGGGCGCTGGATGCACACCAGGTCCCAGTGGATCTCGCTGCGGTTGCCGTTCTCGGTCTCCTCGTAGCAGCGCCCCGGCGTGAAATGGAAGCTGCCCGCGATCTTCTCGTCGAACAGGATGTCCTTCATCGCGTTGCGGATCAGCGGGTTGAAGCCGATCGCGAACTCCCCCACGTACCGGGCGCCATCGTCGGTGTCGAAGATCGCCTCGAGCTCGCGCTGGTTCTGGTCGGCCCAGCACCTCACGATCCGCCCCTTGGAGAACTCGAGCCCGACGTTCGTGAACGTGATGCCGTTGAAGAGCGTCGGGGTGTTGTACTGGACCACGCCCTCGACGCTGTCGCGCACCGGGGCGGTGAAGCACTCGCCGTCCGGGATGTTGCGCTCGCCGCTGCACGGGATCGCGGCGATCCCCTTGATCGAGAAGCGCAGGTCGGTGGCCCCGGGGCCCTTGACGTGCACCCTGTCGGCGGCCTCCATGCGGCGCTTGAGCGGCTGCACGTCGCGGTCCATCTTCGCGTAGTCGACCAGGCACACGTCGAAGTAGAAGCGCTCGAAGTCCTCGGTCGACATCTGCGCCAGCTGCGCCATGCTCGGCGACGGCCACCGGAGCACCACCCACTTGGTGTGGTTGACGCGGCGCTCGAAGTGCACGGGCTTCGCGTAGTGCTTGCCCACCATGCGCATCTGGTCGGCGGGGATGCCGCTCATCTCGCTGACGTTCTCCGAGCCGCGGATGCCCGCGTAGCACTGCATCCGCTTCATGCGCTCGAGGTCGCACTCGCCCCACGTGCGCAGGCCGTCCTCGCCGGACGACTTGTTGAGGGCGCGCATCACGCGGTTGGAGCGCAGCTCGACGTGCGGGTGGCCGCCCGCCGCGCGCGTGGCCTCGACCATCGCCACCGCCATGTCGGCGGGCGCGTCGAACAGCTCCAGGAGCAGGTGCTCGCCGGGCTGGACCTTGCAGCTGTGTCGGACGAGGAGCTCGGCGAGCCGCTGGTATCGGGGATCCATGGGGACTTCATCGTACGCGGATGCCCGCGTCGAGCAGCGCCCGCATCGACTCCACGGTCACCTCGTCGAAGCGATCGATCACGCGCTCGGCCGAGGCAAGCTCCGCGTGGGTGTG
>CAMDUT010000185.1 GCA_945877905.1 Phycisphaera mikurensis NBRC 102666 | reverse complement strand
CACGACCTGAGCGCCGCGGAGATCCGCGCGCGCAGGCCCGACGGGCTCTTCGTCTCGAACGGCCCCGGAGACCCGGCCGCGGTGGAACGCACGATCGCCACGCTGCGCGAGGTCGCGGGAGAGGTGCCCACCTTCGGGATCTGCCTGGGGCACCAGCTGCTGGCGCTCGCGATGGGCGCGAAGACGTGGAAGCTGAAGTTCGGCCACCGCGGCGCGAACCAGCCCGTGCGCAACCTGCTCACCGGCCGCGTCGAGATCACGAGCCAGAACCACGGCTTCTGCGTCGACGAGGAATCGCTCCGCGCCGCGGGCGGCGAGCCGACGCACGTGCACCTCAACGACGGCACGCTCGCCGGGTTCCGCCACACCGCGAAGCCCGTCTTCGGCGTGCAGTACCACCCCGAGGCCTCGCCCGGCCCGCACGACTCGGCGTACCTGTTCGACTGCTTCGTCGCGATGATGGAGTCGCGCCGTCCCGTGACCGCGGCGGACATGGAGGCGGCGCAGCGCGCGCTCGCCGCGGTCTGACGCGCGAGCCCGGCGCGCCGCGCACCGCATGTCGCTCTTCTCGCCCGGAGACCGCACCGTCGCCCTGCTCGCGCAGGTCGCGGTGGAGCGGTCGGTCGACCGCTACCCCGACGGGCTGACGTACGCGGTGCCGGCGGCCCTTGCCGACCTCCGGGCGGGCGAGCGCGTTCGCGTGCCGCTCGGGCGCGGCGACGCCCCGGTCGAGGGCATCGTGGTGCGGACGATGGCCGCGGGCGGCGAGCCCGGCCTGCCGCCGGCCGGCAAGCTGAAGTTCGTGGAGTCGCGCGCGGGCGACGCGCCGCCCATGCCCGCGCAGCTCGTCGAGCTCGCGCGCTGGATCTCCGCGTACTACGTGTGCCCGGTGGGCATGACGCTCGCCGCGATGACGCCGGCCGCGGTGAAGCGCGGCACGGGGACCGTGACGCGCACGTTCGTCGACCTCGCGCCGGGCTGGGAGGCGGCGCTCGCCGCGGCGAAGCGCACGTCGGCGCAGCAGCGCGCGGCGGTCGAGGCGCTTCGGTCGATGCCCGAGGGTGGGCGCCCGGTCGACCTGCGCGAACTCCGCGAGCGCGCGGGGCTCGGCACCGACGAGCCGGTGAAGCGGCTCGCGGCGGCGGGGATCGTGACGGTCGAGCGACGCTCGGGCGTCGAGGCGTCGTGGCGCGCCGAACGCGTGCTCGCGGACGCGGAACCCGCGCTCACCGCGGCGCAACGCACGGTGGTCGACGCCGTGGGCGCGGCCATCGGCACGGGGTTCTCGCAACACCTCCTCTTCGGCGTGACGGGCGCCGGCAAGACCGAGGTCTACATGCGGCTCATCCGGCGCGCGCTCGACGCCGGGCGCACGGCGCTCGTGCTGGTGCCCGAGATCGCCCTCACCCCGCAGACGGGCGGGCGCCTGCTCGCGCGCTTCCCGGGCGAGCGCGTCGCCATCCTCCACAGCGGGCTCACCGCGGCGCAGCGAAACCAGCAGTGGAACCTGGTGTCGTCCGGGCAGGTGCGGCTCGTGATGGGCGCGCGCAGCGCGGTGTTCGCGCCGGTGCCCGACGGGCAGCTCGGGATCGTGATCGTCGACGAGGAGCACGACTCGAGCTACAAGCAGGACCAGATGCCGCGCTACCACGGCCGCGACGTGGCGATCCGCCGCGCGCAGCTCGCGGGGTGCCCGGTGCTCCTCGGCAGCGCCACGCCGAGCCTCGAGAGCTGGTTCAACGCCGTCGAGCGCAGGGCGAGCGCGCTGCACGTCCTGCGCGAGCGCGCGCCCGGGCTCCGGCTTCCCGCGGTGCAGGTGGTCGACTTCGCCGAGGAACGCCGGCGCTTCCCCGACCAGCGCGTGCACCTCCTGGGCCCGACGCTCACGGGCGCCGTGCAGGCGACGCTCGACGCGGGCGGGCAGGTGCTCATCCTCCTCAACCGCCGCGGCTACGCGAACTACATCGCGTGCGCCGACGCGCGCTGCGGCTGGTTGATGCGCTGCGACCGCTGCGACGCAGGCATGATCTGCCACACGCTGCCTTCGCCCGCGGGCGGCGCGGCGGCGCGCTACGTTCGGTGCCACCACTGCCAGTCCGAGCAGCGCCTGCCGCGCGAGTGCCCGCAGTGCGGGCGCGGCGTCACGGTCTTCGGGCTCGGCGTGCAGCGGGTCGAGGAGGAGCTCTCGCGGCTGCACCCCTCGCTGGTGCCCGGCGCCACCATGCTGCGCATCGACGCCGACAGCATGCAGGACGCCGACGACTTCCACGACGCGCTCGGCCGGTTCGGGCGCGGCGAGGTGCGGCTCCTCGTCGGCACGCAGATGATCGCGAAGGGACTCGACTTCCCGGGCGTCCGGCTGGTGGGCGTCGTGAACGCGGACACCGCGCTGAACCTGCCCGACTTCCGCGCGGCCGAGCGCACGTTCCAGCTCGTGAGCCAGGTGAGCGGGCGGTGCGGCCGCGGCGCCGACGCCGGGCGCGCCATCGTGCAGACGTTCCAGCCCGACGCACCCGCCATCCGGCTCGCTGCCGCGCACGACTTCGAGTCGTTCGCGGCGGGCGAGCTCGACATGCGGCGGAAGTTCGGGCTCCCGCCGTGGAAGCGCATGGCGCGCGCCGTGGTGCGCGACGGGTCCGAGGACCGCGCGCGCGAGGACGCCGAGTCGCTCGCGCGGGCGCTCGCCGCGGCGGCCGAGGCCGTGAACGCCGGCCGGGCTCCCGAGGAGCAGGTCGAGGTCACCGGCCCGTTCCCGTGCCCCATCGCACGGATCGCCGACCGGTGGCGGATGCAGGTGGAAGTGACGGCCCCCACGGCGGCGTCGCTCGGGAAGTTCTTGACCAGTGCGCGCAACGAGGGCACCCTTCGGCCCGGCGAGGCCGTCGCCGTGGACGTGGATCCGGTCGCGCTGATGTGACCGGAACCCGTACAATCGACGGACTTCGGGCCGACCCGCCCCCGGCCCGGGAGGAGCGCGCACCCGCCATGCCCGAACCCACGGGAACCGGTCCAAACCTGCCAGCCCCCCTCGCTTCGACCGGCCGCGCCGTGAACGCGTGGAGCCCCGAGTACGTCGAGGCCATGCACTCGGCGTGGAAGGCGGACCCGGCGTCGGTGGACGCGTCGTGGAACCAGTTCTTCCTGGGCTACGAGCTCGGGCTCGGGCGGCCCGCGGGCGCGGCCCCGGCGGACGGCACCGGCGCGGACCCCGCGCAGTCGAAGGTCGACGCGCTCATCGAGGGCTACCGGCGGCTCGGCCACCTCGGAGCGAACCTCGACCCGCTCGGCACCGAGCGCCCCGTGCCCCAGGAGCTCGCGCTCTCGGCGTTCGGGCTCGGCGGCGCCGAATTGACGCGCACGTTCGCGACCAACGGCCTGCCGATCGGCGCGACCGCGACGCTCGCCGACATCGTGGCGTTCCTGCAGCGCGCCTACTGCGGCACCGTGGGAGCGGAGTTCGGCTACGTCTCGTGCCCGCGCCGGCGCGCGTGGATCTCGGAACGGATGGAGGCGCTCGCCGCGCGCTCCGTCCCCGACGCGGCCGCGAAGTCGCGCATCCTGGACAAGCTCGTCGCGGCCGACGGCTTCGAGAACTTCCTCGCGAC
>CAMDUT010000184.1 GCA_945877905.1 Phycisphaera mikurensis NBRC 102666 | reverse complement strand
GTGAAGCGGATCGCGAGCAAGATGAGCCCGCAGTAGACGAATCCGACGCTCGCGAGCTCCACCGCCGCGCCGAGGCGCCCGGCCGGGAGGCCGAACGACTCGCGGATGCTGTGCCCGATCGACTGCGAGGCGAGCGCGGTGAGCAGCGCAAGCATCGGGCCGAAGAGCAGGTTGCGGCCGATGTCGCCCGCGGACGAACCGACGCGACGCATGATCCACGCGAGCTGCGCGACCGCGACCGCGCCCATCGCGATGCCGACGCACGCCCCGACGATGGTGGCGTCGGACGCGGCGCCGAACGGCCCGTCGTCACCCCCGGCGATGATGGCCGCGCCCACGATTCCGCCGCCCACCGTGCCCACGATCTTCGTGGCCTCGAACATGGTGAGCGCCTTGAAGCGCCGCAGCCCGATGAGGGGCCCGGTCATCAGGGCGCTGACGGTGGAGTACGTGGCGCCGATGCAGAGGTACAGCAGGCATCCCTGCGCACTCGCCCAGCGGCCGCCCCAGATCAGCGCCTCCAGCGACGGGAACAGCGACGCCGTCGCGATGGTGGTGACGGGGACGAACAGCATCGACCCCGAGAACACGCGCTCCATTCCGAGGCGCTCGGCCTCGCGGTTGCCGCGGTCCTCGGCCTGGTAGGGGGCGAGCACGTTCTGGAGCGCGCCGGCGAGGAGCATGGTCGGCTGGTTGGCGAGCTGGAACGCGAAGTAGAAGACGCCCAGCGCCGCGGCGGGGATGGCGATGCCGAGGATGAGGAACACGACGTCGGAGCGGATCGACATCATGGCGCCCGCGATGAGCGGCCAGAGGAGAAGGGCGCCGATTTGGCGCAACGAAATGCCCCGAAAGTTGAGGTCCGACCGCTTGAGGCCACCGAGCGTCCCTATGGCGACAACCTCGATGAGCGTCTGGGCGACGTAGGGAATCGCGAGCGCAAGCACGCCGCCTCCCTCACGGGCCACGATCCAGGTCATCGCGATTCGGAGGAGCGCGTTGAACGAATCCGCGCGGGCAAGGTCGGTGAAACGCCTTTGGACTGAGACTCGAATGCGAGCGACGATGGCGAGTGGCGCGAGGAACTGCCTCGCTGCCAGCAGCAGCAACGTCACTTGCAGCCCCGTGAGCCCGAAGTTCGGGAACCGGGCGGAGAGCGGGGCCGCGGACAGGGCCACCGCGATCGTCGCGAGCCCGCTCCCCCACATGAACATCGTGCTCCACGCCAGGAACTTCGGCACCTTCCCGTCGATCTCGTCGGGCTTCACCGACGGCAGGTACAGCGCCATGCCCCCGCCCCGGAACAGGCTGGTGATCCCCATGACCCCGAGCGCGAACGCGTACGTCCCGACCTGTTCCTCCGTCAGGTACCACCCCACGATCGCCTGGGACGCCAGCGACGCGAACCGGGCGAACACGCTCGCGAGCGTCGTGGCGACGATGGCAATGGTCTTGGAGGTGGCCACGAGGAGGGTCCCCCCGGACCGTCACCCGGCCGCAGGACGTCGGCTGGAGTCGGGAGCCTAACCCAGCCCGGACGTTCGTTCACCGCTTCCGTCGCTCGACCGCGCGATAACTTTCGCGCGGGCCGGGCGGCGTCGCGTCCGGCAGCGTCGGCCTCAGCCCACGGTCCTGGCTGGCTGCCCGGAACATCTCGAAGGTGGTCTCGACAAGAAATCTTCGAATGTCCCGCTGCATCCCGACCAGCTTGTCGTGCAGCGCGCAGGGCTCGCCGACTCCGCACACGCCGCCGCCGAACGGGCACAGGTTCGACCGGTCCTCGCGCTCGAACAGGTCGTACACCTCACGAAGGTTGATCTCGGAGGGTGCCCGCGCCAGCGCATAGCCGCCCCCTGGACCGGGCGACCCGTTCACCAGGTTGGCCTGCGAAAGCGTCGTCAGGATCTTCGCGACCATCGGCCTCGGCAGCCCGCGTTGGTCGGCGATCTCGAACGCGGAAAGCCGCGTCTTGCCGCCGTCCCAGACCTCGGCGAGTCGGCTCATGGCCCCGATGGCGCGTTCGGTTTGCTTTCCGTACATGAATCGTGAACTCCTGGACCGAGGGAACCAGTTCCCCAAACAAGGATATCGAACTCCGGGTTTCGATGATTCGCGGGCGTTTCCTCCGGCGCCGCCGCTCCGGGAAGATGCATGCGCTCGGATGTTCGGGATTTGGGATGATCGATCCATGCCACGACGCCCAGCTCGTGCGGCCCCCGGTGCTCCGAGGTCGACGCCGAGACGTGCTCAGGAACCCTCGCGATGACCGACTCCCGTACGGTCGAGCTCGCGGTCGACGGAATGTCCTGCGCCGGCTGCGCTGCCGGGGTCGAGCGCGTGCTGCGCGCGCAGCGCGGCGTGGCGGGGGCGCGCGTCGAGTTCCTGACCGGGCGCGCGACGGTCGAGGTCGACGCGTCCGCCGACCCGGCGGGACTCGCATCGGCCGTCTCGGCCGCCGGGTACCCCGCGCGCCCGCTCGCCGGGCGCGCGCCCGCGTCACGACTCGATGACCTCGACCGCGCGGGGCAGGACGCGCTGCGCTCGCTCAGGGTGCGCACGGCGCTCGCGGTCGCCGCATGCGTGCCGCTCGCCTGGATCTCGATGCGTTCGCACCACCTGTGGGAGCCGCATGCCCGCGACGCGGCCCGCGAGGCGGCGCGCGAGGCAGGCGCCGCGGCATGGATGGCCGCGGGCGACATGCGGCTCTCCATGGAGCAGTGGCAGTCCGTCCACGCCCAGTTCGCGCTGGCCACGCCGATCGTGCTCTGGTTCGCCTGGCCCATCCTGCGCTCGGCATGGAAGGCGACGGCGGCGCGCACCGTGAACATGGACTCGCTGCTTGCGCTCGGCATCGGCGTGGCCTACGCGTGGTCCGCCTTCGTCGCGCTCACCGCGTTCCTGCCCGTCTCAGGCAGTTCGCCGGTGCCCATGGTGCACTTCGAGGCAGCCGGCTTGATCGCCACGCTCGCGCTTGTGGGGCGATGGCTCGAGACGCGCGCGACCATGCGGACGCGCGACGCCGTGCGTGGCCTGGCGGCGCTGCAGCCGGTGCGCGCGCGCGTGCGCCGCGACGGCCTCGACGCGGACGTGGCGCTCGCGGACGTGCGCACCGGCGACCTCGTCGTGGTGCGCCCCGGCGAGCGCCTGCCGGTCGACGGACGCGTGGAGGAAGGCGCCTCGGAGGTCGACCAGTCGCTCCTCACGGGCGAGAGCGTGCCCGTGGCGAAGCGCCCGGGAGACGAGGCCTTCGCGGGCACGATGAACGCCGCCGGCGCCATCGTCATCCGCGCGACCGCGGTCGGCGGAGACTCGGTCCTGCAGCGGATCGTGCGAATGGTCGCCGAGTCGCAGGCCAGCCGGGCGCCCATCGCGCGCGTCGCCGACCACGTGAGCGCGTGGTTCACCTTCGCCGTGCTCGGCATCGCCGTCGTGACCGCCGGTGCATGGACGGTCGCGGGCGACGCGGGGCGGGGCTTCGAGTGCGCCGTCGCGGTGCTCGTGGTGGCGTGCCCGTGCGCCCTGGGCCTTGCGACCCCCGCGGCGGTGATGGTCGCCACCGGCGCGGCGGCGCGGCGCGGGATCCTCGTGAAGGGCGGGGCGGCGCTCGAGGCGCT
>CAMDUT010000183.1 GCA_945877905.1 Phycisphaera mikurensis NBRC 102666 | reverse complement strand
GCCACGTGCCTGCGCGCCGTCGCGGCCGATGCGCGCGACCGGTACGAGTCGGTCACGCAGCTGCGCGAGGACCTCGAGCAGTGGCTTCGCGGCGAGATCCCGCTCGCCGCGCGCGCCACTCGCCTGCGCGCGGCGGTGCGCGGGCTGCGCCGGCACTGGCGACCCGCTGCGGCGCTCGTCGCGGTGGTGGCGACGCTCGCGGCCGCCGCCCTCTACTCGTCGGGGCAGGCCGCGATCGCGCGCGCGGCCGAGGCGTCCGCGGAGCGACGCGCCGCGCAGAGCGCGCGCGTGATGGCCTACCTCGCGGGAATCATCGAGGGCGCCGACCCCACGCTCCAGGACGGGCGCACCGACGTCACGGTGCGCGAGACGCTCGCGCGGGCGGTCGGGGACCTCGACGGGGGCGCGCTCGGCGACGCGCCCGCCGAGGCCGCCGAGGTGCGCCGCGTGCTCGGCGACGCGTTCGGCGGCCTCGGGTGCGCGGACGACGCGCTGTCGCAGTACGCGAAGGCGCTCGCGCTGGCCGACGCCGGCGGCGTCGGGGTGCCGGTCGAGTGCGCCGTCGCGGTGAAGGCCGCCGCGGTGCACGCCAACGCCAACCGGGGCGCCGAGGCCGTGGCGCTCGCGGAGCGCGCGATGGCCGCCGCGGCGTGCATGCCCGAGGACCGCGCGTTGCGCGCGACGGCGCTCACGGCGCTCGCCGACGCGCTGCGCGTCGAGGCCAAGGACCTCGCGAAGGCGCGCGCGAGCGCCGAGGAGGCGGTCGCGATCCTGCGTGACGAGCCCTCGCGCCGGGGCGACCTGGCGACCGCGCTCAACAACCTCGGCATCGTGCTGCAGGACCTCGGCGAGCTCGACGGCGGGATCCGCGCCATTGAGGAGGCCGTGGCGATCGGCGTCGAGACGGGCCGTGACGGCGAGTACCGAGCGATGTACGAGCTGCACAACCTGGCCGGGCTCGAGCGCGGGCTCGGCCGGATCGAGGACGCCGAGCGCCATGGGCGGCAGGCGCTCGCGCTGGTCGACCGGCTCGCGGGCCCCGCGCACCCGCACCGGGCGGTGATCCTCGCGAACCTCGCGCTCGTGAAGCGCGCGGCGAAGGACTTCGCCGAGGGCGAGGCCCTGCAGCGCGAGGCGCTCGCGACGCTCGCGCGCGCGGGGCAGGGCGCGTCGCCGGACGCGGGCATCGGGCGGCTCAACCTCTCGAGCCTGCTCCGCGACCAGGGCAGGCTCGACGAGGCGATCGAGGAGGGCCGCGCCGCAGTCGCCGTGCTCGACGCGGTGCCGGGCCAGGATGCGTGGCTGCGCGCGGCCGCGAAGATGGCGCTCGGACGCGCGCTGATGGCAGCGCGCCGCTGGTCCGAGGCGAAGCCGCCGCTCACGGAGGCGTGGGCGCTGCTCGAACCCATGCCGATCGACCCTAAGCGCCGCTCGTCGGGCCTGCTCGCGCTGTACCAGCTGCACCGCGACTGGTCGAAGGCCGACCCCGAGGCCGTGCCGCCCGAGTCCGTCGCCGAGTGGCGCGCGAAGGTCGATGCGTTCGAGCGCGCGTACCCAGGCACCGTGCCCGCGTCGGCCTACTGAGCGCCGCTACCATCCGCGCCCACACGGAGGAAACGCACCATGGGCTTCATCAAGGAATTCACCGATTTCGCCGTCAAGGGCAACGCGCTCGACCTGGCGGTCGGCGTGATCATCGGCGCGGCGTTCGGGAAGGTCGTCAACTCGATCGTCACCGACATCTTCATGCCGCCCCTCGGCTGGGCCATCGGCGGCGTGAACTTCACCGAGCTCCAGTGGATCATCCGGCCGGCGATCGAGGCGAAGGACGGCGTCGCCGCGCAGGCCGCGGTCGCCATCAAGTACGGCGCGTTCATCGACACGGTGATCCAGTTCCTGATCATCGCGCTCAGCGTGTTCGTCGCGATCAAGTTCCTCAACAAGCTGACGTCGCTGCGCGACCTCGAGGACCTCAAGAAGCTCTCGGAGATCGCGACGAAGGCGACCGACCGCGTGGCTGGCGCCACCGGGCTCGCCGACCCGAAGAAGTGAGCCGGGCGCGCGGCGGGCGCGGGCTCACGCCGGCGCCCGCCGCTCATCCCACGCGCCAGCTGACGTAGCGCAGGTCGAGGTATTCCTCGATCCCCTGGCGCCCGCCCTCGCGGCCGAGGCCGCTGTGCTTGACGCCGCCGAACGGCGCCTGCGCGGTGGCGGGCAGCGCGTCGTTGATGCCGACGATCCCGTACTGCAGCTCCTCGGACATGCGCACGATGCGCGCCCCGTCCTTCGTGAACACGTAGGCCGCGAGGCCGTAGGGCGTGTCGTTGGCAAGGCGCAGCGCGTCGCCCTCGGAGTCGAACGCGCACACCGGCGCGACGGGCCCGAAGGTCTCCTCGCGGAAGCACGTCATGGCGGGCGTGACGCCCGTGAGCACGGTGGGCCGCATGAAGCGGTCGGTGCATCCCTCGACGCGTGCCCGCGTGCCCCCGGTGGTCGCGCGCGCGCCGCGGGCCAGCGCGTCGGCGACGTGCGCCTCGGCCTTGCGCAGGCCCGCGTCGTCGATGAGCGGGCCGACCTGCGTGCCGTCGGCGCGACCGTCGCCGACCTTGAGCGCGGCGACCGCGGCCGTGAAGCGCTCGACGAAGGCGTCGTGGATGCCGCGCTGCACGAGGAACCGGTTGGCGCAGACGCAGGTCTGCCCCGCGTTGCGGAACTTGCTGGCCATGGCGCCCGCCACCGCGGCGTCGAGGTCGGCGTCGTCGAACACGATGAACGGCGCGTGGCCGCCGAGTTCGAGCGAGACCCGCACCACCTGCTCGGCGCTGCGACGGAGGAGGATGCGGCCGACCTCGGTGCTGCCCGTGAAGCTCACGTGACGCACGTGGAGGGTGTCGAAGAACGCATCCGAGATCGAGGCCGCGTCGAGCCCCGGCACCACGTTGAGGACGCCCGCGGGCAGTCCCGCCTCGGCGGCGAGCGCCGCGATCGCGAGCGCCGAGAGCGGCGTCTGCTCGGCGGGCTTCACCACCTGCGTGCAGCCGGCCGCGAGCGCGGGGCCCATCTTTCGCGTGACCATGGCGATCGGGAAGTTCCACGGGGTGATGGCCGCGGCGACGCCGCAGGGCCGGCGCAGGACGAGGAGCCGTTTCGCCTGGTCCGACGCGGGGATCGTCTCGCCGTAGACGCGCTTGCCTTCCTCGGCGTACCACTCGAGGAAGCTCGCGGCGTAGGCCACCTCGGTGCGCGCCTCGGCGAGCGGCTTCCCGCACTCCTGGCTGCACAGGTCCGCGAGGCGCTCGGCGTCGCGGTGCATGAGTTCGGCGAGTCGCCGCAGGTGCCTCGCGCGCTCGATGGCCGCGATCGACTTCCATGCGGGAAACGCGCGGGCCGCGGCTTCCACGGCCGCACGGGCGTCGTCGAGCCAGCCGTCGGCGACCTGCGCGACCTCGGCGTCGGTGGCGGGGTTGCGGACCGCGAACGTGCGTCCCGACCGGGCGGGCACGAAGGCGCCGTCGACGAAGCAGGCGGTGTGCATGCTCGTCAGCGTAGTGGGGGCCATGGCACGCACCGCACGCGCCTGGCGATCAGGGAGCGAAGTGCACGTGCACCGCCGCCATGCTCGTCGCGA
>CAMDUT010000182.1 GCA_945877905.1 Phycisphaera mikurensis NBRC 102666 | reverse complement strand
GTCGCGGCAGACGTAGCTGGTGCGCACCTTGGCCATCGCGCGGGCGAGTGTAGGACCCGCGCGCGAAGCACCCGCTTCACCCGGCCGAAGCGCGTAGCCTTTCCCGCATGACTCCCCTGCACGCGGCGCGCGGCGCATGGAACCTGCTGATCCTCGGCTTCAAGACCGGGTTCCGCCTGCGGGGCGGGTACTGGTCATGGCGCAACGAGACGGCGTTCGGGCGGGACCGGTCGAAGTGGCCGCCGCTCGGCGAACGCGTGCGCGCGGCGCTCGAGTACGGCGCGTGGGTGGGGTCGATGCGACGGATGCGGTGAGGGGCGCGGCGCCCCGGCCTGACGTCACGCCGGGCTGAACCGGCTGCCCAGGAGCCCGATCTTCGCGTTGGGGCTCGCGCTGCGGGGCAGCTTCGGGCCCACCACCCAGACGATGGCGAGGCAGCCGAGGCTGCCGGCCCACATCCACTGGGCGAGGCCGAAGTACATGAACACCGCGGTGCACGTGAGCACCAGCAGCGCGGTGGGGATCATGCCCTCCCACGCCAAGCGCATCAGCTGGTCGAAGCGGAAGCGCGGCAGCGTCCAGCGCAGCGCGATGCCGAGGGCGAGCACCAGGAAGGTCTTGCCGGCCATCACGCCGATCTGTGCGAGCACCACCGGCAGTCCGCCCGCCGCGGGCAGGTCGATGCCGAAGTGGCCCGCGAACGGGTTCAGGCTCCAGCCGCCCAGGAAGAGCACCGCGAAGAGCGCGCTTCCGGCCACCATGTTGAAGTACTCGGCCAGGAAGAACAGCGCGAAGCGCATGCTCGAGTACTCGGTGTGGTAGCCGCCGACCAGCTCGCTCTCGCACTCTGCGAGGTCGAACGGCAGGCGGTTCGTCTCGGCCAGCATGCACACGTAGAAGAGGATCGCGGCAAGGGGCTGCTGCACGATGTTCCAGGTCGACGCCTGCTGCGACGCGATGATCTCGCCGGGCGTGAAGCTGCCGGACATCAGGATCACCGCGAGCATCGCCACGCCCATCGGGATCTCGTAGCTGATGATCTGGGCCGAGGCACGCAGGCCGCCGAGGAAGCTGAACTTGTTGTTCGACGCCCAGCTGCCGAGCGCCACGCCGTAGACCGCGAGGCTCGCGATCGCGAGCATGTAGACGACGCCGACGTTGACGTCCGCGCCCACGATCTTCACCGAGCCCGTGAGCCCGAGGAACGGGATGCTCGAGAGGTCGAGCGTGCCGCCCCACGGGATGACCACGAAGCCGATGAGCGAGGGCACCGCGAGCATCGCGGGCGCCGCCATGAACATCGCCTTGTCGACGTGGTTCGGCGTGTAGTCCTCCTTGAGGAAGAACTTCAGGCCGTCGGCGATCGGCTGCAGCAGGCCCCACGGGCCGACGCGGTTCGGGCCCACGCGGTCCTGCATCCACGCGGACAGGCGGCGCTCGAGCCAGATGGCGTAGGCGCACGCGCCCAGGATCACGTGGAGCGCCAGGAAGACCACCAGCGCGCTCGTGACGAGCTGCGCGAGCGATGCGCCCGAGGGGAACCAGGCCGGCAGGAGGTCAGTGACGGTCTGCATGGGGGCCGGAAGTATAGGTGGCCCCCGCGCGGCGGGGCCGCACGGATCGCGCTCATGCGCCGACGGGCTCCGGGACCCGTGCCGCGGGGGCCGGGGCCGCGGGGCGCGCCAGGTGCGGGAAGCAGTCCTGCGTCGCGACCACCTGCCAGTGGCCCGCGCGAAGCGCCGAGATCGCCTGCATCGCGGCGCGCGCGCCGGCGATGGTGGTGATGATGGGCACGTTCGAGCGCACGGCCTGCGCGCGGATGCGGCCCTCGTCGGTGGAGCCGCCCTTCTTGGTGGGCGTGTTGACGACCAGCTGCACCTGACCGTTCGCGATGAGGTCGAGCACGTTGGGGCGCTGTCCCGTGGCGATCTTCGGGACCACCGTTGACGCGATGCCGTGCTCGCGCAGCATGCGCGAGGTGCCGTCGGAGCAGAGCACGGTGAAGCCCATGGAGTCGAGGCTGCGCGCCACCTCGATGGACTGCGCCTTGTCGCCGTCGCGCACCGAGAGGAACACGTTGCCCGAGGTCGGCAGGAACACGCCCGCCGCCATCTGCGCCTTCGCGAACGCCACGGGAAGGCTCCGGTCCGTGCCCATCACCTCGCCGGTCGAGCGCATCTCGGGGCCCAGCACGACGTCGACTCCGGGGAACTTCGCGAACGGGAAGACGCTCTCCTTCACCGCGTAGAAGCCGGTGTCGTGCACCTCGGCCACGCCGAGCGAATCGAGCGACGCGCCCATCATGACCTTCGCGGCCACGTTCGCCCACGGGATGCCCTTGGCCTTCGAAACGAAGGGCGCCGTGCGAGACGCGCGCGGGTTCACCTCGAGGATGTAGACGACGTCGTCCTTCACGGCCATCTGCACGTTCATGAGCCCGCGCACGCGCAGGCGCCGGGCCAGCGTGCGCGCCTGCTCTCGGATGCGGTTCACCAGGCTCGGCGGCAGGCTGTAGGGCGGCACGGTGCACGTGCTGTCGCCGGAGTGGATGCCCGCCTCCTCGATGTGCTCCATGACGCCGCACACCACGGCGCGCGGCGACGGGCTCGACTGCGGCACCTGCGCGGTGCGGCTGCCCTCGGCGGGCTCGAAGTCGGCCACCACGTCGACGTCCACCTCGATGGCGTCGGAAAGGAAGCGGTCGATGAGGACGGGCGCGTTCGCGAGGTCGCTCACGTTGACCGCGGTGGTCATGTAGCGGCGGAGCGCGGCCTCGTCGAAGCAGGTCTCCATGCCGCGGCCGCCGAGCACGTAGCTCGGGCGCACCAGGACCGGGTAGCCCACGCGCGTGGCCTCCGTGACTGCCTCGTCGAGGCTGCGCGCGATGCCCGAGGGCGGCTGCGCGAGCCCGAGCTCGTCGAGCATTGCCTTGAAGCGGTCGCGGTCCTCGGCCAGGTCGATGCTGTCGACGCCGGTGCCGATGATCGGCACGCCGGCCTCGACCAGCCCGTGCGCGAGGTTGAGCGGCGTCTGCCCGCCGAACTGCGCGATGCAGCCGACGACGGCGCCCGACCGGTCGGCCTTGTCGATGCCGCCGCCGTTCAGGCGCTCCACCACGTTCAGGACGTCCTCGAGCGTCAGGGGCTCGAAGAACAGGAGGTCGCTGGTGTCGTAGTCGGTGCTGACCGTCTCGGGGTTCGAGTTGACCATCACGCTCTCGAGGCCCATCTCGCGCGCGGCGAACGAGGCCTGGCAGCAGCAGTAGTCGAACTCAATGCCCTGCCCGATGCGGTTCGGGCCCCCGCCGAGGATGACCACCTTCGGCGTCGCGGTCACGCGCGCCTCGTCGTCGGCGACGGGGCGGCCGTCCACGGAGTACGGCGACTCGTAGGTGCTGTAGTAGTAGGGCGTGACCGCCTCGAACTCGGCGGCGCAGGTGTCGACGAGCTTGAACACGGGCTCGACGCCCATCGCCTTGCGCACGGCGCGCACGCGCAGGATCGACTTCGAGCTGATCTCGCCGACCCAGGCGTTGGCGAGCTGAGCGTCGCTGTAGCCCTGCCGCTTGGCCTCGAACATGAGCCCGCGCGGGCACTCCTCGGGCGACCGGACCGCCATGACGCGGTCCTCGAACG
>CAMDUT010000181.1 GCA_945877905.1 Phycisphaera mikurensis NBRC 102666 | reverse complement strand
ATGGTGAGCCCGCAGACCCCGCCCGAGGGGCTCGAGGTGCGGCGCCTGCTGGTGGCCGCGGGCGTCGACATCGCGAAGGAGTACTACCTCGCCATCGTCACCGACCGCGCGCGCCGGACGAACACGCTCATCGCGAGCGCCGAGGGCGGCGTCGAGATCGAGCACGTCGCCGCGACGCGGCCCGAGGCGATCGTCAAGGTCGCGCTCGACCCGCTCTGCGGGCTCAGCGCCTACCAGGCGCGCGAGACCGCGTTCCGGCTCGGTTTCGCGGGCAAGCAGGTCGCGCAGGCGGCCGACGTCATGATGCGGCTCGCGGGGCTCTTCCTCGCGAAGGACGCGAGCCTCGCCGAGATCAACCCGCTCGTCGTCACGCCCGCCTCGGCCGCGCACCCGGACGGCCAGGTCATCGCGATCGACGCGAAGTTCAACTTCGACGACAACGCGCTCTTCCGCCACCCGGACCTGCGCGCCATGTTCGACCCCACCGAGGAGGACCCCTCCGAGTTGCGGGCCCGCGAGTTCGAGCTCAACTACGTGTCGCTCGACGGCAACATCGGCTGCCTCGTGAACGGCGCGGGGCTCGCGATGAGCACCATGGACATCGTGAAGCTGCACGGCGGCGAGCCGGCGAACTTCCTCGACGTGGGCGGCGGCGCCACCGAGCAGGCGGTGACCGAGGCGTTCCGCATCATCCTGGCGGACCCGAAGGTGAAGGGCGTCCTCGTCAACATCTTCGGCGGCATCATGCAGTGCGACCGCATCGCGCGCGCCATCGTGGCGAGCGCGAAGACCGTGGGCTTCAAGGTGCCGCTCGTCGTGCGCCTCGAGGGCACGAACGTCGCCGAGGCCCGCCTGGTGCTCGACGCCGCGCGCGGCGAGATCCCCACGATGCAGTCGGCCTCGGACCTCGCGGACGCCGCGCGCAAGGTGTGCGCGGCGGTGGCGTGAGGCCCGCCCCGTGCTCGTCCTCTTCGACATCGACGGCACGCTGCTCCACTCGCTGAGCGCGGGCATCCACGCGATGGGCGCCGCCCTGCGCGAGCTGCACGGGATCGAGGTCGACTTCTCGAAGGTCGACGTGCACGGCCGGCTCGACACGCTCATCTGGCGGGACATCGGCCGCACGCACGGCTACGCCGTCGACGACGCGGCCCACGCGCGCTTCAGGGACACGTACTGCGGGCACCTCGAGCGAAGGCTGGCCGAGCGCAACACGGTCGAGGCGATGCCCGGCGCGGCCGCCCTGGTCGACGCTGCCTGCGCGCACGGGCCCGCGACGGTGGGGCTCCTCACGGGCAACTACGAGCGTTCCGGGCGCACGAAGGTCCGCCACGCGGGCATCGACCCCGACCGCTTCGTGGTCAACGCCTGGGGCGACGACGGTCCGGACCGGCGCAGCCTGGTCCCCGTGGCCATGGGGCGCTACCGCGCGCGCCACGGGGCACCCGTCGACCCGCGCGACGTGGTGATCATCGGCGACACGCCCCACGACGTCGACTGCGCGCATGCCTCGGGCGCGCGCTGCCTGGCCGTCGCCACGGGCAAGTTCACGATCGACGCGCTGCGCGACGCCGGGGCGGACCTCGTGGTCCCCGACCTCGGCAACACGGCACGGCTCATGGAGTGGGTGGCGACGGGGCGCTGACCGCGTCAGCCGCGGTCGAGCCGCTCGCGGAGCGGCATCAGGATGCGCGGGATCAGCCGCTGCTCGACCAGGCGCTCTCCGTGGCCGGAGAGCTGCGCCAGGTGCGTGGGAAGCTCCTCGAGACGGCGCACGGGGCCGGTGCGGCGCACCGTGAGCATCACGCTGAGCGGGTCGCCGCCCTCGCGGATGGCCGCGATCTCCCCGCGCTGCACGCGCGTGCGGACCTCGAGGTAGACGTGCATGTCGGGCGCGTCCGAGAGGACGAGTGCGAGGAACGGCTGGCTGTCGATCACGGTGTCGCTGGCGCCCTCGGCGAACTCGCCGATGCGGGAGCCGCCGAGCAGCGCGTCGAGCACCACCTCGTCGCGGTTGCCGTCGCACTCGAAATCGAAGGCGTAGACGAGCTCGAGGTGCGAGACGTCGAGCGGGCTGATCGAGAGGAAGAACGGCGCGACCTCGAGCACCGTCCGGTGCATGCGATACGCGTCCTCGAGCGACGCCGGGTTCACCCAGCCGCTCTTGAGCGACGTCTGGCGCATCGACACCCACAGGAAGTCCCGGTCGTCCTCGTCGCTCTCGAGGGCCACCTCGCCGTCGGGGTAGCGCTCGAGGTTCGCCAGGCGCGGCATGTCCTTGCGCAGCCGGCCGAAGAGGTCGAGCACGGGCTCGCGCGCCCCGGGAAGGTCCATCTTGAGGGCGAGCTTCTGGTTCACGCAGAAGTCGCGGCACAGGGCATCGAAGCCGGTCATCGGGCACCGCCCCTCGAGGCCGTCAGGCCGAGGTGGGACGCTCCGGCCCGGCGGGCGACGGGGCCGTGGCCATGCGGCTCGCATGCTGCGACATCGCCATCGCGATGCGCTCGCGCGCGTGCTTCAGTTTCTCCTCGTGCGCGCGGCGCTGGCTCCTGCGCCAGGCCATGATGCGCCACACCGCGACCAGGAGGAGCGGCAGGAACAGCATCACCAGGACGCCCGTGATGACGGGCACCAGAAGCGTGATGACGGTGACGACGAGCGCCAGCACCGTCTCGACCATGCCGTAGATCGGGTTCAGCCAGCCGATCGTCAGGACCGAGCTCGACAGGCGGCCCGCGATGGACGCGGCTTCGACGCCCGAAGCGGCCACCGAGCCGGCGATGATGCCCAGGCTCCACGCGACGGCCGGCGGGATGAGCGCGGTCTGGACCTCGACGCCCTCCGCGTTCATGGCCTCCGCGCCGACGAGGAGCTGGCTGGTCATGAGGATCGCGCCGGCGACGGCCGCGAGCGGGGCCGCGAGCAGGTCGAGCACGTGGTCGACCCAGGGCACCATGAAGCCGACCACCTCGACGACCGTCGCGGTGCCGAACAGCACCACCGCGGCGTTGGAGCCGAGCCACTCGAACGGGCCGCCCACGGAGAGCAGGCCCATCTTGATCCCGATCGACGCGATGAACAGCGGAAGGAAGACCCGCAGCCCGCAGGCTGCGGCCAGTCCCAGTCCGGCGCATACGGCCATGAAGACCGCCATGGGGAGGGCGTTCAGCCCGCCTTCGCGGTCAGGTACTGCTCGACGCTCTTGACGTCGGCGGCGATCTGCGGCGTCATGACCAGCGAGAAGGTCGCGCCGGGCTCGACGAACACGACGCGCGTGCAGCGCTCGCGGGCGAGCCAGATGCGGCCGGCGCGCGCGCACCGGCGGTTGCCGCTGCGGAGACGCTCGCGCTTCAGGCGGTTCAGCGCGCCCTGCACGCCCGAGTTCATGCGCATGAGGCGCAGCAAGGTGTGCTTCCGGCGGTCTTCCGCGGGAACGGCCTTGACGGTGAAGTGGACGGTGGTGCCGGGGGCGATGGTCGACATGGTGTGCTCCGCAATGGCGGGGTTCGTTCCGCCGAGTCACGAAGTGTAGCGGAAACCACGCCGCCCGCGATGATTGCGTCCGGGTGCGGTTATCCGGGCGGGCCCGCTCGGTCCCCCTACCCTCCCCGCATGCACGCGCTGCGCATCGGATGGATCGGAACCGGCGTCATGGGAACCTCGATGGTCCGCCACCTTCGGGCGAAGGGCCACCACGTGACGGTCCACAC
>CAMDUT010000180.1 GCA_945877905.1 Phycisphaera mikurensis NBRC 102666 | reverse complement strand
GGCGGGCCGCACGCACCGACGCGGCGGCGAGCCCGGCACGTGCACGCGAGGGCCGCACGTCGGTCAATGCTTGCCCGCGGCCCCGGCCGCGCCCTTGGCGGTACCGAACACCTCGGGCCACGGATTGGTGCCGTGGCACGCGCGACCCGTCTTCGAGACGTAGTCCTGGTGATAGTCCTCGGCCGCGTAGAACGTGCCGCCCTCCGTCACCTGCGTGACGATCCTCTTGCCGCCGAAGCTGCCGGCCTTCGAAAGCTCGTCGATGAATGCACGCGCAGCCGTGGCCTGCTCGGCGGACGTGCAGAAGATCGCGGAGCGGTACTGGTCGCCGACGTCGGGGCCCTGCCGGTTCAGCTGCGTGGGGTCGTGAATCATGAAGAACCCCTCGAGCAGCTGGCGGTAGGTCACCTTCGACGGGTCGAACACCACCTTCACGACCTCGGCGTGGCCGGTGTCGTCGTAGCAGACCTGCTTGTAGGTCGGGTCCTTCGTGCGCCCGCCCATGTAGCCGCTCTCCGCGGCCGACACGCCGGGGCACAGCGAGAACCAGTGCTCGATGCCCCAGAAACAGCCGCCGGCGAAGTAGGCCACCTGCATGGACGCGGGCGCGGCCGCCGCGGGCGTGCCGGATGCGGAAGCGGCCGCCGCCTCGCCGCGCGCGAGGCCCGTGGGATCCTTGGTCAGCGCGTCGGGCGGCAGCGTGCCCTTGTCGAAGAACCTCAGCGCGGCGGAGTTCAGGCAATAGCGGAGCCCGGTCGGGCGCGGGCCGTCGTCGAACACGTGGCCGAGGTGCGCGCCGCAGCGGGCGCAGTTGATCTCGGTGCGGACCATGCCGTGGCTCGCGTCGGATTTCTCGGCGACGTGCGCCGGGTCGACCGGCGAGTGGAAGCTGGGCCAGCCGGTGCCGGAGTTGAACTTGTGTTCGCTGGAGAAGAGCGGCAGCGCGCACACCACGCACACGTAGGTGCCCTGCTTCTTGTTGTCGAGCAGGTTGCCGCAGAAGGCGGGCTCGGTGCCGGCGTTCTGCGTGACGCGGTAGGCCTCGGGGTCGAGCTTCGAGGCGAGCTCCTTCACCTTCGTCGGCGGGAGCGGGGTCACGTCGTAACCGGCGGCGGAGCGGGACGGGCGGGCGGGAGGCTGGCTGGGCATGGTGGTCGTGGGCGCGTCGGCGGCGGGCGGCGTGGTTGCGCGGTCGGCGCACGCGCCGGACGCGAGGACCAGCGCGCAGGCGAACATGATCGAACGAGCGATGGGACGGAACGGTGGGCGCACGGCAGATGGTCTCCGAGGACCCTCGAAGAATAGGCCATTGGTACCTTTCCCTCCTCCGCCCGCCCCGCATGTCGCTCGCCGCACTCGCCATCATCGCCGGTTCCGTCGCGCAGGCCGGGCCCTCGCAGAACCCGCCGACCTTGCCGGCAGGGACGGTCCAGGACGAATCGATGCGACAGGGAGGCACGGCCGACGCGTTGCGCGAGCAGGCCTCGCCGCCGCCGAACGAGGGTCCGGGGCCGTTCGAGCGGCAGCCGGGGTTCCACCTGTTCCCTACCGAACCCGCGCGCATGATGCCGTACCTGGCCCAGGCCAACCTCTACAACAGCGACTGCCTGAAGGAGGGCGCGGTCTTCGAGCATGACCCGCTGTCGGAGGCCGCGCAGGCCGTGAAGACGGCGCTCGCGAGCATCGGCATCAACTACGCGCTGTGGCAGTCCTACACGTTCGCGGGGCAGACGGGCAGCGTGCAGGGAACCCGCGAGGTGTTCAACTACTACTCGGCGAACCTTTACGGCACGTGGGCCATCTTCGACTCCGACGAGATGGGCGGGACGGCCGGTTGGCTCACGCTCGCGGCCTCGGGCGGCACCGGCCTCGGCTACGACGCGAACGACGAGTCGCCCAGGGCTTCGGCGGGCACGCTCGGATTCCCGATGGGCGTCGACTACGGCGACCGGATCTTCCTGTTCCAGCTCGCGTGGCAGCAGTCGTTCCTGGACGGCCAGCTCGTGGTCACGGCGGGCTACCTCGACCAGGAGAACTACATGGACCTGAACACGTACGCGAACAACCAGTACAACCAGCTGCAGAACTACGAGTTCGTGACGCCGAGCGTGTTCCCGATCTCGTTCCAGTCGATGGGCGCGGTGGTGCAGTGGCAGCCGGTGGACTGGTTCTACTTCATGTGCTGCACCGCGGCGAACAACACGCAGCCGCGGCAGTCGCCGTTCGAGGGCGTGTCGCTCGACGACTGGACAAGCGTGTTCGAGTTCGGCTACGTGTACGAGGACCTGCTTGGCCTCGGGCCGGGCGTGTTCCGCGCGGAGCCCTTCTACGCGACGGTGAACGGGTCGGGCGGCGCGGGCCTCGTGTTCAACGTCGAGCAGAGGCTCGGGAAGGACCTGCCGTTCGGGTTCTTCGCGCGCGCGGGCTGGGGCAACCCGAACGTCACGCAGCTCCTCGGCACGCAGGCCAGCTTCGCCGGCGGGCTGGTGCTCACGGGCCCCACGCCGACCACGTTCTTCAAGGGCGAGCAGGCATACCTCGCGGGCGGCTTCTGGTGGCTCGAGTCGGCGCAGCCGGCCACGCTCGGGCAGTCCGAGTACGGGTTCGAGCTCACCTACGTGCTGCAGCTGACGCCCACGCTCACGCTGCAGCCCGACCTGCAGGTGATGATCGACCCGGTGAACAACCCGACGTCCGACGCGGTGGTCGAGATGACGGTGCAGCTGAACATGACGTGGTGAAGATGGCGCCGCGCCACTTTCACGGCACGCGGACCGTCACCTCGGCGGTGAACGCGGCGGACGGGTCGTATCGCTCGGCGAGCACGCGGTCGATGGTCGCGCGCAGGCGGGGCACGCGGCCCTCGAAGATCGGCTTGCCCGCGTGCATCACGCGGACGTCCTGGTCGAGGTCCAGCATCGAGTCGTCGAGCCGTACGCGCAGCTCGGTTCCCGCCGGGGCCTCCGTGATGCGGACCTCCTGCCCCGAGCGCTCGGCCACGATGCGCTGCCCGGCCTGCGGGCGGTCCACCGCGAGCCAATAGAAGCGCCGGTGCGTGACGTCATCCTGCAGCCACACGATCTTCGCGGGGCGCGGGTCGCGCCGGTACCTCGCCATCCACGGAAGCGCGTCGGCATCGAGGCCGTCCATCCAGTGGCCCTTGCCGGGGCGCACCTTCACCTCATGCACGTACGCGCCCGGATCGGCCTTCGCGAGCGCGTCGAGCATCGTGCCCCAGCGCGCGGCGATCGAGTTGCGGTCGAACGCGCCGTCGAGCGCGCCCACCTGCAGGTTGAACGGGAGGTTCCGAAGGCCGTCGGGCTTCGTCTCGTTGGGGTGCCCGGCCATCATCGCGGCCGCGGCGAAGCAGTCGGCCATCCGCGGCGCGAGCTGGTAGACGCCGTCGCCGCCCGCGCTGTAGCCCATGAGATACACGCGGTCCGGGTCGACGCCCTCGCACATCACGAGGTTCTCGATGAGGCGCTGGAACAGGTCGTCGACGTGCGCCTGGTGCCAGAGGTTCCACTCGTTCGTGGGCGCGCGCGGCGCCACGTAGACGCCCTCGGCCGGTCGGTAGAGCCGCTTCTGGTTCTCCCACTGCTGGTCGTTGACGGGCGCCGGCGCGCCGCCGCCGCCGTGCATCGAGATCCACAGCGGCCGCCCCCGCTTCGCCTTGCCGAACTCCGCGGCCCAGATGCGCATGCTCGCGCCGCC
>CAMDUT010000179.1 GCA_945877905.1 Phycisphaera mikurensis NBRC 102666 | reverse complement strand
CCCCACGCGCCGGAGGCCCCGGCGCCCGCGGCCCCGGCGCCCGCTCCCGCGGCGCGTCCCGCGCAGAAGCCCTCGGCCGAGGTCGACCGTTCCGTGATCGATGACCTGCTTGGCGGAGGCGGCGGGTCGTGATCGAGCTGCTCCGGCGGGTCCACCGCTGGGCCGAGGACCGCCTGCGCCCGACCGCGGCGCGAGCGGTGTCCGCCGTCGTCGCGCTCGCGGCGTGCGCGGCGCTCTCGTGGCCCGCGTTCCGCGTCGCGAACGACCTCGCGGCGCAGCAGGCCGGAATCCGCGCCGCGCTCGGGCGGTGCTCGGCCGCCGAGCGCGACCCGTCCGCGATGCAGCTCATCGCCCAGGCCACCGTGTCGGCCAATGGCCGGACCTACGGCGGACCTCGCGTGCTGGCGCGGCCGCTCGACCTCTTCGAGGACGACGGCTCCATGTCCGAGGACACCAAGTCCGAGTTCGCGTGGCGGCTGGTGGCCGACCAGGTCCCCGACTGGCTGCCGTCGGTCCTCGCGCGGTCGCCGTCCACGGTGCTGGTGGTCGCCGCCTCCGCCGCGGGCGCGCTCGCCCTCGCGGCGTGGCTCGGGCTCGCGCTGCAGGTGCTCGAGCTCGGCGTTCCCGTCGTGGGCGCGGCGCTCGCGCTCTGGGCAGCCGGGTGGCAGGCGGGTGCGCAGTGGGTGGCCGCGGCCGCGGCCTCGCTCCTCCTCTTCGCGTTCCTGTGGCGTGCGGCGCGGGCGGCGCTCGTCGCGCGCGGCGGGCCGTTTGCCGTGGCGTCGAACACCGCGCTCGAGGGCGTGCGCACCCTCGCCGCGCCCGGGTTCGCGCTGCCGATCGCGATGGTGCTGCCGATGCTCGCGCTCTCGCGCGGGCCGCAGGACCCGCTGTTCCAGGCCATCCCCGGCTTCCTCGACTGGGGCCACACCTCGACGTTCGCGTTCGCGTCGGTCTTCGTCCTCTTCTTCGGCTGCGCGAGCACCGCGGGCGAGATGCGCGACCGCCAGGTGTGGTCGGTCGTCACGAAGCCGGTGTCGGCGGCGTCGTGGATGCTCGGGAAGTGGCTCGGCACGCTCGCCCTCGGGGCGGCCGTGGCGCTCGGCGGCACGCTCCTGATCGCGGCCGGGACCGTCTACCTCGCCTCGCAGCGGCCGGTCGACGAGCAGGACGCGCGCGACGTGCGCACCGCGGTCCTCGTCGCGCGCACGGGCACCCGCCCGGAGTACGAGGTGATCCCCGCGCCCAGGCTCGCGGAGATCGTCAACGAGACCATCGAGCGCGACGCGGTGCTCAAGGCCGACATCGCCAACGGAACCGTCGACGAGGCCGCGCAGCGGCGTGCCATCGCCGAGGCCAGCCAGAAGGAGTTCCTCGAGGGCCAGCGCCGGATCGGCCCGGGGGACAGCCGCGAGTTCACGTTCCGCGGGCTCCGCGACGCGGTGCGTGCCGGCCTGCCCGTGGCGCTCCGCTTCAAGCTGCACGGCGGCGGCGACGACGAGCACGAGCGGCACTCGACGATGTTCCAGTGGACCACCGGAGAGGGCTCCGGCATGTGGGAGACCCGCGAGTGGGTGCCCGGCGACGCGTACTCGCTGCGGGTCGAGCCCCGCTTCGTCGGCCCCGACGGAACGCTGAGGGTCCGCATCTGGAACCTCCGCATGGAGGAGGGCGCGAAGGAGCCGGTTCCGAACGCCATCACCGTGTTCGTGCAGCCCGACTCGCTCGAGGTCATGGTCACCGAGTCGACCTTCGCGGGCAACCTCGCGCGCGCCCTCCTGGTCGACGTCGCGAAGCTCGCGTTCCTCGCGGCGCTTGCGACGGTGGCGGGCTCGTTCCTCAGCTTCCCGATCGCGGTGCTGCTCGCCTTCGGGGTCTTCTCGATGGCGTCGCTCACCCCGTTCCTCGCGACGTCCATCGACAACTGGTACATCGACCCGAAGACCGGCGCCGTCGCGGCCGCCGCGCAGCGGGCCGTCCTCGCGGTGGCCTCGTCCATCGAGTGGGCGCTCGGCGGGTTCGCCGCGCAGAGCCCGAGCGACGCGCTCGCGCAGGGCCGCGCCATCCGGGGGATCACGATCTTCCAGGCGGTCGGCGGGATCGGGCTCGCGTGGACGGCCGGGACGCTGCTGTTCGGGTGGGCCGTGATGCGGCGGAAGGAGGTGGCCGTCTACAGCGGCCAGTCCTGACGCATGCGAGGCCGCACCGTCCAGCTCCTTTCGGCCGCGGTGGCCGTCGCCTCGGTGGCGGGCGCCGGCTCCCTGCTGCCGCGCATCCTGGCCGCGAGCGACCGCGCGCAGCTGCGCTACACGAACGTCTCGGTCGAGGGCGCGCCGCCGATCGTCGCGGTGGGCGCCGCGGTCGGCGCGCTGCGCGGGCTGGTCGTCGACTACCTGTGGATCCGCCTGCAGCAGATGCGCCAGGACGGCCAGTACTACGACGCGCGGCGCCTCGCCGAGATGATCACGAAGCTGCAGCCGCGCTTCGGCGAGGTGTGGGCGTTCCACGGGCACAACCTGGCCTACAACCTCTCGGTCGCGATGAACACGCCCGAGGAGCGCTGGCGCCTCGTGAACGCGGGCATCGACCTCGTGCGCGGGCAGGGCATCCGGTACAACCCCAACGACCTGATCCTCTACAAGGAGCTCGGTTGGTGGTTCGCCCACAAGATCGACGGCCTCAGCGACGATGCGCACTTCCACTACAAGCGCGAGCTCGCGAAGGAATGGCACCTCGTGCTCGGCGAGCCCCCGGCCGAGCAGGAGGACCGGGCGAAGTGGCTCGACCGCATCGCCGAGGCCCCCGACACGTGGGAGGAGCTCGTGGCGAGGGACCCGGGCGTCGCGCAGCTGGTCGACGCGCTGCGCGAACGCCTGCGCCAGGTCTCGCCGGACCTCAAGCTGCAGCTCGACCGCGACCTCCTGATGGCGCTCGGGCGGTGGAACTCCATCCGCGTGGGCCCGGGATACGCGAAGATCTTCGGGTTCCACGAGCAGTTCCGCAGGCGCGACCCCGTCTACGCGGCGATCGACGACGTCTTCTCCGACCAGTCGCGGCGCAAGTCGATCGCGGCGCTCGTCGAGTGGCTGCGCAAGCGCGTGCTGCTCGACTTCTACAACATGGACCCGCGCGTCATGGCCCGCTTCACGCGCGAGTTCGGGCCCTTCGACTGGCGCCACCCGCAGTCGCACGCCTTCTACTGGACGAAGCTCGGCGGCGAGGTCGGGGCGGGGCGGTACGAGAACGACGAGGACATCTACAAGGTCCTCAACGACGACCGCACCTCGATCCAGGCGATGCAGGCGCTGGCGCACTCGGGGCTCATGCGGGTCGACCCGTTCTCGAGCGACAATCCCACGCGCCTCTACGACCCCCGGTGGATCGGCTCGATCGACCGGTACTTCCGCGAGCTGTACCGCCGCCACTACGACGCGCGCGGCGGCGGCCCGGACACGTTCGTCGACTTCTACGAGAACTTCATGGCGAACGCGGTCCGCGAGCTCTATCACGCGGGCGAGCAGGAGGAGGCGCAGAAGCTGCTGGACCGGCTCGACGCGCTGTGCGGGCGTGGCGGGCTGATCCCCAACCAGAAGTACGTGGCGCCGCTGGACGTGTTCGTGCGCGAGTCGACCAAGGGCGAGTACGAGATGGTGCCCGACGTCGCGCGCACCGACGTCGCGGCCGTGCTGCGTCGCGGGATCATCGAGTGCTACCTGCTCGGCCGGAAGAAGGTCCTCGACGACGCGCTGGCGTTCGCGCGCGACCTCACCGAGTACTTCAGGACGAACCAGTTCACCGACTTCCGCACGCG
>CAMDUT010000178.1 GCA_945877905.1 Phycisphaera mikurensis NBRC 102666 | reverse complement strand
TACGCGATCGCCGCCGACCCGCCCGTGGTCGAGGTGACCATGTTCAAGGACGGGCAGCGCAACGACATCGTGGTCAACGCCATCGACGGGAGCATCGTGAGCAACACCCCCATGAGCCGGTTCCCCGGCGAGTCCTTCACCGGCGAGATCGTCACGCTTCCCAGCGGCCTGCAGTACGTCGACATCAAGGAAGGCGCCGGCCCGCAGCCGGCCGACCGCAACGCCGTCGTGAAGGTGCACTACACCGGCTGGCTGGTCGACGGGAAGAAGTTCGACTCGAGCGTCGACCGCGGCGAGCCCGCCTCGTTCGGGCTGTCCGGCGTCATCCCCGGCTGGACCGAGGGCGTCGGCTCGATGAAGGTCGGCGGCAAGCGCAAGCTGATCGTGCCCTACCAGCTGGCGTACGGCGAGCGCGGCCGCGGCCCGATCCCGCCGAAGGCCACGCTGATCTTCGACGTCGAGCTGCTCGAGATCCCGAACTCGCCGCAGCAGTGACGCACCGAGGTTGATGGCGCGGCCTCGCGCCGGGCCCGAAGGCATGCACGAACTCGGACCGCCGGCTCAGGCCGGCGGTCCGTCCTTCCGTGCGTCGGCAGGGTCGGGGGACGCGACGTGCGGCATCAGCCGCTCGAGGGGGATGGCGACGAACGCCTTCGCGAGCTCGGGGTCGAAGTGCGTGCCGGCGCAGCGGCCGATCTCGGCCAGCACCTCGCCCACCGGGCGGCCGGGGCGGTAGACGCGCGCGCTCGTCATCGCGTCGAAGCAGTCGGCAATGCACACGATGCGCCCGAGCATCGAGATCGCCTCTCCGGCGAGGCGGTTCGGGTAGCCCGAGCCGTCCCATTTCTCGTGGTGCTCGAGCACGCCGGGAAGCACCTCGTGGAGCTGCGGGATGTCGCGCAGGATGCGGTGACCGATCTCCGGATGCGCCTTGATGAGCGCGAACTCGTCGTCGGTGAGCCGGCCGGGCTTGCAGAGCACGGACTCGGGGACTCCGATCTTGCCGAGGTCGTGCACGATGCCGCAGAGGTAGCTGCGCTGCACGAGGTCCTCGGGGAGCTCGGCCGCCTGCGCCAGGAGCCGCGCGAACGTGGCGACCCTGTCGGAGTGGCCGCGCGTGTACGGGTCCTTCGCGTCGATCGCGTTGATGAGCGCGAGCACGGTGCCCGCGAACATCTGCTGCTGCTCGACCGCGAAGCGGTGCTCCATGCTGCTGCGCTCGAGGTTGCCGAGCATCTGGGCGGCCATGCGCGCGAGCGCGCCGGCGACGTTGGCGCCCTCGAGCAGCATGCCCGGGTCGCGCTTCTGCGCGCTGTCGAGGTAGAGGAAGCCGAGGTTCGTGCCCGCGACCTCGAGCGGGATGCAGATGGCCTGCTGCACGGCCATGCGCTGCAGGCTGGCGCCCATCGTCGAACCGAGCGCCTGCCGGATGTCGGTGACGGTGACCGGGCCCGCCTGGGCCTTGCGCAGCATGCTGCGGCTGTAGCGCGCCTGGGCGCCGCCCGCCGAGGCGAGCACCTCGGCATTGCCGTCGCCGAGCGAGCGGAGGAACGCGACGTTCTCGAAGCCCGTGGCCTGGGCGACCGCGGAGACCAGCGCCTCGCGCACCTCGGCGTCGCCGGTGGCGCGGTGGATGAGCTCGCCGCCCTTCAGGAGGAGCAGCAGCTGGTGCTGCGCGAAGGTCGCGGGGTCCGCGACGGTCACCTGCTCGAACGAGCCGTCGATGGCCTCGTCGAGCTCGGCGAGCGACGCGCCTTCCTCGAGCGCCACGAAGCGGAGCATCCAGCCCCCCGCGCGCATCAGGTCGCCCGGCTTCAGGGTGAGCCCGATGCCCTTGCTGAGGCGCACGTGGTTCACCGCGGTCGCGCCGGTCGATGCGTGGTTGACGATCCGCCATCGGCCCGGCTCGCCCGCGCCCGGAGCGACCCACCCGAGCTCGGCGTGGAGCCGGCTCACCGTGCGGTCGCCCTCGAGCAGCACCGCGCTGTCCTTCGCGCGGCCGATGCGGATCGGGCCCGGCGGATCGAGCCTGAATCGCGCGGGTTGCCCCGGGACGGCGGACACCAGCCAGTGTTCGGTCATGGTGCGTGCGGGCTCAGGGGTTCTTGAAGACTTCGTCGGCCTGCCGGGCGACCTCGTCCTGGTACTGCTGGACGCGTTCCTTCGTGCGGACGGCCGCGTCGCGCGCCTTGCCGAGCGCGGACTTGCTGCCGCCCTCGGGGATCTGCATGATCCCGGGGTCCGACTTGGGTTGCTGCGCGACGGGTTCGGGCGCAGGGGCGGGCGCCGCGGCTGGCCGCGGGTTCATCGGCTTGCACCCGGCGAGCGCGGCGGCGGCGCATAAGGTCGCGGCGGCGAGGTGGTTCATGCGGGCGATGGTACGTGCGGGCCGCGGCGGGGCGCCGCGCCCGGCGCGTTGAATCCGCGGACGCCCCGGGCGCGATTCCCACGGGAAGACGCCCATGCACGACCCCATGATCACCGACCGGATCCCCGCCGCCGACCACCGCCTTCCCGAGGACGGCGTCGGCTGCGGCTGCGGCACGCACGCCGTGCAGCGTTCGAGCCACGGCGCCGGGCAGGGCGACGCCCACGGCGGCCACGTCGCGCTCGCGCGCGCCGCGGGCGGAGTCGACCACGCGCGCATCGAGCGCGCCGTCCGCGAGATCCTGCTCGCGATCGGCGAGGACCCCGCGCGCGACGGGCTGCGCGACACGCCCCGCCGCGTGGCGAAGGCGTATTCCGAGGTCTTCGGCGGCCTCCGGCAGTGCGCGTCCGAGCACCTCGGGCGCGTGTTCGAGCAGAAGAGCGACGAACTCATCACCGTGACCGGCATCGGGTTCCACTCGATGTGCGAGCACCACCTCCTGCCATTCTTCGGGAAGGCGCACGTGGCGTACCTGCCCAAGGGCGGGCGCGTGGTGGGGCTGAGCAAGCTTGCGCGCACCGTCGAGGTGTTCGCGAAGCGGCCGCAGCTCCAGGAGCGCCTCACCGAGCAGGTGGCCGACGCGCTGATGGAGCACCTGGACCCCGCCGGCTGCGTCGTGATGGTCGAGGCCGAGCACCTCTGCATGAAGATGCGCGGCGTCAAGACGGCCGACAGCGTCATGACCACCTTCGTGCGCCGCGGAACGTTCCGTTCGGACGAGGCGCGCGGCGACCGGGCGATGGCGCTGGTGCGTGACCTGGCGGCGAAGGTCCGGGTGTGAGCGGGCCGGCGGCGGCGATCTTCGACCTCGACGGCACGCTCGTCGACAGCTTCGACGCCCACTGGAGGTCGTGGCACGGCATGTGCGCGCGCCACGGCGTCGGGCTGACGCACGAGCGCTTCGTGCGCAGCTTCGGCATGCGCAACGACCGCATCATCGGCATGTACTGGAGCGAGGACGGGCACGAGCCACCGCCGGCCGACCTGGCCGCCCGGCTCGCCGACGAGAAGGAGGCGCTGTACCGCGAGATCGTCGCGCAGGCGTTCCCGGCGATGGCGGGCGGGCGCGAGCTCTTGGAGCGCCTGCACGCGGCCGGCTGGATGCTCGCGGTCGGCACCAGCGGGCCGCCGGAGAACCTCCGCGTCGCGGTCGACGGGCTCGATGCCTCGCGCTGGTTCCACGCGGAGGTGTGCGGCCTCGACGTGGCGCACGGGAAGCCCGCCCCCGACATCTTCCTGAAGGCGGCGGAGCTCCTGGGCGTGCCGCCCTCGCGGTGCGTCGTCGTCGAGGACGCGGTGCCGGGGATCGAGGCCGCGCACGCCGCCGGCATGCCGTGCGTCGCCATCTGCAGCATGGGACACACCCATGCCGAGCTCGCCTCGGCCGAGCGCGTGATCGATCGCTTCGACGAGGTGACCGTGG
>CAMDUT010000177.1 GCA_945877905.1 Phycisphaera mikurensis NBRC 102666 | reverse complement strand
GGACGAGTCGCGCCTGATGGTCGCGCTGATCCACGCTCGCAAGCTGCCGGACCCGGCGCGCGCGCGCGAGTGGCTCGCGCAGGTGGGCCCCGGGCTTCCCGAGCGGCTGCGTCCCCTGCTCGTCGAGCTGCGCGCCGAGGTCGCCGCATGAGCGCTCCGCGCGGGGTCGCGGTCAAGATCTGCGGGGTCACGCGGCCGGAGCACGTGCGCGCGGCCGCCGAGGCCGGGGCCTCGATGGTGGGGCTCGTGTTCGTCACGGGATCTCCCCGCGAGGTCGACCGCGCGACGGCGGAACGCATCCTCTCGGAACTCCCGGAAGGACTCGAGCCCGTGGCGCTCGTCGCGACCCACGACGGACGCCATCCCGCGCTCGAGTGGTGGACGGGCCGCGTGCAGCTCCACGGCGACGAGGACGAGTCCGCGTGCGAGCGCGTCGCGTCGAAGGGCCGCGCGGTGATGCGCGGGTTCGCGTTCTCGCCGGAGGCGGTCCGGCGCTGGGACGCGTGCGCGGCGGTCGACACGCTGGTCGTCGACGGGCCGCGCGGCGGCGGCGGGCACGGCTTCGACCACGCGGCGCTCGCGCCGATGGTGCCGGGCCTGCGCGCGCGCGTGCTGCTCGCGGGCGGGCTCTCGCCCGCGAACGTGCGCGGGGCGATCGACCGCGTCCGCCCGTGGGGCGTCGACGTATCGAGCGGCGTCGAGCGCGAGCGCGGCACGAAGGACGCGGCGCTGGTGGCCGAGTTCTGCCGCGAGGCCGGCGTCAGCCCGCGGCGCGCGCGGCCATCCGCGAGCTGATCCAGTCGGAGATCTGCTGCCGCCGCCCCGGCCACTCCTTGCCGAAGCGCTCGCGCAGGAAGTGCTCGTAGAGCGCCACCAGCACGGCGTCGAACGTCGCGATCCGGTCGAGCCGCTCCTCGAGCTCCAGGCGCGGGGTCGTCACGCCATCGCCCGGCGGCTGCAGGCGCAGCCCCGAGACGCTGAAGCGGTCGCCGTGCAGGGTGCATTCGTACTCCTGGCCGTGCGCCGCGAGCAGCAGCCCCATGCGGCGCGGCCACTTGCCCGACTGCAGCGCCTTCGCGGCCTCGAGCGAGCGCGACGGCCGGTCTCCGCGGAGGCTCACCTTGCCGCCCACGCCCCACGGGCAGTCGAGCTCGAGCACCTTGTCGATCACGACGGCGACCGGCACCGAGGGCGTCTCGACCATGCCCTCCCGCGACTCGACCTGCCACCACAGCCACAGGAGGAACACGTTCCCGAGGAAGTCGTGCGGGTCGCCCGCGGCGAGGGCCCACGGCACCTCGGGGCGTCCGGTGGCGCGCGCCCCGCCCTCCCCCGCGCGCGCGACGGCCTCCGCGGGCGGCGCGGTGAACGCGTCGGGCACGGCGTCCTCGAGGTCCGAGGCCATGCCGCGGGCGCCGAGGACGTCCGCCGCGACCGAGCCCGCCGCGCGGCGCGCCAGGCGCGCGCCGAAGGTGGCTTCCACGAGGCCGTGGAGCTCCTTGAACGCCGCGTCGCCGGACACCGGCGCGAGCACCGTCGAGTGGACGAGGTCGAGCAGCACGGGCGTCATGGTGACCCGGCGGTGGCGCCCGTCGGCGATCTCCTCCTTGCACCGGCGCTCGGCGTCGGCCTTGGCGTCGCGGCGCGCGGCGCGCGAGAGGACTCCCGCGGCCTCGTCGTCGGCCTTCGTGCGCCGCTCGTCCTCGGCCATGGCGACGTAGGCGCGGCGGAGCTCCGAGGGCACCTTCGCACGGTCGATGCGCATGGCGCAGAGCAGCGCGCCGCTGAAGCCGCAGTGCTCCCACCCGAAGTCCGAGTCGAACACGTGCCGCCCGGTGCACCAACCGCTCACGGAACCTTCCTCGGAGAGCGACCGCTGCCTGACGACGTGCTTCGCCATGAGCGCGAAGGCCGCGTCGTTGGCGTCGTCCGGGAGGCTCCCGGAGACCCCGAAGCGCGAGTAGGAGACGGTTCCGCTGCGGAAAGGCATCGCGGCAGTCTGCGGGCGCACCGCGCGGGGGGCCGGGGTATCGACAGGTTCTCCACCCGAAGGGGCCCTAGAATCCGGCGTCCCATGAAGCCCACGAGGGACGGCTGACCGATGCGACACGCACTCCTCGACCGGATCGCGGCCGTGATCTGCGCGGCGCCCGGCCGCGTGGTGCTGGCGCTGCTGGCCGCGGCCGCGCTCGCGGGGGCGTGGAGCGTCGACCGCGTCCGGATGGACGCGAACACCGACTCGCTCATGGGCGACGACCAGGCCTACGTCCGCGCCTACAAGGCGTTCCTCCGCGAGTTCGGCGACCTCGAGTACGCGTGGATCGTCGTCGACACGACGGGGCCGGACGGTGAACCCCACCTCGGCGAGGCGCAGCGGGCCGTCGACCTGCTCGATGCGCGCCTGCGCGGCAGCCCGCACGTCGACCGCGTGTGCTCGCGCGTCACGGCCCCCGAGCAGATGCGGCTCGCGACGTGGTCGATGCCCGACGCCGACCTGCGCGGGCTCGCGGAGGCGCGCGACGCACTTCCCCTGCTCGCGGCCGGAGCCGGCGCGGGGACGGTGCTCGCGGACGCCGGGCGGCGGCTCGACCGGCTCGGGGTGGGTGCGATGTTCATGCCGCGCGCCGAGGCCGAGCGCGAGGCGGCGGCCGCGGTGGTCGAGCTCGAGGCGATCGCCGCCGCGGCGCCGGGCGAGGCGCCGTCACTCGGTGCCCCGCGAGAGGACCGCTACCTCGCGAGCGACTCGGGGCGGCTCCTCTTCGTCGCGGTGATGCCGCGCAAGGACTTCAGCCGCTTCGAGGTGATCGACGAGCCGCTCGCGGAGATCCGCGCGGCCATCGCCGAGGTCCAGGCGCGAGTGCCGCTCGTCTCGATCGGGCTGACCGGCAAGCCGGTGCTGCAGGCCGACGAGATGGCCACGACCCACGTCGACATGAACCTGTCGAGCGTCGTGGGTCTCGTGCTCTGCGTCGGCCTCTTCATGGCCGTGTTCCGCGGCGTGAGGCTGCCGCTGCTTGCGGTCATCCCCTTCCTCGCGGCCTGCGCGCTCACCTACGCGTCGGCGGCGCTGATCTACGGGCGGCTCAACCTCCTCAGCGTCGTGTTCATGCTGGTGCTCGTGGGCGTGGGCCTCGACTACGGCATCCACATGGTGGCCCGCTACGTCGAGGCGCGGCGGCACCTGCCCGTGCGCGAGTCGGTGGTCCACATGATGCGCACGGCCGTCCCGAGCAACCTGAGCGGCGCGCTCACGTCGGCCGGCGTATTCCTGCTCGCCTGGTTCACCGAGTTCCAGGGGCTGCGCGAGCTCGGCACCGTGTCCGGCGCGGGCATCCTCCTGGCGCTCGTGACGATGGTCGTCGGCCTTCCGGCGCTCCTCATGCTGTTCGACGGGCGGCTGGTGCGGGGCGGCGACCGGCCCGCGCCGCGCGCGCCCGCCTTCCTCACGCAGCGCGAGGGCGTCGACCGGTCGATCCGTGCGGGCCGCGCCCGCGTCACCGTGGCCGTCTCGGTCCTGGCCGCGGCGGGGGCGGCCTGGTACGGGCTCACCCACCTCACCTTCGAGAGCAACCTCCTCAAGCTGCAGGCGAAGGGCCTCGACAGCGTGCGGTGGGAGCACCGCGTGATGGAGGACTCCGCGGCGGCGAGCTGGTTCGGCGCGTGCGTGGTCAACCGCATCGAGGACATCGGGCCGCTCGTCGGCCGCTTGCGCCCGCACACGGAGGTCGGGAAGGTGCGCAGCGTGCTCGACGCCGTCGTGCCGGACACCGCCGAGCGTGCCGCGCTGCGCACCCAGGTCGCGAACGCCGTCGAGGCGGCGCCCGTGCGGCCGAGGCGCGTGGACGCGTGGGACGCCT
>CAMDUT010000176.1 GCA_945877905.1 Phycisphaera mikurensis NBRC 102666 | reverse complement strand
GATGGCGCGCGCGCTCGGCGGGGCCGGGCAGGTGGCGGGCGCGGTCGCGTGCGGCGTGGCGGTGCTGGCGCTCGGGCGCTTCGGCGGGGGGATGGCCGGCACGGCCGCGCAGGTGGGCGTGATCGTCGCCGCGGCCGCGGCGGGAATCGCCATGGACCGCTCGGCACGCGCGCCGGTCCCGACGGCCGCACCGCACGCGACGGAGGCAGCCGGGGTTCCGTCGGGCGATGCCGCGCGGCGCAAGTCGCTCGCGCGCATGCACGGCACGATCGCCGCGCTCGCGCTCACGGCGCTCCTGGCGCTCTCGTTCGCGACCGCGGGCGCGCCGCCCGTGGCGCAGGCCGCCGCGACGTGCGTGCGTGCGGGGTCGCTGGTGGTGGGCGGCGGGCACGTCGTGCTCCCGCTCATCGAACGGCCGTTCGTCGAGCATGGCTGGTTGCCGGAGGACGCCGTGATCGCGGCCTACGCGCTGGCACAGGCGGTGCCCGGGCCGCTCTTCACGATGGCGTCGTTCCTCGGTGCGGCCATGGGGCAGCCGGCGGGCCCGTGGGCCGCGGCCGGTGCCGCGGCGTTGCTTACGGCGTGCGTGTTCGCGCCGGGGCTCCTGCTGGTGGTCGCGGCGATGCCTGCGTGGCGGGCCATCGCGGGGGCGCGCGCCGCGCGCGGGGCCATGCGCGGGGCCATGGTCGCGGTGACGGGAGTGCTCGCCGCGGCACTTGCCGATCCGGTGATCCCGGAGGGCGTCACGGGGGCCGCGACCGCGTGCATCGCCGCGGGAAGCCTCGCGCTCCTTGCGAACCCGCGCGTGCCGGTGGCGGCGGTCGTGGCGCTCGCCGCGCTCACGGGCGCGTTGCTCGCCTGAGTCACGCGGGCTCGACGTGCGCGGTGGCGTTGCCGCCGTCCACGCCGGAGGCGAGCGCCTGCTCGACCTCGTGCTCGATGGCGCTCGCGAGCTCGTGCGCGCGCCGCACGTCCATGCTCCCGTCGACCTGCAGGTGGAACTCCACCCAATGGTGGCGGCCGACGTGGCGCGTGCGCAGCTTGTGCCACCCGCGGATCCGCGGCTCGCGAACCGCGGAGCCGGGTCGCTCGACGTGGGCGTCAAGGATGCCCCGCACCAGCTCGTAATCGCGCGCGTCCTGCTCGTCCACGAGGTCGCCCAGCGAGCGGCGCATGGTGCGCGCGGCCATGGCCACCAGGACCGCGGCCATGCAGAGGGCGACCACCGGGTCGATCCACGCGATGCCGGTGAGCCGGACCGCAACGAGCGCACCGAGCGCAGCGACGCTCGTGAGCGCGTCCGAGAGCAGGTGCTGCCCGTCGGCCACCAGCGCGGCGGAGCCGTTGCGCCGGCCCATCCGCAGCAGCCACCCGCCGAGCACCGCGTTGGCGACGCCGGCCGCACCGATGATCGCGAGCCCCGCGTCCACGCGCTGCGGCATGGCCGCGCCCGAGAGCAGCCGGTGCCCCGCCTCCCACACGATGCTCGCGCCCGCCGCGCCGACGAGCGCCGCCTCGACGGTGGCGCTCAGGAACTCGAACCGGCCATGCCCGTAGGGGTGCGTCCGGTCGGCCGGGCGGTGGGACTGCGCGATGGCCCAGAGCGCGAACGCGCCCGCGACGATGTTGACGATGGACTCGACCGCGTCGCTGTAGACGGCGCTCGAGCCGGTCAGCCGCCACGCGACGAACTTCGTCGCCATGATGGCGACTCCGGCGACCAGCGCGAACGTGGCCGCGCGGCGCTCCTGCGACGCCGCCGCGGCGGGCGCGGGGCTGGTCGCGTCAGCCGCCATTCTTCGGTGCGGGCAGAGGCGCGGGTGCCTGCTTCGGGGCCTCCGCGGGCTTGGCGGCCGGCGCGGGCGTGGGTGCCTGCTTCGGGGCCTCCGCGGGCTTCGCGGCCTCGGCCTGCGGCTGCGCACTCTCGATGTACACGTCGAGCAGCTGCCCCGGGGCGACGCCCGCCTTCGGATCCTCGAACGCGTAGATGACCTGGATCACGCGCGTGTCGATGCGCTCGGCGTTCTCGCCGGTGAGCGCGCGCTTGGGCTGCACGAGCGGCGTGCGCCGCACGAAGCGGAGCGGGAAGGTCTGCTGCCTGCCGCCGCGCAGCGACGCCACGGCCTTGCCCTTCGGATCGAACCGCCACGCGTCGAGCTCGTCGATGTCCACGCGGATGTGGAGCGGGTCGAGGTTGCCAAGCTGCATCTGCACCTCGGCGCCGGGCCCCGCAGCCGCGTACTCGCCCGGGCGCGCGTCGATCCTGAGCACGTTGCCGTCGATCGGCGCGCGCGCGATGCAGCGATCGAGCTCGGTGCGGAGCGCGTCGCACTCGGCGCGCGCGACCGCCACCTCGCTCTCGAAGACCTTGAGGTCCTCGGGGTACGTGCCGCGCTTGACGAACGCGAGGTTCGCCTCGGCCTCGGCGAGCCGCGCCTTCGCGCTCGCGAGCTCGAACTCGCGGGTCGGGCGCTCGTTGCGCGAGATCGCGCCCGCCTCGCCGACGGCGATCAGCCGCTCGAGACGGCCCTGCGCGTCGGCCACCGCCGCACGGGACTGCTCGGCACGGGCCTGCGCCTGCGCGAGCGACTCGGGCTTCGGCATGCTCTTGGCCTGCCCGAGCCGCGCCTCGGCGGACAGCAGGCGCGCCTCCGCGCCGGCCAGCTGCGAACGCAGCGTCCGCCGGTCGATGGCGAACAGCGGGTCGCCCTTCTTCACGCGCTGGCCCTCGGTGACCATGACCTCCTCGACCAGGCCGCTCACCGGGGCGCCGAGGAGGATGAGCTCGCTCGAGGGCTCGACGAGGCCTGAGCCGCTCACCCGGTCGCCGAACGGCGACGCCGCGGGCGGCACGGTCGGCGGGGGCACCGCCGGCGGCTTCGACTGCTTCGAGACGGTCACCACCGCGGCGACGATTCCCGCGACGGCGAGCGCGGGGAGGATGACGAATTTCCAGTTCATGCGTGGGGTGCCTGGTTCGGGGATCAGGGTACGGCGGGAGTCACCTGCGTGCCGCGGCGGCCTCGCCCATGCGGGCCGCGCTCTCGGCGAGCGCCTCGGCAGGGGTCGAGACGTGGGTGACGCGGCCGTCGTCGAGGTGCGCGATGCGGTCGGCGAAGTGGTAGATGCGCTCGTCGTGCGTCACGAGGATCACGACGCGGTCGTCGCGGCGGGTGATGTCGCGGATGAGGTGCATCACCTTCTGCCCCGTGGCGCCGTCGAGCGCGCTGGTCGGCTCGTCGCAGACCAGGATGCGGGGCTCGTTGACCAGCGCGCGCGCGATGGCGACGCGCTGCTGCTGGCCGCCCGAGAGCTTGGTGGGGCGCGAGTTCTCCCGGCCCGCGAGGCCGACCTCGCGCAGGAGCGCGGCGGCCCGGTCGTGCGCCTCGCGCCGCGGCACGTTGCGCAGGAGCAGCGGCACCGCGGCGTTCTCGAGGATGGAGACCTGGGGGATGAGGTTGAACTGCTGGAAGATGAACCCGACGTTCGACCCGCGCCACTTGGTGCGCTGGTGCCCGGAGAGCGCGCCGGGGTCGGTGCCCATGACCTCGAGCTCGCCCTCGTCGCGCTGCAGCAGGCCGGCCATGATCGAGATGAGCGACGTCTTGCCGCAGCCGGAGGGTCCGACGAGCGCCATCATCTCGCCGCGCCGCACCTCGAGGTCGATGCCGCGCAGCGCGTGCACCACCGCCTCGCCCGACCCGAAGGACTTCGTGATGCGCGCGCAGCGGATGGCCGTGCGGTGCTCGGTCATCCCTGGAACACCTCGGCGGGGTCGAGCTTCGCCACGCGGCGCATGCTGAACGCGCTCGACGCGACCACGATGAAGATCACGGCGCCCGCCGCGATGATCGGGATGTGCCAGGTCATCTTGAAC
>CAMDUT010000175.1 GCA_945877905.1 Phycisphaera mikurensis NBRC 102666 | reverse complement strand
TCCACTGCTTCACCGAGACGCCCGCCGAGGCGCGCATGGTGCTCGACTTCGGCGCGATGATCAGCTTCACCGGCGTGGTGACCTTCCGCAACGCGCCCGAGGTCGCCGAGGCCGCGCGGCTCGTTCCCGACGATCGCATCATGTGCGAGACCGACGCACCGTGGCTGTCGCCCGAGCCCGTGCGCAGCGCGAAGCCCTGCACGCCCGCCATGGTGATGCACACCGCGCGGTTCCTCGCCGCGCTGCGCGCGACGCCATGGGACGACTTCGAGCGAACGGTCGACGCGAACGCCCGCCGCTTCTTCGGGCTGCCCGAGGGCACCGGCAGATAGGCTTGGGTGCCCCGCGATGCCCCTCGACCAGGACCATCTCCGTGACGCGGCCGGCGGCGTGATGCCCTTCGGCGCGCACCTCGACGAGCTGCGGTCGCGCCTCATCAAGGCGCTCGTCGTCCCGGTGGCGCTGGCGCTCGCCGTGTTCATGGGCGCGTCGCACGTGCGCGGGTTCCTGGTGCGGCCGCTCATGGACGCGCTGGCCGCCGAGGGGCAGCCCACCAACCTGCAGGTGCTCAGCCCCACCGAGTCGCTGATGGTGGACCTGCAGATCTCGATCTGGGCCGCGGTGGTCGTGTCGCTGCCGTGGATCCTCTGGCAGCTGTGGAAGTTCGTCGCGCCGGGCCTCTACTCGCACGAGCGCCGGTTCGCGCGCTTCCTGGTGCCGCTCTCGTCGATCCTCGCGCTCGCGGGGCTCACCGGCCTGTACCTGGCGATGCCCTACATGCTGCGCGTCCTGATCTCGTTCGGCAACGAGGCGCCGCGCACCGTCGCGCTCGCGGCCGCGGACGCCGCGCCCGGCGGGCCCGCGGTGCCGGTGCTCGACGCCGACCCGCCCGCCGCGCGCCCGGGCGAGCTGTGGGTCGTGCGCGCGGACTCGCAGCTGCGCATCGCGCTCGACGCCGGGACCGGCGACGGGCGGCTCGAGGTGCACACGATCCCCACGCGCGTCGAGGGAAGCCTCGCGCAGCAGTACCGGCTCCAGGAGTACGTCGACTTCCTGCTCTTCTTCGCCGCGGCGATCGCGATCGCGTTCCAGATGCCCGTGGCGGTGCTGCTGCTGGGGTGGGTCGGCATCCTCGACACGCGCATGCTGCGCACGTACCGCCGCCATGCGCTGCTCGCCTGCGCGGTCATCGCCGCCGTGATCTCGCCGACGATCGACGCGTTCAGCATGGTGGCGCTGATGATCCCCCTCTACCTGCTCTACGAGCTCGGGATCATCCTGCTCTCGGTGGCACCGACGCAGGCCGTGGCCGAGGGCGGCGTGATCCGCAACGCGCTTGGGTCGATGGTCGGGCGCCCGAGGTACCGGGGCCGCCGCACCGACGCCGACGAGGGCGACGAGTGATGCGCGCGGCGCGAGCCGGGGGAGCCGTACGCGCCGCGTTCGCGCGCCCCGGGCGCCACGCGATGCTCCGCATGGCCGGCCCCGCGGCGCTGCGCGCGGGCGCGCGCGCCAACGACGTCGGCATGATGCTCCGCGCGATGACGCTCGCGCGCCACGCGGCGCGGCGGGGCGAGGTGCCGGTGGGCGCGGTGGTGTACCGGGGACGCACCGTCGTCAGCGAGCAGGCGAACGACCGCGAGGCGACCGGAGACCCCACCGGCCACGCCGAGCTCGCCGCCATGCGCGACGCCGGCCGCGCGCGCGGCGCATGGCGCCTCTCCGACTGCTCGCTCGCGGTGACGCTCGAGCCGTGCGCGATGTGCGCCGGCGCGATCGTGAACGCGCGCATCGGCCGCGTCTTCTTCGGCGCCCATGACCCCAAGGCCGGCGCGTGCGGCAGCCTGTGGACCATCCCGGCCGACGGGCGCCTGAACCACCGCCCGCCGATCGTCGCGGGCGTCCTCGCTCGCCCGTGCGGGCGCCAGCTCACGTCGTTCTTCGCCCGCCGGCGTCAGGAGCGCGCGGCGTCCCGCGACGCGTCCCCGAGCGCGTCCCCGAACGCCTCGCGCAGCGCCACCGTCGCGTAGGCCCCCGCGGGAAGGTCGAATGCCACGCGCACGTACGGGCCGTGCTCGTCGAACCCGGATTCCATCTCGGGGTTGCGGAGCGCGATGCGGAGCGGGCGACGGTCGCCCGGGGGCTTCCGCGACGACCCCGGCCCGCCGGCCGCCACCAGTCCCTCGCCGCCGCACTCGGCGATCGCCGCGCGCTCGAGCGCGCCCGGCTCGCCCGAGGCGAGCGGCGTCTCGCAGCCGGGCAGCGGGCCGGTGGCCGAGATCTCGAGCCGCCGTGCGCGCGCATCGACGGACCCGTCGCCCTGCTCCGCCATCGCGGCGTCGTCGACCGTGAATCGCGCGCCGTTGGCATGCTTGCTGGCCACGTCCCCGGGCAGCACGCGGTCGAACGTGCCGGCGGCGATTCGCGCGTCGAGCACGCGATTGAACACCTCTGACTGCCAGGCGTCGGTCCAGAGCTCCTGGACCGGGCGCGGCACGGCGCGCACCGCGTCGCGCGCCGTGCCGCCGCGCGCGAGCGAACGCGTCGCGGCGCGCTCGGCGTCGAGCCCCCGCGGCCATGCGCGCACGGACTCCTCGAACCGGCCGGCATCGAAGAGCGACCGCGCCTCGCGCTCGGACTCGTGGAACGCGCTTCCTCCCGAGCCGCACAGCTCGCGGAGCAGCTCGTCGTGGCGCGCGCCGAGGAGCATCCGGCCCAGCGCGTGGTTGTTCGACCGCATCCCGAACCGCTGCGGGCCGAATCCGTTGGGCACGCCGCGCGCCTCGAGCGCGCGGATCGCGCGCCACGCCGCCGGCGCGCGGAACGGCTCCACGCCGCGCACGCGGATCGAGAACCGGTTGCCCGCGAGGTGCCCGCGGCGCAGCTTGTTGCCGTGCCACGTGGCCCACACCAACTGGATCCGCGGCTCCTGGATCGACCGCAGCTCGGGCTTGCGCGGCAGGTGCACGCTCACCGTCTGGCCGGTCACGGCCTGGCGGTCCTTCATGCCCGCGGTGCCGATCGCCTGCGCGTCGACGCCGAAGTGCGCGCACAGCACGTCGACCATCTCGTGGTGCGACATGCCCTCCTTGACGATCCGCAGGTACAGGTGCTCGCCCTCGCCCGACGGCTCGTAGAGCGGCAGCTCCTCGACGATGAAGTCGCCGGGGCGCTCCTTGATGCGGGCGCCCTCGATCGGCGAGGCATCGAGCAGCCGCCGCGCGACCGGCGGGGGCGCGAAGGCACGGGGCGGCGGCGACCCCGGTGCCGGCGACGAACTTGATGCGCCGGCGTCGCTCATGCCATGGACCCCATGCCGCGGAGCGCGCCCAGCACCTGCGCGGCGGTGTCGTCCGCGTGATCCACCTCGAACGCGGTCCACCCGCACGCGCGCGCGGCGGCGACGTTCTCGGGCAGGTCGTCGAAGAGCACGAGCGACGCGGCCGGCACGCCGGTCTCGCGCTCGAACGCGCGGTAGATCGCGGGATCGGGCTTCGCGAGGCCGAGCGCATGGCTCGCGTGGCGCACGCCGATGCGCATGAACGCGGTGCTCGCGCGCAGCTGGTCCCAGTGCGTCGCGTTGGTGTTCGAGAGGCACGCCGTGGCCAGGCCCGCGCCGTGGATGCGGTCGATGGCGTCCGCGATGCCCGGGTAGTCGCCGAGGATCCACGCGCGGTGCACGCGCTCGACCTCGTCGGGCGAGTGCGCACCCGACGCGGCCGCGACCTCGCGGAAGAACGCGTCGCACGCCAGGCGCCCGCGCTGGTGGAGGTCGACGAGCCCGCGCACGCCCGCGCCCGCGAGCGCGGCATCGGCCTCGGCGCGGTGCGCGACGCCCGCGGCCATGCACCCCTCGCGCCACGAGCGGCAGATGCGGACCACGACGCCCCCGAGGTCGAACACGACGAGCGGG
>CAMDUT010000174.1 GCA_945877905.1 Phycisphaera mikurensis NBRC 102666 | reverse complement strand
GGAAGCTCGACGCCAACCCGCTCAGGACCCGCATCGACGTCCGGATGGAGACCGAGCCCGCGCGCGTCGGGCGCGTGATCGTCAAGGTGGCTGCGGGGCAGGGGGTGTGGCCATGAGGTGGTGGATCTTCGCCCCCGCGATGGCCATGGCGCTGTCCCTGGACATGACCGTGATGCAGGTGCTTTCGATCAACGGCTGCGCGCCGCGGCTCTGGCCGACGCTGCTCGCGTTTGTCGCGATGTACGCCTCGCGTGCCTCGGCCCTGGGCGCGGCGTTGGTCACGGGCCTGTGGCTCGACGCCGCGCACCCCGCGCTTGCCGCGACCGGCGTGGTGCCCGTGGCCGTCCCCGTGTTCGGGCCGCATGCGCTCTCGTGCCTGGCGGGGGCGTGGGCCATCCTCGAGCTGCGCGGCATCCTGTACCGGCGCAACACGTTCACCGTGGCGCTGGCCGCCGGGACGTGCGCGGCGGCCGCGGCCGTGGCGTTCGTGGCCATTGCCGGCATCCGCGCGGCCTACGCCGATCCGGCGCCGCTCTGGGGTGCCGGAAGCGGAGCGGCCGCCATCGGTGCCGACCTGCTCTCGGCCCTGTACACGGCGCTGGTCGCGCTGCTCCCGGCCCGCTGGCTGCATGCGAGCCTCGGCGCGTGGGACTTCGCCACCGCGGGCCCGCGCTTCGCGCCCGGTGCCCGCGTCGGGCGCGACCCGTGACGCCGAGCATCCCGTGACCCCGCGCGGCCGCGGTGCGCCGCGCGCACGCCCCCGGCGCGGGTTACGCTGAACCCATGCCGACGCACTTCGTGCCCTTCGACGACGGACTGGCCGACCTCGGCCCGCTCTCGGACCTGCGCGCGAGCTTCGAGCAGCGCGCCGGAGGGCTCTCCGTCCTCGAGCGGTGCGCGCTCGCCGGTGCCGTGCCCGAGGTCGCCGTTCCCGCCGCGCGCGCCGCGCTGGCCGCCGAGCGCCTGGGCCTTCCCGCCAACGGCACGGCCGAGGGCGCGGTGCTCGTCAACGGCCGGTTGCACGCGCCCCTGACGGGCTCCGCGCGCGTCGCCATCGAGTCGCTTGCCCCGGGCTGCGCGCTGGTTGCCTCCGGCGGCGCCGTGCTCGCCCTTCGCCCGCACACCGGAGGCTCGGGTGCCGCGCTTCGCGCCGTCGCCGAGGGCCGCGTCGCGGAGTTCGCCGCGACGCTCACCGCGATCCCCTCGGACCTCTTCGCTTGGTCGCGTCCGTGGCACCTGCTCGACGGAGCCCGCTTCGGCGCCGCGATCGCGGGCGACGTCGCGCTCGCCGTCGACGGCTGGCACGCCGCGTGGCTCGAGTCCGTTCCCGCGCACGCCGCGCGCACGGGCGAGCATGCGCTCCACGTGCACCCCACCGCCAAGGTCGGCTTCGGCGTGGTGTTCGACTGCACCCAGGGGCCGGTGTTCGTCGATGCCCACGCCGAGGTGCGCCACGGCACGGTCATCAACGGGCCCGCGTTCATCGGGGCACGCTGCATCGTGGCCGAGCGCACGCTCGTGAAGCCGTTCGCCGCGTTCGGGCCGCAGTGCCGCGTCGCGGGCGAGGTCGGGTCGGTCATCTTCCAGGCCTGCTCGAACAAGGCGCACGACGGCCACCTCGGCGACGCGTTGGTGGGCGAGTGGGTGAACCTCGGCGCGGGCACCGTGAACTCGAACCTCCTGAACACCTACGGCGAGGTGGTCATGCGCCTGCGCCCCGAGGGCGCGCTCGAGCGCACGGGCCGCCAGTTCATGGGATGCGTCCTCGGCGACCACGTGAAGCTCGCCATCGGCACGCGCATCATGACCGGAAGCTCCGTCGGCACCGGCGCCATGTGGGCCGCGGGCCGCGCGATCTCGGGTGCGGTGGCGCCGTTCGCCTGGGTGACCGACGACGGCGAGCGCCGCTTCCTCGTGCGCAAGTTCATGGACGTCGCGCGCACCGTGATGGCGCGCCGCTCGGTCGTGCCGGGCGCCGCGTACGTGGCCCGGCTCGAGGAGCTCCACGGGCCCGACTGACCTGCGCCCCGGACCACGCGCCCATGCCGACCCTCTACCTCGTCGACGGCCACGCGCAGTTCTTCCGCGCGTACCACGCGATCCGGCCGGGCATGAAGAGCCCGGTGACGAACGAGCCCACGAACATGACGTTCGGGTTCCTCGGCATGATCCTCAAGGTGCTGCGCCAGGACCGCCCCGACTACCTGGCCGTCGTGATCGACGCCTCCGGGGACCAAGGCACGTTCCGCTCGAGGATCTACCCCGAGTACAAGGCGCACCGGAAGCCGCCTCCGGAGGACATGGACCCGCAGGTCGGGCGCTGCGTCGCGCTGCTCGGGCAGATGGGGATCCCGGTGCTCGCGGTCGAGGGCGTCGAGGCCGACGACACCATCGCCACGGTGGTGCGCCGCATGCGCCGCGAGCACCCGGACCTCGAGGTCCGCATCGTGAGCCGCGACAAGGACCTCGGCCAGCTCGTGGACGAGAAGGTGCACCTCTTCGACCCGCAGTCGGACACGGTGCTCGGCGTCGAGCAGCTCTTCGAGTCCAAGGGCGTTCGCCCCGCGCAGGTGGTCGACATGCTCGCCCTCATGGGCGACCCGGTCGACAACGTGCCGGGCGTGAAGGGCATCGGCATCAAGACCGCGGCCAAGCTGATCGGCGAGTTCGGCACGCTCGACGCGCTGCTCGAGAACCTCGACAAGGTGAAGGGCAAGACCGGCGAGGCGATCGCCGCGCAGCGCTCGGTGCTGCCGCTCTCGAAGAGCCTGGTGGCGCTGAAGGACGACGTGGAGGTGGCGTTCGACCTCGAGACGGCGCGCGTCGAGCCGGGCCGCGCGCAGGCGGGCGTCCTGATGGACGAGCTGCACGCGCTCGGGTTCAACCGCCACCAGTCTGACATGCGGGCGTGGCTCGGCACGAACGCGCCGCCGAAGGGCGGGGCGGGGACGCCGGCGGGGGCGCCCGCGTCCGGCGCTCGCGGGAAATCGGCGCCCGCACGCGTCGCGCCGGCCGCGCCGGCCGAGTTCGACCTCTTCAACCCCGCGCCCGACGAGGCGCCCTCCGCGGCCCCGTCGGACGGCCCCGCGATGCAGGCCTTCGCGCGCGGCGACTACCGCCTGCTCCGCACGGCCGACGAGCTTGACGCGTGGGTCGCGGCCGCCCGCGCCGCCTGCGCCGCGGGCGCGATGCTCGCCTTCGACGTGGAGACCACCTCGCTCAGCCCGGTGTCGGCGAAGCTCTGCGGCATCAGCCTGGCGCACGAACCGGGGCGCGCCGCGTACGTCCCCATCCGCAGCCCCGAGCCCGAGTCCCACCTCGACGAGGCCTCGGTGCTCGCGCGCGTGCGCCCGCTCCTCGAGGACGCGTCCGCCCGCAAGACCGCGCACAACGCGAAATTCGACCTCGTGGCGCTCCGCGCCGCGGGCGTGCGCGTGCGCGGGCTCGCCGGCGACAGCATGGTGGCGAGCTACGTGGTCGACGCCACGCGCGGCACGCACCGCATGGATGCGCTGGCCGAGGCGGTGCTCGGCCACCGCACGATCCCCATCACCGAGCTCATCGGGGTCGGGCGGCACCAGCGACGGTTCGACGAGGCGCCGCTCGCGCTCGCGGGCCCGTACGCGGCCGAGGACGCGGACGTGGCGCTGCGGCTGTCCGCGGCGCTCGAGGCGCAGGTGGACGCGGCGGGCCTCGGCGAGCTGTACCGGTCGGTCGAGGTGCCGCTCGTCGAGGTGCTCGCCGAGCTCGAGTTCAACGGCATCCGCGTCGACCCGGACGAGCTCGAACGGCAGCGCCGCGCGCTCGAGGCGCGCATCGCGCGCATCAAGGAGGAGATCGAGGCCGCCGCGCCGCACCCGTTCAACGTCGATTCGCCGAAGCAGCTCGCCGAGGCGCTCTTCAACGCGCCCGACGCGCCGCTCCCGGGCCTGGGGCTC
>CAMDUT010000173.1 GCA_945877905.1 Phycisphaera mikurensis NBRC 102666 | reverse complement strand
GCGGCCGCGCACCGCGCGCTGCCCACCCTCGGCTACACGCACTACCAGCCCGCGCAGCCGACCACCGTCGGCAAGCGCGCCGTGCTGTGGGCGCAGGACCTGGCGATCGCGCTCGCCGAGGTCGAGATGCGCCTCGACGGCCTGCGCCTGCGCGGGCTGCGCGGCGCGACCGGCACGCAGGCCTCGTACCTGGGGCTCGTGGGCGGCGACGCCGCGAAGGTCGACGAACTCGAGCGGCGGTTCGCCGCGGCCCTCGGGTGGCCCGCCGAACGCACCTGGGCCGCGTGCGGGCAGACCTACCCGCGGCTCGTCGACGCGCAGGTGCTCGGCTCGCTCGCCGTGGCCGCCGCCGCCATCCACAAGTGCTGCAACGACCTTCGGCTCCTCGCCAACCTCAAGGAGGTCGAGGAGCCCTTCGAGAAGGACCAGGTCGGCTCGTCGGCCATGGCCTACAAGCGCAATCCGATGCGATGCGAGCGCGCCACGGGCCTCGCGCGCTTCGTGATGAACCTCTCGGGCAACGCGCTCGACACCGCCGCCACCCAGTGGTTCGAGCGCACGCTCGACGACAGCTCGAACCGCCGCCTGTCGCTGCCCGAGGCGTTCCTCGCCCTCGACGGCGCGCTCGACATCCTCGCGAACGTGATGGGCGGGCTCGTCGTGCACCCGGCGGTCATCCGCGCGCACCTCGAGGCGGAGCTTCCCTTCATGGCGAGCGAGGACATCCTGCTCGCCGCCGCCGCGCGCGGCACGGACCGGCAGGAGGCGCACGAGGCGATCCGCCGCCACAGCCTCGAGGCCGGCCGGCGCGTAAAGGAGCTCGGCGCGCCGAACGACCTGCTCGAACGCCTCAAGGCCGACCCGATGTTCGCGGGCCTCGATTGGTCGCGCGTGACGGACCCATCCGCCTACGTGGGCCGCGCGCCGGAGCAGGTCGACCGGTTCATCCGCGACGTCGTCGCCCCGATCCGCGCCCGCCACGCCGCCGCGCTCCGCGACGAACCGACCCTGGAGGTCTGAACCCGATGGCCCCGCCCCGCATGCGCCCGGAAGACACCCTGCTGCTCGTGGTGGACGTGCAGGAGCGGCTGATGCCCACGATCGCCGCCGCGCCGCGCATCGAGGCGAACTGCGCGACGCTCGCACGGGCCGCGGGGATGCTCGGGATTCCCGTGATCTGCACCGAGCAGTACGTGCGCGGGCTCGGCCACACCGCGGCAGCCGTGCGCGAGGCGCTTCCCGCCGGGACCGCGGTCATCGAGAAGACCCGCTTCAGCGCCGTCACCGACGAGGTGCGCGCGCTCCTGCGCGGCCACGCGCGGCCGAACGTCCTCGTGTGCGGCGTCGAGGCGCACGTCTGCGTCCAGCAGTCGGTGCTCGACCTGTGCGCCGGGGGCTGGAACGCGTTCCTCGCGACGGACGCGATCTCGGCGGGCCAGGCCGACCAGGTGGCGCCTGCGTTCCGCCGCATGGAGCGCGCGGGAGCCGTCCCGAGCGGCACGCTGGGCGCGATGTACGAACTGCTCGCCGACGCGGCGCACCCGAAGTTCCGGGACCTGCTCCAGCTCGCGAAGCTCGTGCCGAAAAACGGCTGACGCGTCCAGGAGGACGCGTCAGCGAGGGTTCCGTGTTCGTGAGGCCCGCGCCGGCGGCGCGCGGCCACGGGCGGGGCGTCAGTCGCCCTGCGCGCCGTCCGGCGACTGCTCGCGCAGGTTCAGGACGGACTGGCGCACGTTCTGCGCGCACTCCTTGATCTCCTGCATCGTCTTGCGGACGCGGGTGCCGGCGGCGCGATTGCCTCCGATGGCCTTCTTCACGTCCTCGTCGCACTCGGCGATGAGCTTCTTCATCCGTTCGTATGCGTCCATGGCGTCTGCTCCTCTGGATCGGGGTCTTTGATTGTCAGGCCGGGCGGATGCCCGGGGCCCGAGGCGAGGTGCGGGTCATCGCCCGCCCACGGTCCGGAAGCCTACCGGGCGGAACGTCCCATGTGCGGAATCGGGCTTGGGAAAACCCCCATGGGAGGCCAAAAACGGGGATCGACCCCCGATTGCCGCGCCTAAAGGCCAACATTATCCTTTGCACCCCATGGCGACCGACTTCGTCCTGAACCTCGATGAAATGGACCTGTCCCGGGTGGCATTCGACGCGAAGGCGCTCGACCACGACCTCCCGCAGGTCGGTCACCTCCGGATGTGCGACGCGGTGCTTTGGCACAACGAGGACTTCACGCGGGGGGTGGGCCGCAAGGACGTCCGCCACGACGAGTTCTGGGTGCCTTGCCACATCCCGGGAAGGCCGCTCCTTCCCGGCGTGCTCATGATCGAGGCGACGGCCCAGATGGCCAGCTTCCTGAACACGAAGAGCGGGCGGGTGAAGGGGTTCCTCGGCTTCACGCGGTGCGACGACGTCAGCTTCCGCGGCCAGGTGGTGCCGGGCGACACGCTGTACCTGCTTGCGAAGATGATCGACTGCAACCGGCGTCGCTTCATCTGCCACTGCCAAGGCGTGGTCAACGGGAAGCTGGTGTTCGACGGCAAGATCACGGGAATGACGCTCTGAGCGCGCGCGCCGCACGCAGGTAGCGTGGACCCACGATGCCCCTGCCCCCGCTTCGCTTCCGACCGATCCTGAAGTCCCGCGCATGGGGCGGGCGGCGCCTCGCCCGCTTCGGGAAGCCCGTGCCGCCGGCGCCCGCACCCCCGGTAGGCGAGAGCTGGGAGATCGCCGACCTCGCGCCCCCGGTGGAGGACGGCGTGTCGCGGGTCGCGGGCGGTCCCTTCGACGGGGCGAGCCTGCGCGACCTCCTCGACGCGCATCGCCGCGCGATCCTCGGATCGGCGCACGACGTCGACGGGCGGTTCCCGCTCCTCGTCAAGTTCCTCGACGCGGCCGAGCACCTCTCGGTGCAGGTGCACCCGACCGCCGCGTTCGCGGCGCGCCACCCCGGCGCGCACCTGAAGACGGAGGCGTGGGTGGTGCTCGAGGCGGCGCCGGGCGCCCGCATCTACCGCGGCATCCGGGCGGGCGTGACGCCGGACCGATTCCGCGCCGCGATCGCCGGCGGCACGGCGGTCGACCTCCTCGTCAGCGAGGAGGTCCGTGCCGGCGACTGCATCCCGCTCGTGAGCGGCCTGTGCCACGCGCTGGGCGCCGGAGTGATGGTGGCCGAGGTGCAGACGCCGAGCGACACCACGTTCCGCGTCTATGACTGGAACCGAAACGACCCGGCGCGGCCGCTGCACGTGGACCAGGCCATGGAGTGCATCCTCTTAGGCGACGGCCAAGGGCTCGATCGCGCGCCGGTCACCGGCGTCGCGCGCCTCGGTGCGGCCTGGAGCGACGGCCTGCGCGCGGCGATGCTGTGCACGAACGAGCACTTCGAGATCGAGGGCATCGAGGCCTCGCCCTCGGGCGACGCCGCGCCGATCGCGTTCGAGGCCGGCGAGCGGCCCGACGTCCTGATGCTGCTCGCGGGAGAGGCGGTCCTCGAGGCGGAGGGACATCGGCCGGAGCACCTGCGCGCGGGAGACACGGTGCTCCTGCCCGCGCACCGCGTGCGGACGACGGTCGACCTCTCGCCGCAGGCCCTCCTCATCCGCGCGTCGACCGCGGACCCGATGGCCGGCGTCCGCGACGGCCCGCGCGCCGGGGAGCGGCGGTCATGAGCGGGTTCGCATCCGTCCTCGCCCTCGCCTGCGCGATGCAGGCCGCCCCGGCCGCGACCGCGCCGCCCGCGGGCAATGCGCCGGCGGCGCCGCCCGCGCCCGCGTCGAACGCGCCCGCCGCGCTGCAGCGCATGGCGGTTCCGCCCCCATTGGTGCCGGCTCCCGGCTCACGCAGCGGCTCGCCGAACCCCACCGGGCGCATGCCGCAACCGTACTCCGCGGGCGCAAGGCAGTTCCTCGTGCAACCCGGGCAGGTGTGGTCGCACCTCCTCGAGGACGTGGCACCGGGCGACGAGATCGTCTTCGCGCC
>CAMDUT010000172.1 GCA_945877905.1 Phycisphaera mikurensis NBRC 102666 | reverse complement strand
GCGGCGCGAGCGCGTGCCGCCGATGCTGCTTGCGCCCCTCCCCCGCGCGGGCGGCGTGCCGCGCATGGCACCGGCGCGTGTGCGCCCCGGCACGCCCGCCGACTGGGCGCGGTTCGACGCGGCGTTCGGCACCATCCGCGCGAAGCACTTCGGCGCCGGCGGGTCGGAGCGCTCGCGTGCGGCAGGTCTCTCGGCGATCCGCGAGTGCCGCGACCCGGCCGCGTTCGAATCGATGTTCGGCGCCCTGCGCACGCAGCGCGCCGACGTGAAGATGGCCATGCTCGACGCGTTCGCGGCCGGCGGCGCCGAGGGCGAGTACGCCATCGCGTCGGTCGCGATCAAGGACACCGACAAGGCCGTGCGCGCCGAGGCCACGCGTCGGCTCGCGAAGCCGCCCTCGCCCGCCGTGCTCGCCGCGATCGACGACGGCCTGCGTGCGAAGGACCACGAGTGGATCAACAACGCGGGCGTGCTCGCGGGCGCGGTGCACGCGGTCGAGGCCATCCCGCAGCTGATCTTCTCGCAGTACGTCTCGGCGCGCACCGAGGGCCCGGGCGACCGCGCGTGGATCGCGATCGGCAAGACCACCAGCTACGTCCAGAACGTGATCCCGGTGGTCGGCGACAACAGCGGCGCGTTCCAGCCGATCATCGGGCAGATCATCGAGGGCGTGGTGCTGCGCGTGAACGACTGCAGCGCGACCGTGTACCACGGCGGCGTCCACGACTCGCTGGTGGCGATGACCACGTACGACTCAGGGACGCAGACCGCCGGCATCGGCTGGGACATCCGCGAGTGGGCGAAGTGGTTCGACGGCACCTACGTGCCACTCAAGCGGGCGCAGGACGAGGAGCTCGCGAAGGCATCGGCGAAGTGAGGCGCGACCCCGGGGCCCACGGGCGCACGCGTCGCCTGCGGCACGCGGTCACGCCTGCGCCGCGTGCTCGATGACGGCCTGCGCGAGCCGGTCGTACTCCTCGGCCCGGTTGTAGACCTGCGCGGACGGACGCGCGTGCCAACGGCCGCCGAACTCGATGATGGGCACCTCGATGCGGTCGTGCGCGTAGAGCGCCTCCTGGAACTCGGCCGCGGTTCGGAAGCGCGCGCAGACCTCGGCCGGCAGCGGAACCGTGCACATGGAGCCGAGCATGGCGCCCTCGGGCGCGATCGGCTCCACTTCCCAGCGCTCGCACAGCATGCGCTGCACCCATGCGGCCATCTGCAGGTTGTGGCGCCGCACGGCGTCCCATCCGAACTCGGCCATCGCATCGATGGCGGCGCCCGCCACGATCCACGCCGCCATGTCGCGGGTGCCCTGCCAGTCGAACTCGGCGGACAGGCCCTCGTCCAGGAAATGGCTGACGACCGCGGGCTTCAGCGCCGCACGGCGCTCGGGCGCGCACCACAGGACGGCCGTCCCCTTCGGCGCGCAGCACCACTTGTGCAGGTTGCCGGTCCAGTACGTGGCCCCGAGCGCCTCGACTTCGACCTCGAGCATGCCGGGAACGTGCGCCGCGTCCACCAGCACGTCCACGCCGCGGGCGCGGCATGCGTCGATCACCTCGCGGACGGGGAACACGAGGGCCGTCGCGCTCGAGACCTGGTCGACCACGACGAGGCGCGTGCGCGGCGTGATGGCGCCCGCGATCGCGTCGACGACGGCGCCGGCGCTCGCGACCGGAAGGTCGACCGCCACCTCGACGTACCGCGCGTCGCACTCACGCGCACGACGGCGCATCGCGTTGCGCACGGCGTTGTAGACGTGGCTCGTCGTGAGAAGTTCGTCGCCGGCGCCGAGCCGCGTGGAATGCAGGACCGCGTTCACGCCCTCGGTGGCGTTGGTCACGAAGCCGAACGAGTCCCGGGACATGCCGAGGAACGCACCGACGCGCTCGCGCGCGGGCGCGAGCAACGCGCGCCAGCGGCGGCCGAGCATCTCGATGGGGCGCGCCTCGATGCGGTCCTGCATCGCGATGTGCTGCTGGCGCACCGAGCGCATCACGGCGCCGTAGCTGCCATGGTTCAGGAACGTGATGCCCGGTTCAAGCAGCCAACGGGACCGCTCCGAACGCGGCAGGGGCGAGGGCGGGAACGGCACGGGAGCGGACCCGAACGGCATGCCCGGAACCATACCGGGACGCCTGCCCATAAAAAGTGCAGACGGAAGCGCCGAATCGCCGTTGATTCGGAGTCCGTTCGCGCTAACATTTCCCGTACGGATTCTGCAGGGACGCAAGGACCCCTGCCGAAGACCGAACAAGCACCGCACGCAACGCCCGGCCCGACGCCCGGCACCACCCACGAGAGACCCACCATGAAGCTCCTTGCCAACCTCCGCAGCCTGCTCGCCCCCGCCTCCGAACCACTTGTGGTGCTCGGCCCCGGCGGCGACTTCACCGACCACCTCGTCGAGCGCAACGGCGTCCTGCGGCTTGAACGCCCTGACCGCCCGCACGTCGAGGGACACACCTTGCAGGAAGTCCCCGCCCCGCGCTGCCGCCGCCACCGCCTCAACCGATTCCTCGCCGACACGGCCGACGCCCTGGCCCCGGCACGCACGTCACCCCGCACCGAACCCCGGACCCACCGCCATGAACCTGACGCCGAAGCAACTGCGAATCTTCGAGTTCATCCGCTCGCACCGCGCCACGAAGGGCTTCTCGCCCACGATGCAGGAGATCGCCGACACGCTCGGCGTGACCAAGGTGACGGTGTTCGAGCACGTCGAGGCGCTCGTGCGCAAGGGCGCGCTGGTGCGCGACCCGAACAAGAGTCGCTCTTTGTCGATTGCCGATGATGCCCAGCTGCCGAACGAGGCGGCGGACCGGCAGGTCGAGTCCGACGGGCCGATCCCGATGCCGCTGCAGTTCCCCCTCGTGGGGCGGATCGCGGCGGGCCGTCCGATCGAGAAGTGCGCGCAGGACGAGACGCTGCGCCTCGAGGAGCTCTTCGGCCCGCGGCGCGGGCAGACCTCGCCCATGTTCGCGCTGCAGGTGGACGGCTGGTCGATGCGCGACGAGGGCATCTTCGACGGCGACTACGTGATCGTCGAGCGGCGCCAGACCGCCCGCAACGGCGAGCGCGTGGTGGCGCTGCTCCCGGACGGCGAGACCACGCTCAAGACGTTCTTCAAGGAGCGCGACGGCCGCATCCGGCTGCAGCCTGCGAACCCGGAGTTCGAGCCGATCATCGTCGACCGCTGCGAGATCCAGGGCGTGGTGGTCGGCGTGATGCGCAGGTACTGACCGCGCGTCAGCGCCCGGCTCGGCCGGCGTCCGACACGAGGCGCCGCACGAGCTCGACGGCCGCGTCCTCGGGCGACGTTCCCGCCTGCATCGCCTCGCGCATGCGGCGGACGATGGCGCTTCCCACGATCGCGCCGTCGGCGTGGGCGGCCACGGCCTGCACGTGCTCGGGGGTCGAGATGCCGAACCCCGCCGCGATCGGCAGGTCGGTGTGCCGGCGGATGCGTTCCACGATCGGCCGGACGTCGGGCGCCTCCGCGCGTTCGCCCGTGATGCCGAGCCGCGCGAGTGCGTAGACGAAGCCCGAGCACAGCGCCGTGATGCGCGCGATGCGTTCGTCGCCGGACGTCGGGGACACCAGCAGCGTGAGCGCAAGGCCGGCCGCGTCGCACGCCGCGCGCAGGGCCGGCGCGTCCTCGAGGTCGATGTCCGGCACGATGAGCCCGTCGAATCCCGCGGCCGCCGCGTCGCGGGCGAAGCGTTCGGGTCCGATTCGATCGACGATCGACACGCTAACCATCGCGACCACGGGGCACGTCACCTGCGTGCGTACGTCGCGCACGGCATCGAACACGCCCGCCGGAGTGCAGCCCGCGACCAGCGCCTCGTGCATCGACTCCGCGATGACGGGACCGTCGGCGATCGGGTCGCTGAAGGGAATGCCCACCTCGATGGCGGCCGCCCCGGCCTGCGCCAGGCGCGGCAGCAGCGCGCGCGTGGAGTCAAGGGACGGGAACCCGCCCGTGACGAAGGGGAGGACGGCAGGCGCGGTCCGGTGTTCGGGTCGGAGGGCGTTCCGAAGGGCATGTGGGGCGGGCGCCATGGGGGGATCGTAGGGCGAGGCCATGGCGCGATTCCGAAGCTGCCGCACTGGCGTCCATCGTGGAGTCGTGTCACACTTTC
>CAMDUT010000171.1 GCA_945877905.1 Phycisphaera mikurensis NBRC 102666 | reverse complement strand
CGTCCTTGCGCTCAAGCCCGTACTCGCCCACGTACCGCGCGCGCCGCGCGCCCGGCAGCTCGGGGATCTCCGCGCGCACGCGCGCGATCCACGCGTCGTCGGTGACCACGGGCACCAGGTCCGGGTCGGGGAAGTAGCGGTAGTCGTGCGCGTCCTCCTTCTCGCGCTGGAGGACGGTCATGCCGCGCTCGTCGTCCCAGCCGCGGGTGCTCTTCGCGCCCGGGCCCATGACCTTGCCTTCGGCGCGCCAGCGCGCGACCTGCTCGCGCTCCTCGAACTCGATGGCGCCTCGCACGGCCTTGAAGGAGTTCAGGTTCTTCACCTCGACCACGGGCGTGCGGACGGTGGAGCCGTCGCCGAGCGTGAGCACGAGGTTCACGTTGGGCTCGAAGCGCATGTGGCCCTTCTGCATGACGCCCTCGGTGACGCCCAGGAACCGGCAGATCGAGCGCAGCTCCTGCGCGAAGGCCACCACCTCGGCGGCGGACGCGAAGTCGGGCGCGGTGACGATCTCCAGGAGCGGCGTCCCCGCGCGGTTCAGGTCGACCAGCGATCCCTCGTACCGGAAGCCGCCCGGCAGCTCGTGCCCGAGCTTGCCGGTGTCCTCCTCCAGGTGCGCGCGGATGATCCCGATGCGCTTCGAGCCGCCGTCGGGGAGCGGCAGCTCGAACGCGCCGTCATGGCAGATCGGGAGGTCGTACTGGCTGATCTGGTAGCCCTTGGGGAGGTCGGGGTACGTGTAGTTCTTGCGGTCCCACTTCGAGAAGCGGGCCACGGTGCACCCGAGCGCGAGCCCCACCATCATGGACATCTCGACCGCGCGCCGGTTCATCACCGGCAGCGTCCCGGGCAGCGCGGCGACCAGCGGGGTCACCAGCGAGTTCGGCTCGCGGTCGTAGAACTCGGGGTTCCCAGGGCTGCCCGCGCGCGTGAACATCTTGCTGCGGGTGGCGAGCTCGACGTGGATCTCGAGCCCCACCATGAGGCGGGCGGAGACGACTTCGGCGTGCGCGGCCGCGGGCATGGGGCGAATGATACGGACCGGGAGGGCGCGCCCCCCGCGCGCGGGCCTCGCTTCAGCGGGCGCGCTCACGCACGCTCGGCGCCGCGGTCATGACGCGGTCGCGGCCGTCGCCCTTCGCGTCGTAGAGCGCGATGTCCGCGCGCGTCAGGAGCACGGAGGGATGCTCGTCGTCCTGGAGGGTCGCGACGCCGATCGAGCACGTCACCGCAACGCGCGAGGACGAGCCGACCGTGACCGGCGACTCGCCGACGCGCGTCCGCAGCCGCTCGGCCACGGCCACGGCGTCCTGCTCGGCGCAATCGGGCAGCACCACCAGGAACTCCTCGCCGCCGAAGCGCGCCACCGAGTCGAGCGGGCGCGCGGCGACGCGGAGCCGGCGCGCGACCTCCGTGAGCACGATGTCGCCCACGCCGTGCCCGTAGCGGTCGTTGACGTCCTTGAAGTGGTCGAGGTCGACCATCGCCACCGAGAGCGGCGTGCGCCTCGCGCGCGCGGCGTCGATCTCGCGCTGGATGATCGCGTCGAGCCCCGCGCGGTTCCAGACGCGCGTGAGCGGGTCGACCATCGATCGGCGGCGGGCCTCGCCGAGCTCGCGGATCATGTCCCCCTGCGCGAACGTGAGCTGCCGGCGATGCAGCTCGCCCTCGGCCACGGACACGAGGTCGCGCAGGAACGGGAGGTCCTCGCCGACGCCGCCGCGGGGCTCGGTGTCGAGCACCGAGAGCGCGCCGATGCGCGACCCGTCGGGCGCACGCACCGCGGCGCCAGCGAAGAACCGCGCGAACGGCGCGTTCACCACCAGCCCCGACCGCGAGTAGCGCGGCGTGGCGAGCGCGTCCTGCACCACGAGCGACCCGTGCGTCGCCATGACGTCCGCGATGAGCGTGTCGTCGAGCGCCACCTCGTTGACCTGCACGCCCACGCGCGACTTGAACCACACGCGGTCGTGCCCCGTGATCGACAGCACCGCGACCGGCACCCGCATCACGCGCGACGCGAGCCGCGTGATCCGGTCGAAGCACTCCTCGGCCGGCGTGTAGAGCAGCGCCATCCGCTCGACCGAGTCGAGCCGGGTCCCCGAAGGAGAGTCCGAGCGCCGCGCCGCTTGCATGCCCCCATAGAGTGCCACAGCATTCCCCCGCGCACAAGCCCCCGGACCACCGCATTCTTCCGTGAACGCGCGCGGCGCTGCGAAGCAGCCGCCGCTGCCGCCCCGCGACCGGGAACGCCCGCGGCGCTGCGAAGCAGCCGCCGCCCCACGCCCCGCGACCGGGAACGCCCGCGGCGCTGCGAAGCAGCCGCCGCTGCCGCCCCCAACGCACGGAGGGATTTGAACGGCCCGAAGGGCCGTCCAAACCCCGGCGGCCGCGCAGCGGACGCCGCGCGCGCCGCAGGCGCGCGCCCGCGGCCTTGAAGCACAAACGCGCGCCGCCGTCAGGCGCCGCGCGTTCGTGCTTCAAGGCCGCGGTGGGATTTGAACCCACGAATAACGGATTTGCAATCCGTCCCCTTGGGCCACTTGGGTACGCGGCCGGCCAGGACCCGTATAGTGGCACGAACGACCCGCGGCGTCAATGCGACGATGCTGACCCCCTCCGCAACCTGCCTCGTTCCCGTGCTTATCGCCCTCGCGGCGGGCTCGATGTCGCACGGCCAGGCCCCGGCCGCCCGCTCGCGCATGCCCGCGATCCGCGAGGGCGTGTTCCTCTCGAGCGTGCGCGGCTACTTCGCGCCTTCGCTGAGCGACCCCGGCCTGCTCGCCTTCCGGCTCGAGGAGCGCGCCGCGCAGGCCGGCCGCCGGTCACTCATCGTGCTGCCGTGCGACCCGGCCGAGGACATCAAGGAACTGCTTCGCGAGCCCACCGAGGACACGCCCGTCCTCTTCGAGCTCACGGGCGAGGTGTTCGACTCGGGCGGCCGCGCGTTCGTGCTGCCCGTGGCGATCGTCGCGCTCCGGAACCCGCCCGCGCCGCCGTTGCTGGCGCGGACGCCCCCGAGGGAGTTCGCCCCCGCCGCCCCGGCGGGCACGGCCGGGCCGCGCGCGCCGCGCATCGACGCCTACGCCATCGAGGAGGCCGACGCACTCGGTTCCACGCCCGTGCGCGACGTCCCGCGCGACTGGATGGCGCACGAGCCCGACCCCACGCTGTTCCCCGGCCTCGACGACGGCATGGCCGACGAGATCGAGCGGCGCCTCGACGCCGGAATCGCGCGCGCGGGCGTCGGCACCGCCATGAAGCGCCCCATCGCGCAGGCGGGCGGCGAGTCGCGCACCGCGACGGCCACGCGCGTCCTGCAGCGGCGTGCGACCGTGCTGCGCGACCCGTTGACGGGCGCATGGCGCGCGCGGTTCGCGACCGGCGTGCCCGGGACCGGTGCCGACGGCTCGACCGAGCTCTCGATGGAGATCCTGCCGAGCCTGGCGCTCGACCGGCTCGCTCGGAGCGTGCGCGAGCGCCCCGTGGGCACCACGTGGCTGGTGAGCGGCGAGGTGGTCACCGCGCGCGGGCGCAACTACCTCGTGCTCACGCGAGCCACCGAACCCCCGCGCTCGCGGTTCGAATCGCCCTGAGCGCGCGCCGCCGTGCTCGCATGTGCCGCGGGTCAGCCCCAGTTCGCGAGCAGGATCCCGAGGTCCACGCCGTCGGTGGTGCCATCGCCGTTGAGGTCGCCCGCGCCGCCGCCGGCCCAGCCGGAGAGCAGGATGCCCAGGTCGACCCCGTCCACGACGCCGTCGCCGTTGAGGTCCGCCGGGTTGCCCGGCGCGCCGGGATCGATCGTCGCGCTCAGCGTCACCGTGACCTGCCGCGAGGCCGCACCCGGGACGTTCTCGTCGCTCGTCACGACGGTGGCCACCTGCGAGTACGTGCCGGCCGCGAGGCCCGCCGGGTCGAACCGGAAGGTCAGCGTCGCGGGTGAGGCGCCGATGCCGTTCGCCGCGCCGCCCACGTAGGAGAACGGTCCCGTCGGCACCTGCACCGAGTCGACGTCGAGCGTGGCCTGGTCGGCGGTGAACCCGAAGTTCGCGACCGTGGCGGTCGCGGTCACGGCCGGGCCCTTGAGCATCGGCGAGAACCCGACGGTCGCGCTGTCGACGTCGGTCGATGTCGACAGCGACGGGTTCGACGCGCGCAGCACGCGCACCGA
>CAMDUT010000170.1 GCA_945877905.1 Phycisphaera mikurensis NBRC 102666 | reverse complement strand
AGCTCGCGAAGTCCGGGCACGACCTGGTGCTCGTCGCGCGGCGGGGCGATCGCCTCGAGGCCGTCGCCGCGCGCGCCGGCGAGGCCGCGGGGCGCCCCGTGCGCAGCGAGCTCGTCGCCGCCGACGTCGCCGAGCGCGGCAGCTCCGCGCGCATCCTCGACGCGGCCGAGCGCGCGTTCGGGCGGTTCGACGTCGTCTACGCGAACGCGGGGTACGGCATGGAGCGCGCCATGCACCGCCTGGACGAGTCCGAGCTGCGCACGATGTTCGAGGTGAACTTCTTCTCGTCGGTGGAGCTCTGCAACGAGGCCGCGCGCCGGCTGCTCGCGGCCGGGCGCCGCGGCCACCTCATGATGTGCTCGAGCTGCGTCGCGAAGTTCACGCTGCCGGACTTCGGCGCGTACAGCGCGAGCAAGGCCGCGCAGGCGCACGTCGCGCGCGCCATGGCGTACGAGCTGCGGCCGCACGGCATCATGGTCTCGAGCGTGCACCCGGTGACCACCGCCACGGAGTTCTTCGACGTCGCGCGCGAGCGCATGCTTCCCGGCCACGAGCAGCAGTACGCCATCCACGACATGAGCCGGTTCTTCGTGCAGCGTCCCGAGGCGGTGGCCCGCGCGATCGCGCGGGCCGTGGGCACGCCGCGCACCGAGATCTGGACCAGCTTCCCCACGCGCGTCGCGGCGGGCGCGATCACCGCGTTCCCGTGGATGCTGGACTGGGTGGTGGCGCTGTCGCGGCGGCGGGGCGCGCCCGGGCCCGGACGCGCGCCGGGGGCCTGAACGGGCTATCCTTTCCCCCCTTCCCGCGGGAGCCCGCGGGCACGCACCCACCCACGCCAGCCACACACCATGTCCCTCCGCATCGGCATCAACGGTTTCGGTCGCATCGGTCGCCTCGTCTACCGCGCCGCGGTGAGGCAGGGCATCGAGGTCGTGGCGGTGAATGACCTGGTGCCCGCGGACAACCTCGCGTACCTGGTGAACCACGACTCGATGCACGGCCGGTTCGGGCACCGGGTGACGGCCGACGCCGACGGGTTCACGTGCGAGGGCCGCCGCACGCGCTGCCTCAGCGAGAAGGAGCCCGCGAAGCTGCCGTGGAAGGACCTCGGCGCGGACGTGGTGCTCGAGGCCACCGGGCGCTTCGTCGACCACGAGGGCGCATCGCAGCACCTGGCCGCCGGCGCCAAGCGCGTCATCATCAGCGCGCCGACGAAGAGCGACGACGCGGTGCGCACCTTCGTCTACAAGGTCAACCACGAGCAGTACGACCCCGCGCGGGACCGGGTCATCTCGAACGCCAGCTGCACCACCAACTGCCTCGCACCGGTGGTGAAGGTGCTGCTGGCGCACTGCGGCGTCGAGGAGGGCCTGATGACCACGGTGCACGCGGTCACCGCGACGCAGCCCACGCAGGACGGCCCCAGCAAGAAGGACTGGCGCGGCGGCCGCAACGCGTACATGAACATCATCCCGGCGTCGACCGGCGCCGCGAAGGCGTGCGCGCTGGTGCTGCCCGAGGTGAAGGGCCGGCTCACCGGCATGAGCTTCCGCGTGCCCACGGCGAACGTGAGCTGCGTCGACCTCACCTTCCGCACGTCGAAGCCCACCACCCTGCAGGCGATCAACGAGGCCATGAAGGCCGCGGCGGACGGGCCCATGAAGGACGTGCTCGGCTTCACCGACGAGGAGGTCGTCTCGAGCGACTTCATGAGCGACCCCCGCAGCTCGATCTTCGACTCGCTGGCCGGCATCCAGCTCAACGACCGCTTCTTCAAGGTGGTCAGCTGGTACGACAACGAGGCGGGCTATTCGCAGCGCTGCGTCGACATGATGAGGTACGTCGCGTCGCGCGGCCTGTGACGGAACGGGCCACGCGCCCGCACGCCGCCCACGGCGGCCCTGAGGAACCATGACCACCACGCTCGCGGAATCGCTCCTCTTCCCCTTCTCGGAGTACTGGGCGTTCTACGCGGGCTTCACCGGCTTCGTGCTGGTGCTGCTGGCGCTCGACCTCGGCGTGTTCCACCGCAAGGCGCATGCGGTGTCGATGCGCGAGGCCACGGGCTGGACCATCGCGTGGATGGCGCTCGCGGTGCTCTTCTGCGGCGCGCTGTGGCTCTACTGCGGATGGCGCTTCCCCGACCGGCTCGAGGAGATCCAGGCGGCGGGCTACGCGGGACCGCGCGAGGCCGCGAACACCGTGGCGCTCCAGTTCCTGACGGGCTACGTGGTGGAGCAGAGCCTGTCGGTCGACAACATGTTCGTGTTCGTGGTGATCTTCGGGTTCTTCGGCATCCCGCCGGCCCTTCAGCACCGCGTCCTCTTCTACGGCATCCTGGGCGCGCTGGCCTTCCGCGCGGCGTTCATCGCGGTCGGCGCGGCGCTCATCCAGTACAAGGTCGTCGTGATCGTCTTCGGGGCGTTCCTGGTGTTCACCGGGATCAAGATCATCTTCGCGCCCGAGCGCGAGCAGGACCCCGAGAAGAACCCGGTGCTGAAGCTGCTGCGGCGGTGGATCCCGCTGACGCAGCGGTTCCACGGGCAGAAGTTCCTCGTGAAGGAGGAGGCGCCCGGCCCCGACGGAAGCGGGCCGCGTGCGCTTCGGTGGGTGGGCACGCCGCTCTTCGTGGCGCTCTGCATGATCGAGGTCAGCGACATCATCTTTGCGGTGGACAGCGTGCCGGCGATCTTCGCCGTGACGCGCGAGCCGTTCATCGTGTTCACGAGCAACGTGTTCGCGATCCTCGGGCTGCGCAGCCTGTACTTCCTGCTGGCCGGCGCGCACGACAAGTTCCACATGCTGAAGTACGGCCTGGGCATCGTGCTGGTGTTCGTCGGCGTCAAGATGACGATGCCCGAGGCGTGGTACCCGGCGAGCTGGGAAGGGCACTTCCCGATCGGCTGGTCGCTCCTCTTCATCGTGGGCGTCATCGGCGGCAGCATGGTGCTGAGCGTGCTGCGGCCGAAGCGCGAGCATGGACCGGCGTGAGCGGGTTCCGGGCAGGTTGACAGCGGGCGGGGTTTCGCTATCATCGTCGGTTCGCATTGCGGGGTAGAGCAGCCTGGTAGCTCGTCGGGCTCATAACCCGGAGGTCACTGGTTCAAATCCAGTCCCCGCTACTTCAAGAGGCGCGCGCGAAACTGGCGCGCCAGCAAGTTAAGAGTGAACGCCCCAGGCCACACGGCCGGGGCGTTTGCGTTTTGCGGCGTGCGTACGGCGTTTTGTGGCAAGGGGTTGCGTGCGCAAAGGTCTCTCGCGGTGGGCCAGCGGAGTGGCGTGGCGGAGTGCCTGGCCGACGCTCGCGGAGGTCTCGCCGGGTTGTCTCTCGGGGCATCGAGAGACGTTTCCACGGTCGGGTGTCTCTGGTTAACGCTCGCGGCGTGTTTATGTCTCGCGGGTCATAACCGCGGTTTCGGGGGGGCTGAGCCCGATCAATCTTGAAAGGCAGCGAGCTTCAGAAGAACTGAGGTGGCGGCCTGCACCAGCTCGCCTACCGCCATGATGATCATCGTCTGGAGGGATTTCTGTGCCAAGCGCACATCGGGGTGAAGACCAAATCGGACGACTACTGCGTAAATTGTGGACTCAATGGCTGGGGAAGGTCGATGATGAATGTTTTAATCGTGCCGCTGAGCCAGGTGCTTGGCTGCGCAGATCAGCCCGCGGACCAAGCAGCTCCGCAGGGAGTTCCAACTGTTTCATCTCCTCCTCAACCCCCTTGACAATGAGAGGGCACATGTATGAGCGATCAGTCAGGTTCACAGGCATCCAATCGTCTTGACGGTCTCGTGCGGCAGGTTCGGGTGTTCCAGGCGCTCACGCTCGGGCTGGCCGGCGCGATCGTCGTGGGCCTCGTTGCCGGCGCAAGCCAGCCGCCGCGCCCGCGTGTTGAGAGATTCGACGAGATCACCGTCGGGCGTATCAATGTCGCCGGCCCCGACGGTGTCCGCCGCTACATCATCAGCCATGAGCTTCCGAAGGCGCCGTTCGCCGGGCAGGAGCTCGAGCGCACGGTGCCGCCGGGAATGGCGGGACTCATCATGCTCGATCCGAAGGGCAACGAGGTCGGTGGATACGCGGCGAGCGAGAGCCACACGCTGCTGACGCTCGACTACCGCAACTATCCGCTCGAAGCGGCTGGGTTGGTGGCCAGGTTGGCGCCGGACGGCA
>CAMDUT010000169.1 GCA_945877905.1 Phycisphaera mikurensis NBRC 102666 | reverse complement strand
GCGATGATCGTGAAGGCCGCGTAGCGCTTCGAGGCGCGGCCGGACCGGCGCATCGCCCGCTCGAAGTCGTCGAACCCGGGCAGCGCGTTGGCCGCCGCGGCCGCGGACCCCGTGTCCAGGCGCGTGCCGGACGCGGCGCGGGCGAGGTCACGCAGTGCCGGCGGTGACGCGCTCTCGAGGCCGTGGACCAGCACCACCGTGCCGTCGGCGGCCTCCTTGAAGACGGCGTGGAGATCGGACGAATCCGACGCGCAGCCGAGGTCGAGTTCAAGCACCGGCTGCACCAGCTCGCGGGCGACGGCGTGCGCGATCGCGCGCTTGCCGGAGTCCGCCGGGCCGACGAGGGCCACGTGCGGGAAGCGGCGCGCGCCCGGCAGGCAGGCCTCCACGGTGCGCGCCAGCGACCGCGCGGCCAACGGGTGCTCGACGCAGTGCTCGAGGGTCTGGGGAACGAGCATCGAGGGATCGACGGCGCGGGCGCGGAGGATGTCGGCGAGGGGGCGGCGGTTCTTCATGCGGGGAAGTGTGCGACATCAGGGTGCAACAGATGCTTCTCGCACCAGGCAGCCCGCCCCGAATGCCCCGAATCCACGTCGAATTGGCCCCGATTCAGCGACTGGGTCGCGCCCCGTCCGGCTGCGCAGAGGCCGGCGCACGCTTCGGCGCCGACTTGGGCGCCGCCTTCGGCGCGGGCCTGGGCTTCGCGGCCGGCTTCGCCATCGGCTTCGCCTTCGGCGCGGCCTTCGGCTTCGCGGCCTCCTCGGCCGCCGCGCGGTCGCGGTCCAGTTCCTGCATGAACCGCGTCCATCGCGGCCCGGTGTTCGCGCGCGGCGCACGCGCGGGCTCGTTGGCCGCGGCCCCGCCCGCGGGCGCCGCCCCGCCTGACGCCGTGCCCGCACCTGCCGTGTCCTCCGACGTCCCCCCGGCCATCGCCGCACTCACGTCCACCGGCGTCCACCCGGCCGCGCGCACCAGCATGGCGCCGCGCCGCGCGGCGTACTCGCGCTGGCGCTCGTTGGCCGCGCGCAGCTCCGCGACGGTGCCGCGCATGATCTCGACGTAGCGCTCGCTCGCCGCGTTCAGCAGGCGGTCGCGCCCGTCGAACACGGCCTGCTCGGTGTGGTCCTCGGGCACCTCGATCAGGTACTCCTCCACCACCGCCTCCAGCGCACCCGCGGCCTGCAGCTCAAACACCTGGAGCACCGCATTCAGCCGGTCGGCCCGCGCCGCGTACGCGGCAGAGACGCCCACCAGCGACTCGCTGTCGGCCACCATCTGGCCCATCACGGTCGCAAGCTCATGCTCGTTCCGCAACGCGCGCAGCAGTCCCGTGGTCACCATCACCGGCCCGCCCGGCAGGGCCTCGGCCTCGCGCGACGCGTCGTCGCGCACCACGGCCACGGCCAGCCCGAACGCGGGCATCGGCGTCGTGCTCTGCGCCGCCACGCGGCCGAGCACCCACGTCACGTACCGCACCGCCGGGTCGTCCTGCGGCAGCACCTGGCGCGAACCGATCAGCGCGGCCAGGCACTCGCGCCCGATCACGCGCTCCTCCACCGGCGTCAGGAACCGCGAGTTGAACCACAGGTACTCCAGCGCGTTCACCATCTTCCACGCCGCGGCCTTCGGGCCGATGCCCACCTTCAGGGCCTCCTTCAGGTTGCCCGGCGCGTTCTTGTCGTAGGGCGGCATCTTCAGCTCGGTGGCCGCCGCGCGCACCTTGCCCGCGCGTCCGTCGATCACCTTGCTGAGCTGCGCCACGGTGGTGCGCACCTCGGGCAGACCCTTGAGCATGTCCGGGCCGTGCGTGAACGCGTCGCGACCGGGCATGCGCAGGTCGTGCGGATCGGCGGCGTCTGCCAGCACCGCGTCGGCGGCCTCGTAGTTGGCCTCGGAAAGCTGCGGCGTGCCGGGGATGGCGTCCCACGCGTTCCGCACGTCCTTCGACAGGTCAACGCCCACCAGCGCGGCGCGCTCGGCGGCCAGGCCACGCGAATCGAGCGCCAGCGGCAGCACGCCGATCAGCGAGCGCGCGGGCATCCATCCTTCGGTGCTCCTGACGCGGATCTTCACCCAGGTCGGCGGCGTCTCGCCGGGGAAGCCCTCGTGCATGGGCGCGCCCGTCTCCATGCGCACGAAGCGGGCCTTGCCCACCACGTCGACGGCGGCGCCCTCGCCCATCCGGGCGATGGGCTTCGACATGGGGTCGGGCCGCTCGAAGACGAAGGCCACGGTCGAGCCCACCTGCATGAGGATGGGCGGGTCGCACGCCTCGGCGGGGAGGTCGGAGATGCCCGCCGTGCGCTGCGCCGCGGTGGGTGCGGGGACGTCCGGAAGCGCGCGGGCGGGCGCGTCGCCGGCGGCGGCGGCGGCGCCCGGCGCCGCGTCGTCGGTCTTCGCCGCGTCTTCGGCCTTCGCCGCGTCGTCGGCCTTCGCCGCCTCCGGGTCGGCCTGCAGCGCGAACTCCGCGGCCGCCTCGGACGTGTGCGTGGGGTTCGAGTTGCACGCGGCGAGGAACGCGGACGCGCACATGAACGCAACGCTCGCCGACACAGGCTGGAACCGGGCGGACATGGGCCGGGAAGGCTAGGCTCCGTGCGTTCAGAACCCGTGCAGAACGCCACCGACCACCCCCCCTCGGACCATTCGATCCGCGCCCCGCTGGCCGCCGTGCTCCATGCGCTCGACGCGGCGCGCCCGCCGGGCGCCGCCCCCGCCACCGACGTCCGCACCCGCCTGCTCGCCGTCCTGCGCCTCGAGAGCACGTGCCGCGGCGACGCGCTGAAGTCCGCGTTCGCCGCCGCGCGCGACGAGCTCGAGGCCGGCGACTGGCCCGCCGGCACCTACGCACGCGACGCGCGCGCCGGCGCCGCGCTCGGCGAGCAGCTCTCGTCGCTCATGCAGCGCGCGAACTACCGAGAGCTCTCGCGCCAGGACTTGCTCGACGCCTTCGACTCGCAGGCCCTGAGCGACGTGCAGGTGGCGGTCGACATGGACCGCATCGACCGGCTCACGGTGTTCGCGCGCGGGCGCGAGCGGCGCACCGAGACGCTGCGCTCGTGGTTCGGGCTGCGCCGGCGGCGAGTGGAGTTCGAGGTGCTCGAGCGCGTGTTCGTCCTCTGCGTCCACCGCGACCGCGCCGGCGACCCGCGGCCCGCGCTCGGCATCAAGCTCTTTCGCAACATCCCGGTGCCGGACCTCGAGGTCATCCTCCCCAACAGCCGCGTGCGCATGCGCACCATGGACCAGGCGGTGATCTTCGTGCCGGCGGTGGTGAGCGTGGTGCTCGCGGCCTCGAAGGTGCTCTTCTCGCTGACGGCCATCATCGGGCTCGTGAAGTTCTGGCTCGGGCTCACCTCGGAGCACCCGGTCGAGAGCGGGGGCTGGGGCCTGGTGGCGGCGGGCTCGTTCACGCTGCTCGGCATCACCATGGGCGCCTGGACCAAGTACCAGAAGCGGCGCCTGCAGTACGCCAACGCGCATGCGCGCACGCTCTACTTCCAGACGCTCGACAGCGAGGAGGGCGCGTTCCTGCGCGTCCTCGACGAGGCATACGAGGAAGAGGCGAAGGAGGCGGCGCTTGCGTGGGAGTTCCTGGGGGGCACGCCCCGCTCGGAGCCCGACCTGGACGCGGCCATCGAGCGGTGGCTGCTGGCCACGCTCGGCGTCCGCTGCGACTTCGAGGTGGACGACGCGCTCGCGAAGCTCGAGCGGCTGCGTGTCGCCGAGCGCTCGGACGACGGTGCATCGGGCGCCTGGCGCGCGGTGCCGGCGGACGAGGCGTCGGCGCGGCTGCGCACGGCGTGGGACGAGGGGTTGGACGGGGGCGCGCGATAGGCTCCGCGCAACCCATGAGCGAAGGCGCCCCGCTGGTCCTCCCCATCGTCGACGGCCTCAAGGTGGTCGTGCCCGACTCGATGGACCTGATCACGCCCTACGTCCTGCGCGAGCAGGGCGATTGGTTCGAGGAGGAGATCCGCTTCGTGCGCCGCGTGCTCGAGCCGGGGCAGCGCGCCGTCGACATCGGGGCGAACTACGGGCTGTTCACGCTGTCGATGGCCAAGGTGGTCGGCCGCGAGGGCCACGTGTGGGCGTTCGAGCCGGCGTCGTCCACGGCGTCGTACCTCGAGCGGAGCCTGAAGGAGAACGGGCTCGCGAACGTCACGCTCCGGAAGGCGGGACTCTCC
>CAMDUT010000168.1 GCA_945877905.1 Phycisphaera mikurensis NBRC 102666 | reverse complement strand
CGGATGGCCGTGCGGTGCTCGGTCATCCCTGGAACACCTCGGCGGGGTCGAGCTTCGCCACGCGGCGCATGCTGAACGCGCTCGACGCGACCACGATGAAGATCACGGCGCCCGCCGCGATGATCGGGATGTGCCAGGTCATCTTGAACGCGAGCTTGTCAGGCGGGATGGTCAGCCCCACGACCGAGGTGGCCCCGAGCCCCATGCCGAGGCCGAGCGCGCCCGCGACGAGGCCCTGAAGGGCCACCAGCCCGAGGAGCCGCGGCGTGGTCGCGCCCATGGCCTTCATGGCGCCGAAGTACTTCAGGTTGTCGAGCGTGAAGTTGTAGAACATCTGCCCCGCGATCGCGACGCCGACCAGGAAGCCGAGCGCGATGGCGATGCCGAAGTTGATCGGGATGCCCGTCTGCTTCATCCAGAACTCGATGGTCATCCACGCGAACTCGCGGGGCGTGTAGACGGAGAGCTCGGTCTCCGCCGCGATGCGGCGCTGCAGCTCGGCGATCGGCACCGACGGGTCGGCCTTCACGAGCACCATGCTCAGCGTGCGGCGCGTGGCGGGCGCGTACGAGATGGCGCGCGAGTAGGTGGTGTAGATGGTCGGCACCGCCTGGAACGTCGGGGTGGTCTCGGCGATGCCGCCGATCACGGCGCGCTTCTCGTTGAGCTCGAGCAGCTCGCCGACCTCGATCTTGCGCTTCGGCCCGGCGGGGTCCTCGAGGTCGACCGGCTGCGCGAGGCGCCCGCGCTGGCCGCGCGTCTCGATGATGACGGTGTCCGGGTTGCGCAGCACCTCGACGCTTCCCTGCACCATGGTGGGCGGCGCGCCGATCAGGCTCGCGTCGTCGACGCCGACCACGTCGCACAGCTGGCGCGACCCGTTCGGCAGCTTCGCGACCAACAGGCTCTTGTACATGGGCACGGCCCACAGGACGCCCTGCACGCTGCGCACGCGCTGGAGCGCGGTCACCTGCATGGGCTTCGTGTCGTCGACGAAGAGGAGGGTCGGGTCCACCACCCAGAGGTCCGGCTGCGGCGTCTCCTCGATGAGCGCGTAGGTGCGGCTCATGAGCCCCACGAAGATGCTCGACTGCTGCGCGATCAGGAGCGTGGCGAACGCGAGGCCCAGCAGGATCCCGTAGAACTTCGCGGAGTCGCCGAAGAGCATCTTGATGGCGATCGAGCGCATGGGTGGTCCGCGGTCAGAGCCGCATCTGGACGCCGAACTCGACGACGCGGTCGGAGGGGAGGTTGAAGGCGCTGGTCACGTCGGCGGCGTTCGAGTGGAGCAGCGCGTAGAGCGACTTGCGCCACCTCGCCATGGGTGCCTGGCCGTCAGGGACGATCTGCATCTTGCGCGCGAAATAGGTGACGTTCGAGTCGTCGAAGGGCAGGCCGCGCTCGCGCGCGAGGGCGAGGACCCGCAGCGCGTCGGGCTCCTCCATGAAGCCGACCTGGGCGGTGACGCTCCAGAAGCCGTCGGGCATCCAGCGCACGGCGACTCGGTCGCGGTCGTTCACGTACGGCTCGTCGCACGGCACCATCGAGAGCAGGATGACCTGCTCGTGGAGCACGTGCGCGTGCTTCACGAAGCTGATGAGGGCGAACGGCGCCTGCGCCGAGGGAGTCATGAAGACCGCCGTGCCGGGCACGCGCGGGATCACCTCGGCCCACAGGCGGGCCAGGAACTCGTGGATCGACTCGGTCTGCTCGGCGAGGCGCCGGCCGATCGCCAGCGACCCCTGGTGCCAGGTGAGCATCACGGTGGCCCCGACGGCCGCGATCGCGAGCGCGTACCAGCCGCCGTGCAGGATCTTCGCGACGTTGGAGGCCAGGAACAGCAGGTCGATCGCGAGGAACGTGCCCATCACCGACCACACGATCCACGGCTTCCACTTCCACGTGCGCAGCGCGACCTCGGCGAAGAGGAGCGAGGTGATGACCATGACCGCGGTGACGGCGATGCCGTACGCCTCGGCAAGCTGCGTGGCGGACCGGAACAGGAACACCGTCGTGAGGCAGCCCGCCATCAGGGTCCAGTTGATGAACGGGATGTAGATCTGCCCCTCGGTGGCACTCGACGTGTGCACGATCCGCAGCCTCGGCAGGTAGTTCAGCCTGATCGCCTGCCGGGCGGTCGAGAAGACGCCGGAGATCATGGCCTGGCTCGCGATGATGGTTGCGGCGGTCGCGAGCACCACCATCGGGATCACGAGCGCGCCCGGAACGAGGCCGTAGAACGGCTTGTACTCCGCGATCGTCTCCGGCGCCGGCGGGTTGGCGATGATCCAGGCTCCCTGCCCGAAGTAATTGAGCAGCAGGCATGGCCACACGAGCGAGAACCAGCCGATCCGTATTGGCCCGATGCCGAAGTGGCCGATGTCCGCGTAGAGCGCCTCGGCGCCGGTGACCACGAGGACGATCGCGCCGAGCAGGAGGAACGTGCCTCCGGGGTCGTCCGCGATCAAACGGGCACCATGCACCGGGTTCACGGCCCAGAGCACCGAGGGATCGACGAGGAGCGCGCGCAGCCCGAGCACGCCGAGCACCGTGAACCACAGGATCATCACCGGCCCGAACACCTTGCCGATGTGGCCGGTGCCGAAGCGCTGCACCGCGAAGATGAAGACCAGGACGACCGTCGTGAGCGGCGCGATCCAGCTCTCGAGGGCCGGGTTGTGGACCGAAAGGCCCTCCATCGCAGACAGCACCGAGATCGAGGGCGTGATCACGCCGTCGCCGAGGAGCAGCGCGCTGCCGAAGATCGCGATCATCCCGAAGAACGCCAACCGAAGGTCGGACCGCCGCGCGAGCCCGCGCGGCAGCAGCGACAGCAGCGAGAACAGGCCGCCCTCGCCCCGGTTGGTCGCGCGCATGATGAAGACCTGGTACTTGAGCACCACGATCAGCAGCAGCGCCCAGAACACGAGGCTGAGCACGCCCATGACGAACGGCCGGTCGGCCGAGCCATGCTTGATGACGGTCTCCTGCAAGGCGTACAGCGGGCTGGTCCCGATGTCACCGAAGACCACGCCGACGGCACCGATCGCGAGCGCGAGCGTCCCGGCGTGGTGGGCGCCGCCATCGCGGGGGTTGCCGGCGCCAAGTGGCAGAAGCGAGGCTGCGGGCGACGGCCGCGAAGGGACCAGCGGCTCCGGCGAGCCATGGGCTTCCGGCGAGGGAGACGCTTGGTTTGAAGGCTGGTCGGACACCGTGGCTCGGCCCGCGCGGGGGGCCGACCATCGTACCGGGGCAGCGTGTCCGAGAATCAGCGCGGCGGCGGCGCGGCGGTGACCTCGAGCGCGGTGGTCGTGCGTGCGCGGGCCCCGGTCCTGGGATCGGTGGCGTCCACCTCGACCGAATATCGGCCGGGCGGAAGCGTGGCCGGCACCTTCACCATGCGCGCGACGAAGTTGTCGACCACGGGCGGCGGCGCGGTGTGCGACGCGGTGAAGGGGCCGAACGATGCGGCCGGCAGCCCGTCGGCGTCCAGGATGCGGACGTCGTAGCGCACCAGCGCGGTCACCTTGCCGCCCGGGGCCGGGCGCGTCGGCCAGTTCGCGAGCTCGACATACGCGATGAACGACGACCCCGCGCTCTTGGATGCGGGCGCGATCGGGACGACGTCGCCGAACGCGCGCACCTTCGACGCGATCGTCATGTGGCGGAGTTCGACGGCGGGTGCGGGCGGCGCGGGCGCCGGCGTGACGGGCGTCGCCACGGGCTGCGCGCCCGGAAGCGGGCGGCCGGTCGCGGCGGGCGCGGGGCCGGCGGGCACGGGCAGCGGCAAGGGCTGGGCCGCCGCGCGAGGAGGCTGCGGGGGTGCAGGTTCGGGCGAGGGAAGTGCCGTGGGCGCGGCGGGCGTGGCCGGCACTACGCGCTCGGTGCCCGCATCCGAACGGGTGGAGCGCGCCGATGCGCTCGAGGGTTCCGCGATCGGTGGCTCGGCCGTGCGGACGATCCGAGGATCGGTCGGGACGACCGTCGCCGGTGCGGGCGTCAACGTCGGCCGGCGCAGCGGACGTCGCGCAGGCGCGGGGGCCGGTTCGGGAGCAGGCGCGGAAGCGGGCTCGGGCGCGGGTTCGGGCGCGGGCTCGGGCGCGGGCTCCGGTGCGGGCTCGGGCGTCGGCTCCGGTGCGGGCTCGGGCGTCGGTTCGGGGGTGGGCTCGGGCTCCGGTGCGGGCGCGGGCTCGGGCGCGGGCGCGGGCTCGGGCGCGGG
>CAMDUT010000167.1 GCA_945877905.1 Phycisphaera mikurensis NBRC 102666 | reverse complement strand
CATCGAGGCCGCGCGCCGCGCCAAGTCCACGGGCGAGGCCGCGGGCGCGGGCCGGGACGCCCGGATGGACGCCGTCGAGGCGACCGCGCTCCTCGCGCGGCTCGAGGGCCGGCCGGCGCGCGACTGGCAGGCGATGCTCGATGCGCTCGGCGCGCTGCGCGACGCGGACCCGCTGGACCCGAGGCCCCGGCTCCTCGAGGGCCGGCTCCTCTTCGAGAAGGAGCGCTTCGCCGACGCGGTGGCCGCGCTGCGCGAGGCGCTCGGGCGCGACCTCCGTTCCTCCGAGGCGATCTTCCTGCTCGGGCGCGTGGCGGTGCAGACCTTCGACCTCGCCGGTGCGCGCGCCGCGGCGGGCCTGCTCCGGGCGATCAACCCCGACCATCCGCTCGCGTCGCTCGTCGAGGCCGAGGCGGCGCTCCAGGAGCGTGCGCCGGCCGACGCGGCGGCCTCGCTCGACCCGCTGATCGCCCGATACCCGGGGCAGCGCGCCGCGCTCGCGCTCCGCGCCGCCGCGGACGGCATGCGCTTCGACGACGCGGCCATGGCCGCGCGGCTGCGCGACCTCGATGCGCTGATGCCCGGTTCGCCCGTGGCCCACCACGAGTGCGGGCGCTTCCTCGCGATGGCGCGGCAGTACGCGGCCGCGGCCGACGCGCTCAACGAGGCGTCGAGGCGCGCGCCCGGCTGGAGCGTGCCCGTCGTCGAGCTCGGCCTGCTCGAGATGCAGTCCGGGCGCGACGCCGAGGCGCTTGCCGCGCTGCGACGCGCAACCGAACTCGATCCGTTCGACCGGCGCGCCCGGCACAGCCTCACGCTCGCCGAGGACCTCGCGTCGTGGAAGCGCTTCGACGGCGCGCACTTCGCCGTCCGGTGCCGGCCCGGCATCGACGAGGCGCTTGCGGCGTGGATGCCGCAGGTGCTGGACGCGATGCACGGCGACGTGGCGTCGTGGCTCGGGCACGTCCCCGGTGGGCGCACCGTGATCGAGCTTCATCCGGACCACAAGAGCTTCGCCGTCCGCATCACGGGCATGCCCTCGGTGCACACGATGGCGGCGAGCACGGGCCCGCTGATCGCGCTCGAGGCCCCCCGCGAGGGCGCCCCGCAGCTGCATCTCGGGAGGTTCGACTGGGAGGCCGTGCTGCGCCACGAGTACGTCCACACCGTGACGCTCGACCAGACGCGCAACCGCATCCCGCACTGGTTCACCGAGGCCCTCGCCGTGCGGCTCGAGGGCAAGCCGCGCACGTTCGAGGCCGTGCAGGTGCTGGCGCGCGCGTACCTGCAGGACGAGCTCTTCGACCTCGACGAGATCAACCTCGCGTTCGTGCGCCCGAAGCGCCGCGACGACCGGCAGCAGGCCTACGCGCAGGGCGCATGGATGGTCGAGTTCATCGAGCGCGAATGGGGCCGCGACGCGCTGCACCGGCTGCTGGCCCTGTACCGCGAGGGCGTGCCCGAGCGCGAGGCATTCGACCGCGTGCTCGGCGTCGGCCGCGACGGGTTCATGGGTCGGTTCGAGGCCCACGCCGAGCGCGATCTCGAGGGCTGGGGCATGCTGGCCGCGCCCACGATGGCCGAGTTCAGCGACGAGGTGCGCGCGGAGACGGGCGCCGGCCCGGGTCCCGTGCCGCTCGACGACGCGCGCATCGACGCGCTCCTCGCGAAGCATCCGGGCCACCCGGACCTGCTCGAGGTCGCGATCCGCCGTGCGCTGAAGGGCGGGGCGGCGCCCGACGCGGTCACGCTGGACCGGCTCCGTGCCTACGCGGCGGCACGTCCGGTGGACCCATGGCCGCACCGCGAGCTCGCGCGCGCCGCGCTTGCGGCGAACGACGCGGCCGCCGCGATCCCGCACCTCGAGTTCGTCGAGGCGCGGACCGACGACGACCCCGCGATCGCGCTCGAGCTCGCCCGGCTCGAACGGGGCCGGGGCAACCGCGCGCGCGCGCTCGAGCATGCGACGCGGGCCGCGCGCATCGACGCGTACTCGGCCTCGACGCGCGAGTTCGCGGCGGCGCTCGCGGTGGAGGCCGGGAACCTCGAGGCCGCGCGCCTGCACGTGGTGGCGCTCGGGGCGCTCGAACCGGTCGAGGAACGCCACCGGAAGCGCCTGGAGCGCCTGGATGCCATGATCTCCGCCCGTTCCGGGGGCGCGAATGCCGCGCAGTGATCGTGGCGCCGCCGCGGAGCGGTGCTAGATTCTGGGCCGATGGATTCCCGGACCGCCATGATGCCGTCGCTCGCGCCGCCTGGCTGCGCGGCGTTCGTGCTCGCGCTCGCCGCCGTCGTGAACGGCGCCGCGTCCGCGGCATCGGAGCGCTACGCGTGCACCGTCTCGTCGACGAGCACCTTCAGCCAGTCGACGCTCCTCTCCCTGCCGCTCTCCGGGACATGGATCGGCAACTACGACGCGACCGCGAACCCCGGCGGCACCCGCACGGTGCCTGGGCTCTTCGGCGGCAGCGGCAACAGCCCGATCCCGTTCACGTCGACCGTGAAGCCCGGCATCACCATCGCCGACGCGAACCCCTCGGGCGCGTTCGCGCTCGTGGTCGACCGCGCCGCGGGCACGTGCGCCGTCGAGGGACTGGCGCTCGACGTGCTCAACGGCGAGCCGGGAACGGTCGCCACGGACCTCGTGGTCTCGTTCTCCACGTTCCGCACCGTCGCGCCGAACTCGACGTTCATCGGCGTGAGCAACTTCACCGTCCCGCTCGAGGCGGGCGCGCTCACCGCGGCCACCACCGCGCAGTCGGGCGTCGCCGCGGGCACCGTCACGGCGAACCCGGACGGCACGTGGGCCTTCGCGGTGTCGGTGCCGGTGGTGGTCTCCGTGGCAGGCACCTCGATGGGCCAGCCGTTCACGAGCGACTCGCCGGGCGCCCTGGTGCTGGGCGGCACGCTGGGGTTCGGGCCAGGCGGCGTGTCGGTCAGCGCCACGGGCTCGGTCAGCGAGAGCGTGCCGGTGGACGCACCGCCGCCGATCGTGAGCCAACCGTTTCCGCTGCCGACCATCCTGCCTCCGGGGAGCACCGCGAACCTGCTCATGAGCGGCACGTTCTCCCCGGGGACCGCGACCACCTCGGCCTCGGCCTCGCTCGCCGCGACCGGCCCGCTCGTGCTGCGGCCGGGTGACCTGAACGCCGACGGCACCGTGAACGGCCTCGACCTCGGGATCCTGCTGGGTTCGTGGGGGCCCGTGACGCCCGGCAACCCGGCCGACATCAACGGCGACGGCACCGTGAACGGCCTCGACCTCGGCGTGCTGCTCGGCAACTGGGGCTGACGCGCGTTCAACCGCGCGCGAGCCACGGCAGCGCCGCCAGGTCGACGTTGCCGCCGCAGAGGACGATCGCCGCGGGGTGCGCGCGGTCGCCGCCGCAGCGGCCCGCCAGCAGCGCCGCGATGCCCACCGCGGCGCTCGGCTCGATGACGACGCGCATGTCCTCGAAGGCGAAGCGCATGGCCGCCACGATCTCGTCCTCGCTGACCGTGACGACGTCGTCGACGAGGTCGCGCAGGAGCGGGAACGTCAGTTCCCCGAGCGGGGCGCGCAGACCGTCGGCGATCGAGACGGGCGGATGCTGCGGCGCGATGCGTCCCGAGCGGAACGACTCCGCCGCGTCGCCGGCGAGCGCGGGCTCGGCCCCGACGATGCGGATGCCCGGCCGTGCGTCGCGCAGCGCGACCGCGATCCCGCCGATCAGGCCGCCGCCGCCCACGGGCACCACGACGGTCGCCGCATCGGGCAGCTGCGCGGCGATCTCGAGCCCCACCGTTCCCTGGCCGGCGATGGTCCACGGGTGGTCGTAGGGCGGGACGACGAACGCGCCCGTGCGCCGCGCGACGTCCTCGCATGCCGCGGCGCGCTCGGCGGCCGTGTTCCCGGATTCGTGCACCGCGGCGCCCGCGGCCTCGACGGCGGCGCGCTTCACGCGCGAGGCGTTCGCCGGCATCACGACGTGGGCGGGAATCCCGCGCGCCGCCGCGGCCGTGGCCAGCGCGAGCGCGTGGTTCCCCGAGCTGTGGGTCACCACGCCGCGCGCGGCCGTCGCATCGTCGAGCAGGCGCACCGCGTTCGACGCGCCGCGGATCTTGAAGCTCCCGGTCCGCTGCATCGATTCGCACTTGACCGCGGCCGGGCGGCCGGCCGCGTCCGAGAGCGCGTGGCTCGCGAAGGCCGGCGTGAGGCGCACGTCACGCGCGATGCGCGCCGCGGCCGCATGCACGTCGCCCGGCGAGACGCAGTGCCCGCGCCCGGTCACCGGGCGTCCCCTTGGTCG
>CAMDUT010000166.1 GCA_945877905.1 Phycisphaera mikurensis NBRC 102666 | reverse complement strand
TCGCGCTCGCCGGTGAGCACCTCGAGCATCGAGGCGAGCGCGGGGCGCGCGACGTCCGCAAGCGGAAGCGCGCGCTGCACCGCGAGCCGGCCGTTGCCGTCGCCTCCCGCGACGAAGCGCGTGGCGACGTCCCGCTCCTCGCCCGCACCGAACACGAGGAAGAGCTCCTCGTCCAGCCCCTCGCCGAACTCCACCATGCGCTCGCGCATGCGGTCGACGGGCGTGGCCGCGTTCTCCCACGGCTGCCGGCCGCAGCGCGAATTGATGCCGACCACCTCGCCGCGGAGGTTGAAGCTCGGACCGCCGGAATCGCCGCTGTCGATGGGTGCGTCGAAGAGCAGCTCGTCGCGGTCGCACCGAAGCACGCGCCCCGCACGGACCAGCGCCGGCCGCGCCGACTGCGGCGGCCCTTGCGTGTAGCCGACGGTCACCAGCCAGTCGCCCGGCGCCAGGTCGCTCGACGTGCCCAGGGGCGACGTCGGCAGGTCGGCGCCCTCGGTGTCCAGCTGCACGAGGCCGCAATCGAGCATGCCGATGTCCGCCTGCCCCAGCGTCCGCCCGGTGAGCGTCGTGCCGTCGGGAAGCGTGGCGCGCACGCGCCGTCCCGCCGCCTCGCCCACGTGGCCGCACGTCACGACGAGCCCGTCCGGCGTGATGACCACGCCCGAACCGCTCGACAGCCCGTCGTCGCCCGCGAGCCGCAGCAGCACCACCGACGGGCGGACCCGGTCGGCCACTTCCCGGATGCGGGCCTCGAGCGCGCGCAGGCCTTCCAGGGAGTCGACGCGGTCGAACCCGTCGTGGCCCACGACGTCGGCGTGGATGGTCCCGACCGAGGCGGTCACCACCGTCGTGGCCGCCCCCGGCGACGGCGCCCCCGACGGCACGGATGCCGCGGCCAGCGCAACGATCACCAGGGGCAGTCCGGTCACTTCTGCTTCGCGGGCTTCTCCGGCTTCGCGTCCGAGGCGACCGGCCGGACCTTGAGGTTGCGGTACATGACGACGTCTCCGTGGTCCTGGAGCGCGATGTGCCCCCTGGACTTCGTGCCGAACGCCGGCATGGATGCGAACTTGCTCCCCTTGACGGTGTCCTTCCAATGCTGGCTGGACATGTCGAAGTCGGCCGTGACCACGCCGTTCAGCATGTACGTGACCTTGGGGCCCATGCAGCGGATGACCGCGTGGTTCCATTCGCCGGCGGGCTTCACGGCGCCCGCCGGTGCCGCGTAGAGCGCATAGCACGCGCCCGCCGAGGTCAGGCGGCTCTTGCCGTCGCCGTGCCGTTCGTCGTCGAGGACCTGCATCTCCGGGCCGGTCTCCCACGGAGCGCCGAACTCCTCGGAGACGTGCCACATGATCCCGCTGTTGCCGCCGGGCGCCACCTTCCAGTCGCACGCGAACTCGAAGTCGCCGTACTCCTCGCGCGTGACGAGGTCCCCTCCCTTGCCGCGCAGCACGATGCAGCCGTCCTCCACCGCCCACTCCTTCGGGAACTCCGCGCGCCGGTAGCCGCGCAGGTGCGCGGACGGGTCGGTGCCGTCGAAGAGGAGCTTCCAGCCGGCGGCCTTCTCCGCGGCCGTGAGCGTGTTGGGCGCGGCGGGCGCGGCGGTTGCCTTCGGGGAGGCACCGTCCTTCGTGGCCGCGGCACAGCCGAGGATCCAACAGAGTGCGGACGTGGCGATGACGGCGGGACGGATCGTGCTCACGGTGATCATGGCTTGGGTGCGGCGTCGGGCGCCGAGGGGCGGGTGCGCGCGGTGATGCGCGTGGGCGCGTCGCGCGAGAGCTGCACGGAGACCACCTCCGTGCCGGGCGCCACCTTCACCGGGGCGCCGTTGGTCCACAGGTCGATCGGCGGGCGCACGGGCTGCGGCCGCACGTCGAACACCACGTCGACGAAGTACCCCGGGGGCAGCGCATCCACGCGATACGCGAACTCCATGGCGCCGTCGTCCTGAAGGGTGGCCCGGACGGTGACGGTCGTCTCCACGGCGTTCAGCGCTCGCAGCACGAAGCGCTCGGAGCCGTCGGCCATCCGGGCCTGCACCGTCTCGTACGCCAGCAGCCGGTCGCCGAACAGCATGCGGGGCGAGGGCGCCTCCATCCACGGCAGCCGGATGACCAGCGTGTCGCGGGCGTTGTTTCCCGTGATGCGCCCGGTCCGCGCCTGGGGGTCCTCGCCCGAGATCACCTCGCGCACGCACCCTGCCCACCACATGCACGCCGCGAGGCCGGCGATGGTCGACAGTTTTCGGAAGTGCGCACGGGCCATCAGGTCCGTGAATCCTATCCCGGGCCGAAAATCGGTTGCATGTCGTTCGCGGGAACCTACAGTTCGGGCATGGTTTCGGGACGATCGGCCCTCGGCTCCCTGCGTGCCCGGCGCACTTCCCTGGCCCTCGCCGCCACGGCGGCGGTGGTGGCGTGCGTGTCCGGCCTGTCTTGGGCGATGCCCGACGACCCCGGTTCCCCGCCGCCGGCGCCGCCGCCGAAGGACTGCCCCGCCGACCTGAACGGCGACGGCTTCGTCAGCGGCTACGACCTCGGCTACCTGCTTTCCGAGTGGGGCGACCCGGCCCCGGCCCTCGGCGGCGACATCAACCAGGACGGCGTCATCAACGGGATGGACATCGGCATCCTGCTCGGCGCATGGGGCGACTGCCCCGGCGACTGAGCCGACGGCCCCGCCGTCCGGGCCCGGGGCCCCGCGTCACTTCTTCGGCGTGAACTTCCGCTTCTTCTTCGGGTCCGAGGCCACGCCCGCGGCCTCCTCGGCCGCCTTCTGGGCGGCAAGCCGGCGCTCCTCCGCGGCCTGCTCCTCGGCGGCCTTGATCTCCTCGGCGTTCACCCGCTTGTTCAACTCGTCCGAGAGGCGCGCATGCGAGGCGACCGCCGGGATCGTCCCGAGGACGAACGGCTTCACGGCCTCGTCCGTGCAGTGCTCGTACTGCCATCGGAACAGCGACTGGAGCGTCGCATGGCGCTCGGCCATGAGGCTCATGTAGGCCTTGTCGAACGCCTCGCCCTGCAGCGCCCCCAGGCGCGCCATCGACTCGTCGTCGGCCTGCGCGGTGCCGGACGGAACCTTGCCGCCGCGCGCCTCCGCCAGGCGGCCCAGGATCACGAGCACCGCCGTGTCGTTCGCGCGCACGCGCTTGCCGAAGTCCTTCACGCCGTCGGACGCGCCGCGCTCCATGGCCAGTTGGCCCATCGCGACGTCGCCGTTGGCGGCCTCGGCCACCTCGCGGAGGAACACGTCGACGGTGCGCTCGTTCGGGTCGGTCGCGGGCTCGGGGGCCTCCGGCGCATCGGCGTCGGGCTCCGCAGCGGGGGCGTCCTTCGCCGGCGCCTCGGCCTTCGCGGGTGCGTCCGCCGCGACAGGCTTCGGCGCCGCGGGCTTTCGGGTGGCCGGCGCCTGCGCAAGGACGTCCGTGGCGAGTGCGAGCGCGAGCGCGGCGATGGCGATGAAGGGCTTCATGGATGCCTCGTCGTTCAGAAGAAGAGCGTGTAGCTGAGCGCGAACGTGAAGTCCACGCCGGTGGTGTAGGTCGAGTTCAGCCCGTCGTTCCCGTCGAACGAACGGTACTGCGTCTGGCGGTCGGGGTTGGTGAGGTTCTTGGCGGCGAAGTTGAACCGCAGGCCCTGGATGATCTCCTGGGACGCGGTGAAGTTCAGCGTTCCATACCCGATCTGGTAGAGGTCGGGCACCAGCGCGGTGCCCGTCGGCTGCGAGCTGATCGAGGCTGCGCTGATCAGGGAGTCGCCCTGCAGATTGTAGAAGACGCCCAGCTGCGTGCCCGTCGGGCGGAAGTCGTAGGTGACGTTCGCGTTGAAGAGGTAGTTCGGCGTCGCGGTCATCGGGATGCTGCTTCCCCCGCCGAACGGGGCCAGCTCGGCCGCCTGGTCGGCGGGAAGCGTCACCGACGACTCCATGTAGGTGAAGTTGAAGCCGCACGCGAGCCCCTCGAAGGCCTCGCCGAGGATCGGGTCGAGCGTCACGCGCGACTCGAGCTCCACGCCGAAGAGCGACGCCGTGTCGTAGTTGAGCGCGGTGGTGTACGAGAAACCCGAGGTGAACTGCTGCTGGTACTGGATTGGCTTGCTGATGGTCTTGTAGAAGAGCGACGCGGAGATCAGCCAGTCCGTGTTCGGGGTCCAGTCGATGCGCGCGTCGTAGTTGTTGATCGAGCTCATCTGGAGCGCGGGGTTCCCGATGAACACCGGGCCGCCGATGTACTGGTACTGCAGCACGGGCACGAGCTCGAAGAAGTTGGGGCGCGCCAGGGTCTCGGCGTACGAGCCGCGCAGCACCAACTGGTCGGTGA
>CAMDUT010000165.1 GCA_945877905.1 Phycisphaera mikurensis NBRC 102666 | reverse complement strand
GCCGCTCATCGCGTGCCTCCCGCACGGCGCGCGGCCGCGGCCTGGACGAGCGCCGGACCGATCTCCCGCAACGGAAGCACCTGCTGCGCCGCGCCCAGCTGCGATGCCGCGCCGGGCATGCCCCAGACCACGCTGGTCGCCTGGTCCTGCGCCACGGTGTGCCAGCCGGCCGAGCGCATGGCAAGCATGCCCTCGGCGCCGTCCTTGCCCATGCCCGTCAGCAGCACCGCGAACCCGGGCGCCGAGCGGCACTGTGCCAGGCTGTGGAACAACGCGTTCACCGACGGGCGGTGGATCGCGCCGGGGTCGCCCTCGACGTACTCGAGCGCGCCCTGCGCGGAAAGCACCAGCTGCCTCGGCTCACCCGCGATGAGCACCGTGCCGGCCTCGGGGCGGTCGCCCGCGCGCGCGAGGCGCACCGGGCGCTCGGTCTGGGACCCGAGCCAGGTGGCCATCCCGGGCAGGAAGTTCGCGTCCATGTGCTGGACGGCGACGATCGAGAACGGCGCAGGCGCCGGAAGCGAGCCGATCAGCGTGGCGAGCGCCTGCGGGCCGCCAGTGCTCGCGCCGATGGCCAGGATCGGCGCGGACCCGGACCGTTCCTGCGCTACGGCCTCGGCAGCACGGGCCACGGGCGAAGGCGCGGGGGACGGCGCGGCGCCGGCGCGCGGCGCCATCACGTCCTCGGCGCGCATGCGCCGCACGGAGTTCACCTTCTCGACGAGCGCCCGGTCGCCCTGCGCGCCCGTGGGCCCGAGCCTGGGCGTCTCGACCGCGTCGAGCGCGCCTGCGCCGATCGCCTCGTAGACGCGCGACGCGTTGCCCTCGACGGTGGCCGTGACCACCACGATGGGGCAGGGCGCCTCGGCCATGATGCGGCGCGTGCATTCCACGCCGTCCATCACGGGCATGATGAGGTCCATGAGGACGAGGTCGGGCCGGTCGGCCTTCGCGCGCTGGAGCGCCTCGAGCCCGTCGTTCGCGGTCCACGCGACGCTGGTGCCGGGGATCGCGAGCACCACGCGGCGGAGCGCTTCGCGGGCCATGGCGAGGTCATTGACGATGGCGACTCGGAATCCCATGGTTCGGTCCGTGGAGGGTACGCGCCGCTCAGGGCGCGCCGACGAGCCCCGTGACCGTGGCCACGAAGCTCTGGTCCTGGAAGCTGCCCTTCGTGAGGTATGCGTTGGCGCCCGCGTCGAGTCCCGCGCGGCGGTCCTCCTCGCGGTCCTTGTAGCTGACCACCGCGATCGGCAGGTGCGCGAAGCGCGCGTCGGCCCGCACCAGCCGCACCAGCTCGATGCCGTTCATGCGGGGCATGTCGATGTCGGTGACCAGCATGTCGAACCGGCCGGCGCGCAGCTGGTTCCATGCGTCCATCCCGTCGACCGCCACAGCGACCTCGTAGCCGAGCCGCACCAGCAGCTGGCGCTCGACCTCGCGCACGGTGATCGAGTCCTCGGCCACCAGGATGCGCTTCGTCGCGCGCGCGGCGGCCGTGCTCCGCTCGGACTGCCCGAGCCCCCGGAACGTGCCCTCGGCGAGCGTCTTGCGCAGCGTCGCCAGCGTGTCGTCGACGTCGATCACGAGCACCGGGTTGCCGTCGTCGAGGATCGCCGCGCTCGCGACGTGCGGCACCTTGCCGAGCCGCGGGTCGAGGGTGCGCACCACGAGGTCCTGCTCCCCGAGGAACCGCGAGACGACGACGCCCACGCGGCCGGATTCGTCGCCGAGCACCACCACGCTTGCCGCGCCCGCAACGCCGGACGCGCCGAGCGCCAGGAGCGCAGCGCCGTCGACGAGCCCGGTGGCGTGCCCGTCCACGTCGCACTGCAGGCGGCCCTGCACGGACCCGATCACGCCCGGCTCGACGCGCATCACGCGGTCGATGCGCGAGAGCGGGAACGCGTACGGCTCGCCCGCGACCTCGACCAGCGCCGCGCGCACCACGCTCAGCGTCACGGGAAGCTGCATCGCGAAGGTCGTCCCCGCGCCGGGGCGGCTCTCGACGCGCACGGTGCCGCCGGTCGAGGTCACCATCTGGTGCACGACGTCGAGCCCGACGCCGCGCCCCGAGATCTCGGTCACCTTGCTCGCGGTGCTGAAGCCGGGCAGGAACAGGAAGTCGAAGAGCTCGCGCTCGCCGAGCTCGGCCGCGAGCTCGGGCGACTGCATGCCGCGCTCGACGACCTTCCGCCGGATCGACTCGGGGTCGATGCCGCGGCCGTCGTCGGTCACGCGCACCTGCAGGTGCCCCGCGTGGTGCCGCGCCTCGAGCGTCACGCGCGCCTGCTCGGCCTTGCCGCGCGCGCGTCGGTCCTCGGGCGGCTCGATCCCGTGGTCGAGCGCGTTCCGGATGATGTGGTTGAGCGGGGCCTCGAGCTTCGCGAGGATGTCACGGTCGACCGGGACCTCGCCGCCCACGATGTCGAAGCGCACCTGCTTCCCGAGCTGGCGCGCGACGTCGCGAACCATGCGCGGGAAGCCCGAGACGCCCTCGGAGAACGGCCGCATGCGGCTCCCGATCACCTCGTGGTAGAGCGCGGTGGACACCTCCTCGGTGCGGCGGAAGAAGGCCTCGAGCTCCTGGATGCGGGCCGTGAGCGCCGACTCCGCGCGCCCGACCGCGTCGCGCGCCTGCGCGATGCGCGACCGGTCGCCGCGGCGCAGCGCGCCCTCGAGCGACTCGCGCGCGGTGCCGAGCTCCGAGCGCACCGCGGCCAGCGAGCGCCGCAGCGCCGGCGACCGCCGTCCCTCGACCATGGACTCGCCCGCGAGCCGCATCATGCGGTCGAGGTTGTCGGCGTTCACCCGGACGGCGCGCGTCTCGACCACGGGGGCGGCGCTCGCGGCGGGCTCGGCGCTCGGCATGGGGCGCTGCACCACCGCGTCGACCTTGCGTGCAGGCTCGGGAACGCGCACGGGGACGTCTGCCACCTGGCGCGGCTCGGCTGCGGGCAAGGCGGGCTCGGCCGCGGGCACGACGGGCGGCGGCGGTGCGGCCTCGGGCGACGGCGCCGCTGCGGGCGGCGACGCGGGTGCCTCCGGCGCCGGCGCCGAGAGCGCGGTCGTCAGCGCGTTCACCTCGCCGGCGTGCTCGGCCGACCACGCCGCGATCCCGTCCTCGGGGACCTGCGCGATCCGCGCGAGGAAGTCGGTGCCCTCGAGCAGCTGGTCGATGCGCGCGCGCACCGTCCGTTCCTGGCCCTTCTGGACTCGGACGAAGACGTCCTCCATGTGGTGGGCCACGGCGACCGCCGCGTCGATGCCGACGATCCGTGCGGCGCCCTTCACGGAATGCGCCGCCCGCATCAGCGCCTGGACAGGCGAGACGTCGGCCGGGTCGCGCTCGAGCACCAGCAGGCCCTCGGTGAGCGCGGCGCAGTGCGTCTCGACCTCGGCCCGGAACAGCTCGTGCATCGAGAATCCGCCGAGGTCGGTCATCCCACGGCCCCCCGGAAGATCGACGCGAGCCCCTGGACGTCGAGCAGCGCCGCCTCGCCGGACTCGGTCCCCGCGAGCCGCGCGATGCAGCCGTTGCGCGAGGCGGTCACCGTGACCGGCGCCTCGCGCGAGGCGCCCTCGGCGACGTCGAGCACGCCGACCACCTCGTCCACCTCGAAGGCCCAGCGGTCGCGCACGTCGCCGATCACGACGAGCGCGGGCTTGGCGCGCCGGTCGGCCCGCGGGACGCCGAGCGCGGCCTCCAGCGACATGCAGAGGAGGAGCTCCCCGTCGTGGTTCGCGATGCCGAGGAGCACCTCGTTCGAGCGGTGCGGCACGCGGTGCACGCGGGCGGGAGGCACCACCTTCGCCACGTCCATCGAGGGAATCGCCAGCAGCTCGCCGCCCGCGCGGACCGCCAGCACGCTCATCGCTCGCCGCGCGCGCGCCGAGATCGGCGCCGCGAGCTCCCCGGTGGCGCGATCGAGGTCCGCGTCGGCGAGCGGTCGCGCGAGCAGCTCGTCGAGTCCCGCGTCCGTGGGGGCAAGGGCACCCGCACGGCGTTCCTGCCGCGAACCGTCGCCAGCGGGGCCGCTCATGACGGGCTCCTCGCGGCGCGTGCGCGGTAGCGGGCGGCGAGTTCGCGGTCGCCTCGGCCGTCTGCGAGCAGCGCAAGCTGCACCAGGGCCTCCGCGTGCGCGGGGGCCAGGTACACCGCCTGCCGCAGCCATGCCTCGGCGTCGTCCGGGCGGCCCAGCGCGGCCTCCAGCGTCCCGAGGAGGTGGAACAGCTCGACGGACCGATCGCCCGCGGCGTGGACGGCGATCGCCCGTGCGCGCGCGTCCTCGATCCGCCCGGCGTCCGCGGCGGCGCGGGCCTCGGCGAGCGTGGCGGGCGCGACGTACGCGCGCGGCGACGGCCGCGGTGCCGCCGCGGCGGGC
>CAMDUT010000164.1 GCA_945877905.1 Phycisphaera mikurensis NBRC 102666 | reverse complement strand
GAGTTCCGCCGCATGCTCGCCACCGCCGACGGGCTGCCGCCCGACGTTCCGCTGAACCTCCACGCACGGATGCAGGGCCCGGGCGCCGCCGGGCGCGTCGCCGCGGCGCTCGCCGAAATCGACTTCGACCTGCTGCGCCTGGCGCCGCGTTGGTACGACGCGCTCGACTGCGCGCTGTTCCACGCGCGCGACCGCGGCGAGCTTGCGCACGTGCTCGAGTCATGGGTCCGCCGCGATGCCGTTCCCGCGCGCATCCTCGACCTCGTCCTCTTCCGCCACGCCCGCTACGGGCACCCCGACGAGCGCATCGCGGACCTCTGGATCGACCGCTGCCTCGAGGCGAGCGCAGACACCGGCGACGAGGGGCTCGTCGAGAGCCTCATCCTCTCCTGCCCCGAGCGCGTAGGCGCCGACCCGCGCGCGCACCGAGCGGCGCTCAACGCGTCGCGACGGAGCGGCTGCGTGCGCGACATCATCGGGCGGCTCGGCGACTGCGCCTGAGCGCGGACCCGGCAAGCGGCCCGGTCGTGCACTGCCTCAGCGCCGCTCGTCGACGTCGAAGCGCTGGCGCACCGACCGGAAGTACGGGAGCAGCTCGAGCGCGATCTCGACGACCTCCGGGTCGAAGTGGCGGCCGGACTCCTCGCGCAGGAACGCGGCGACCTTCTCGTCGGACCAGGGTTCCTTGTAGGAGCGCCGGCTCGTGAGCGCGTCGTAGACGTCGGCCACGGCGACCAGGCGCGCGAACAGCGGGATGTCCTCGCCGCGGAGCGCCGCGGCGGCCGGCACCGACTGAAGGTCCGCGGGCATCGCCGCGAGCGCCGCGCGCTCGAAGCGTCCCGGGTACCCCGTGCCGTCCCAGCGCTCGTGGTGGTGCACGGCCACCTGCATGGCAGCCTCGTCGTACGGCGTGGCAGCGTCGGAGAACAGGCGCCCGCCGAGCACCGAGTGCGTCTTGATGCGCTCGTACTCGGCCTCGTCGAGCTTGCCGGGCTTCTTGAGGATGCTGTCGGGAATCGCCACCTTTCCGACATCGTGCAGCATGGCCGCGATGCGGAGCTCGTCGCGCCGGCGCTCGCGCAGGTCGTCGTCCACGCCGTGCAGCGCGGCCCAACGGTCGTACATGGCCACCGCGCACTCGGCGACGCGCTGCACGTGCGCCCCCGTCTCGCTCGGGTCGCGCATCTCGGCGGTGGCGATGGTGCGCATGATGGCGCCGCGCACCAGCTTCGCGCGCTCGAGCGCCAGCGAGGCCATGCCGGCGAAGAGCTCGACCGCGGCCTCGTCGGCCTTCGTGAACGCGGCGCGCGCGGGCTCGACCTTGCCGCGCCCGCGCGAGTTCATCAGCTGCAGGACGCCCACCACCTCGTCGCGCGCGTCGCGCAAGGGCGCCACCAGCATGCTCCGCGTGCGGTAGCCGGTGGATCGGTCGACGTCGCCCTTGAAGTGGTACGGCAGCGCAGGATCCAGCGCGTACACGTCGTCGATCCGCAGCGGCTTGCCGGTCGTCGCCACGTACCCGGCGATCGAGTTCGCGTTCGCGGGGATCACGGTGTCCGCGAGCGGCAGCCGCGCGCCCGGCGGCAGCGCGCGCTGCAGCACGTCGTTCTGCGTGTAGACGAGCCGCAGCCCGCCGGGCTCGGCCATCCAGATCGACCCGGCCTCGGCGTCGGTGAAGCTGCGCGCGAGGTACAGCGACTGGTCCATGACCTCGTCGAGGTCCTGCGCCCGGCCGAGCTTCGCGCCCAGCGCGGCGACCTCGGCGATGCGCTCGCGCTGCTCCTGGCTCTCCTGGCCGAGCAGGTCGTTCATCGCGGCGAGCTTGCGGTTGGCGGCGTCGATCTCGGCGTTGCGGCGGACGAGCTCGGACTGGCTCGCGGCGAGGTCGCGCATCGCGCGGTCGCGCTCGCGCTGGGCCCGGCCCATGCGCGCGTGGTAGCGGATGCGCGCAGCGAGCTCCTGCGCCGCAGGAAGCTTCACGAGGTAGTCGTTGGCGCCGAGCTCGAAGCAGCGCTCCTTCATCGAGGCCTCGGCCTCGGCGGAGAGCACGACGAGCGGCGTGTCGGCGAGCTCGGGGCTCGCGCGGATCCGGAGGATCTGCTCGAGCCCGTCCGAGTCGGGCATCATGAGGTCCTGCAGGATGACGTCCGGGCGCGAAGCGAGCGCGGAGCGCAGGCCGCCGTCGGCGGTGCGCTCCGAGATCAGCTCCATGTCCTCGTACGCCGCCAGCAGCCGCCGCAGCGCCGCCTCGACGATCGGCTGGTCGTCCACCAGCAGGACGACCGTTCGGGGGGTCTTCGGATCCGCAGGAGGCGCCACGCCGGGATCCTAAGCGGATGCCGGGCCGCACGCGGCCCGCACCCGCGCACCCCGTACCCTTCCCGCATGCGCTGGGACTTTCCCTTCCGATCGCAGCGGATGCCGACCATCGCCCGCAACGTGGTCGCCACGGGCCAGCCGCTCGCGGTACAGGCGGGGGTCTCCGCGCTCGAGGCCGGAGGCACCGCGGCGGATGCCGCGATCGCCGCGGCCGCCGCGCTGACGGTGGTCGAGCCGACGGCCAACGGCATCGGAGGCGATGCGTTCGCCATCACCTGGGACGGCGAGCTGCACGGCCTGAACTCGAGCGGCCGGTCGCCCGCGGGGCTCGGGCGCGCGCACTTCGACGAAGTCACCGAGATGCCCAGGCTCGGGTGGGACTCGGTCACCGTGCCCGGATGCGTGGCCGGCTGGGCCGCGCTCCACGAACGCCACGGATCGCTGCCCTTCGAGCGCCTCCTGGAATCGGCCATCCGCTACGCCGAGGGCGGCTTCCCGGTGAGCCCGATGGCGGCAGCGGGCTGGTCGCGGGCGCTCGCGCGCTACGCGGCGTTTCCCGAATGGATGCGTACGTTTGCGCCGAACGGGCGCGCGCCGGCCGTGGGCGAGGTGGTCTCGCTTCCCGACCATGCCGCGACGCTCCGCGAGGTCGCGCGCACGAAGGGGGCGTCCCTCTACCACGGCGCCCTCGCCGACCGGATCGACACGGCCGCGCGCGCGGCCGGTGCCGCCATGCGCGCCACCGACCTCGCCGCGCACCGGGCGGGATGGGTGGAGCCCTGGTCCATCGACTACCGCGGCGTGACGCTTCACGAGATCCCGCCCAACGGGCAGGGACTCGCGGCGCTCGTCGCCCTGGGCATCCTGCGCCACCACGAGCTCGGCGCGCTCGCGGAGGACGGCGCGGACTCGATCCACCTGCAGGTCGAGGCCATGCGCGCGGCGTTCGTCGACGTGCGACGGTTCGTCACCGACCCGGACTTCGCGGGCGACGCGCCGCGGAGGCTGCTCGAGCCCGCCTCCCTGAAGGAGCGCGCGTCCGCGATCCGCATGGACCGTGCGGGCGCGTGGGAACCGCGCGGGCTTCCGCGCTCGAGCACCGTGTACCTCTGCGCGGCGGACGCACAGGGGCACATGGTGAGCTGGATCCAGTCGAACTACGAGGGCTTCGGCTCGGGCATCGTGGTGCCCGGGACGGGCATCGCGCTCCAGAACCGCGGCGCGGGCTTCACGCTCGAGCGCGGGCATCCCAACGAGTACGCGCCGGCGAAGCGGCCCTACCACACGATCATCCCGGGCTTCCTGACGCGCGGCGGCCGCCCGCTGGCCGCGTTCGGCGTGATGGGCGGCCCGATGCAGCCGCAGGGTCACGTGCAGGTGGTGGTGCGACTCGAGGACCACGGCCACAATCCCCAGTCCGCGATCGACGCCCCGCGCTGGCAACTGATGGACGACGGCTCGCTCGCCCTCGAGCCGGGCTTCCCGCAAGGCACCGCCGAGGCCCTCGCGGCGCGCGGCCACCGGATCCACGCCGCCGCCGTGCCCCCATTCTTCGGCGGCGCCCAGATGGCCTGGCGCCACGGAGACGTCTTCATCGCCGCCAGCGACCCCCGCCGCGACGGCCTCGCCGCCGGATACTGACGCCCCGCCCGTCGATGCCCTTACCCCCGCGCCGCGCCCACGGCGCGGCGCCGGGCCTCGAGGCGAGCGCAGCGAGCCAGAGGACCGGTGTGCCGGGACTCGAGGCGAGCGCAGCGAGCCAGAGGACCAGCGCGCCCGCAGGGCGCGCGCCGGCGGCGCAGCCGCCGGCTGGGTGGCGAAGCGCAGCGGCGGATGCCGTCCGCCAGGACGCCATCCGCCGCCGCGCGAAGCCACCCATGGGACTCGAACCCACGACCTGTGCTTTACGAAAGCACTGCTCTACCACTGAGCTAGGGTGGCGCTCAGAAGACGAAACAGCATACCCGACGCCCGGGGGCGCCGCCGCGACTCAGCCGTCGCCCATCCCGCCCGCGGGCGCGGCCGGCACGTCGCCGTCCCCGCCCTCGGCAGGAGCATCGCCCGCCGGCGCCGCCGCGTCGTCCGCTGCGGCACC
>CAMDUT010000163.1 GCA_945877905.1 Phycisphaera mikurensis NBRC 102666 | reverse complement strand
GACGCGGCACTCGGCCATCGTCGCCGCGAGCTCCGCCGGGTGCACCGAGCCCGCGGGCAACGCCGAGCCGGGCGCGTCGCCCGCGGAGCGGAACTCGAACTGGTTCGACACCATCGCGCCCGCGATGGGCTCGGCCGGGTGCGACGCGTACCAGCCGACGACGTTCGAGCGCAAGCCGCACTGGGTCAGGATGTTCCAGAGCGCCTTGCATCGCCGGCTGGTGCTCGCGGTCGGGCGGATGCCCGGCCCGTCGGGCACGGGTTCGGTGAACCCGAGCACGCCGTGCGCGTCGGCGCGTCGTCCGGTGGCGATGGTGTTCCACAGGATCGGCGACAGGATGGGGCGCGTGGTGGCGAGGTTGCCCGAGGCGCCGCGCGAGAGCAGCCCCGCCAGGGTCGGCATGAGCCCCGCGTCCACGAGCGGGCGGATCATCTGCCAGTCGGCGGCGTCCCACCCGACGAGGAGGACGCGTTTCGGCAGGCCGGAGTCGTTGCGGCGCTCGATGCGCATGGCGTGAGGCTACGGTGATGCGGCGCGCCGGGCGGCTCGTGAACGACCGCCGCGCGGCGCCGGGAACGTGGCGCCGCGCGGCGGGATGTTCGGACGGGCGGGCCGCATGGCCCGGCGGTCAGGCGGAGCGCTTGCGGCCGCGGAGGAACCCGAGGCCCGAGGCGCCGGCCGCGAACAGGCCGAGCGCGCCCGGCGCCGGGACGGCGCCCGCCGCGATGCCCGCGCCGGAGTTCTCGTACGCCCAGTCGTGCACGATGAACGAGCCCGCGGCCTGGTTCACGCTGACGCGCACCCAGCCGTAGTACAGGTTCGCGCCGCTGGCGAAGGAGAGGCCGAGGTAGGCATTGCTCACGTTGTTGAACTGCGCGTTCGGGTTCGCCGAACCGAAGGCCATTGCGCCGAAGAACGACGGCCCGACGCTCGTCGAGTCGATGCTGAATCCCGCGGAGAGCGCACTCACGTACGAGTAGCCCGCATTGAACGACACCAGCTTGCCCGGGGCGAAGTTGACCGTCGCGCCCATGTAGTTCACGCCCCCGAACACGTAGTTCTTGAGGAGCACGTCGCCGTAGGAATCGTTGTCGAGGTTCAGGTTCAGCGAGCTGAACTGGCTGATCGAGATGTCCTGGGCTCCCGAATACACGATCGACGCATCGGCCGAGGCGGCCGTCGCGGCCGCGGCACCCGCGGCGAGGGCGTACGAGGCGCGGAGGGAACGGACGGCGTCATTCGACGCAGGGGCGCGGGTCTCGGACATGGCGTGACGGCTCCGGGAAAGGGTTCAGGCGCGGCAAGGGAGGCCGCGGGAGGGAATCACGCAAGAATGACCGAATCCCGGGCGCGGTCAAGCGTGACTCCCGCGGATTCCCGTGCATACTGACTCGCCGGGACGCCGCACCAAGTGCTGATAATCACTTTGGGCGGGCCCTCGATCCTAGGACCCCCGATCCATGAAGACCTTCCTCGCCGCCGCCATCGCCGCCGTCGCCACGTGGGTTGCCGCCCCGTCAAATGCCCAGGTGCTCTTCGAGACCGGAAGCGACAACGGGTTCTTCACCCCGTTCAACGCCGCGAACGCCGCCACGGTCAAGTACGGCGACAGCGGGTGGCTCGGCGACGGCCCCGGCTCGCCGCCGGTCGCGCTCGGCCGCATCACGCTGTACCTCGCCACGTTCGGCGGCAACGGCCTCGACTCCGGGACGACCGACATCGAATTCACCCTCAACGACGGCGACCCGTCCGGCCTTGTCTTCGGTTCGGGCGCGGTCCTCTACAGCACCGTCGTCACGGACGTGAAGCTCCCGCCGTCGACGTCGCTCGAGGCGTCGTTCTTCGCGGTGACGATCGACCTGCCCGGCGTGTCGACCACGGGCAACTTCAACAACGTCGGATGGTCCGTCAAGCTGCGCAACTTCAACTACTCGGGCAGCTTCGGCTTCCAGGTGGCCACGTGCAACGCGCAGTACGTCGGCTTCTACACGAACAACGCGTCGTTCTTCAACGGCACCTCGTGGAGCCTCTTCGCCTTCGGCCCCAACGCGTGCACCCAGATCGCGCAGTTCGCGGCCATCATCGAGGCGCCCCAGCCGGTCGCGTGCCCGGCGGACCTCAACGGCGACGGCAGCGTCGACGGCCAGGACCTCGGCATCCTGCTCGGCGCCTGGGGGCCGTGCGCGACGTCCGATTGCCCCGCGGACCTCAACCTCGACGGCGCGGTGAACGGCCAGGACCTCGGCATCCTGCTCGGCGCCTGGGGACCGTGCGCCTGAACGAGACGATCGCGGGCTGAGCCGAGCCGGCCGGACCGCCGGCGGGCCACTCGATCCCGATCGTCGCCCCCGCGTCGCGGACCCGCACCTCGGCGACGTGCGTCGCGGATGCGGGCACGCCCTCCTCGCCGCGCCATGCACCGACCGGGCGCACCGCCACGTGCACCTGCGAGGCGCGCGGCCCGCGCTCGACCTCGCGCACCCACGACGCCAGCGCGTCATCAATCATCAGCGCCGCGCCCGACGCGCCCGTGCCCTCGCCCGCGCGCGCGACCGCCCCCCGCACCCACTCCGCCACCGCGCCCGCCTCGGCCTCGCGCCGCTGCGACGCCCCGCGGCCGATGAGGACGGCCGCCACGGCGACCGTCGCCGAGAGCACCAGCGCGCGCGGGCGGATTCGTCGCCAGAACCGTGTCATCGCGATTTGAGCGTACCCTGTGGCGTTCCATGCCCATCGCCACGGTCACCAACGTCCGCCACGGGTTCGGCACGCACATCGTGCTCGACGGCGCCACCGTGTCGATCGAGCCCGGCGAGAAGGTGGGACTCGTCGGCCGCAACGGCGGCGGCAAGAGCACGCTCATGAAGCTCATCGCCGGCATGTGGCAGCCGGACTTCGGCTCGGTCTCGCTCGCGCGCGGCACGCGGGTCGGCTACCTCTCGCAGGACCCGCGGCTCGAGCCCACCGACACGCTGCGCCACGCGGCCGGCCGCGCCTTCGAGCGCCTCGACCAGCTCCACCGCGAGATGGAGTCGCTCTACGAGGAGATGGCGAAGCCCGGCGCCGACATCGACGCGCTCATGAAGCGCCAGGCGAAGGTCGAGGAGGAGATGGAGCGCGCCGGCGGCTACGCGATCGACCACCGGATCGACGAGACGCTGCACGGCCTCGGCTTCACCGACGACCAGTTCGGCATCCTCGTCAGCAAGATGTCCGGCGGGCAGCGCGCGCGCGTGGGGCTCGCGCGGCTCCTCCTCGAGCAGCCCGACCTCCTGCTCCTCGACGAGCCCACGAACCACCTCGACATCGAGGGCCGCCGGTGGCTCGAGCGCTTCCTCGGCGAGGAGTACCCCGGCGCCGTCGTCCTCGTCAGCCACGACCGGCGGCTGCTCGACCGCGTGGTGCACCGCATCATCGAGGTCGACCAGGGCCGCATCCGCGAGTACCCGGGCAACTACGCGGACTTCATCGACCTGCGACGCGAGCGCATGCTCACCAGCCAGCGCAACCACGAGAAGCAGCTCGACAAGATCCGCGCCGAGGAGCAGTACATCATGCGCTACAAGGCGGGCCAGCGCGCGAAGCAGGCGCGCGGCCGCGCCACGCGGCTCGAGCGCTTCAAGCAGGACGAGCTGGTCGAGCACCAGGCCGAGCTCGAGGTGATGCGGCTCGAGCTGCCGAAGGCCCCGCGCGTCGGCGACCACGTGCTGCGGTGCGAGGGCGTCGCGAAGTCCTACGGCGACCGCACGCTCTTCCGCGACCTCGAGCTGGCGATCAAGCCGATGGACCGCATCGGCATCGTCGGCCCCAACGGCGCCGGCAAGACGACCTTGGTGCGCGCGCTGCTCGGCGACCTCGCGCCGGACGGCGGCGAGGTGAAGGTGAGCCCGCAGATCAAGGTCGGCTACTTCCGCCAGACGCAGGAGCACATCGACCCCATGCTCACCGTGTGGGAGTACCTGCAGCGCGTCATCGCGTCCAACGAGGGCGGCCTGCGCGCGAGCGAGCAGCAGGCGCGCAACCTCGCGGGCGCGTTCCTCTTCTCCGGCAGCGAGCAGGAGAAGTGCGTCGGCAACCTCTCGGGCGGCGAGCGCGGACGCATGGTGATCGCCGGGCTCGTGAGCGCCGCGAACAACCTGATCGTCCTCGACGAGCCGACGAACCACCTCGACATCCCGAGCGCCGAGCGCCTGGAGGCCGCGATCGCCACCGCGCCCGAGGAGGGCGGCTACGACGGCGCGCTCATCCTCATCAGCCACGACCGCGCGCTGCTCGCCTCCTGCTGCGACCGGCTGGTGATCCTCGACGGGCACGGCGGCGTGCGGCTCTTCGACGGCAACTGGGACGAGTGGGAGGCGAAGGAGGCCGAGGAGCGCTCCGCGCGCGAGGCGGGCGCGCGCTCCGGGGCCGCGCGCAAGGCGGCGGCCAACGCGACGCCTTCCGCGCCCGCGGCGAGGCCGGCGGCCGCGCAGCCGGGCGCGAAGACCGCGGGAGC
>CAMDUT010000162.1 GCA_945877905.1 Phycisphaera mikurensis NBRC 102666 | reverse complement strand
AACGCGCGCACCGCGGGCGCGCCGCTCGCGTGGGCCCTGGTCGCGTGCACGCTTGCGGCGCCGGCAACCGTGCTCGCGCTCGGGATCGCCTCGCGTGCCGCGCTCGATCGGTTCGCGTCCACCGCCATGCGCGGCACGCTCGGCACCTTCGGCACGGCCGCAGCCGCGGGCGCGGCGATGGCGGCGGTGGCCGTGGCGCACCTGGCGCTCGCCTCCCGCGGCACCGGCCGCGGTCGCGCCGCGCGGAGCGCCCGCTTGGCCGAGCGCATCATGGTCGTGGGCTGGACGGCGTGGGCCGCCATGCCCGCGACCATCGGGGCGCTTGGCCTCATCGCGGCGTGGAACCGCGACCCCGTTGCTCGCTGGGCCTACGACACGCCCGTGATCGTCGCGCTCTCGCACCTCGGCCGGTTCGGCGCGGTCGCGGCATGGATCGGCAGGCTCCCCGCGCTCCGCGAGCCCGTCGAGCGCAGGGATCTCCGCCAGGTCGACGGGGCGGGCATCGGCGAGTGCGTCGCGGCGCTCGCGCCCGAGGCGCGCGGCGTCGCGCTCGCGTCGTTCCTCGCGTGCACCGCGCTTGCCGCCGGCGAGGTGATCGCGAGCGCGCGCGTCGAGCCGCCGGGCTGGGCGTGGAGCGCCGCCAGCCTCCTGAACGCCATCCACTACCAGCAGCCGTCGACCATGCTCGGGGGGTTGCTCGCGGTCGTGGCGCTCGCCGCGCTCGCGGGATTCGGTGCGGCGTGGGCCATGCGACGGGCCGAGCGAGGACGCACGCTGCTCATGCTGGCGCTCGTGGCGCTGACGGCGACCTCGCAGCATGCGTGCCGCGAGTCGCCGTCCCCGGGCAGTGCGATCCCCGCCGAGCGCGCGTTCGGCGCGCCCGGTCGCGGGCGAGGGCAGTTCGAGTACCCGCGCGCCCTCGACATCGACCCGCGCGACGGCACGGTGCTCGTCGTCGATCGCCGGGCGCGCGTGCAGCGCTTCTCGCCCGACGGCCTGCACCTCGGCGAGTGGACCATGCCCGAGCAGGCGCTCGGGAAGCCGACCGGGCTCGGCGTCGGTCCCGACGGCCGCGTGTGGGTGGCCGACACGCATTACCACCGCGTCATCTGCTACGCGCCCGGCGGCACCGAGCTCCTGCGCTTCGGCGGCTACGGGATGGACCCCGGGCAGATGATCTATCCGTGCGACTGCGAGGTCGGCCCCGACGGCAACGTCTGGGTGGCCGAGTTCGGCGGGAACGACCGCATCCAGGTGTTCCGCCCGGACGGCACGGTGCTGCGGCAGGTGGGCGGCCCGGGGCGCGAGCCCGGCAGGTTCGAGCGCCCGCAGTCGATCGCGTTCACGGCCGACGGCACCGAGCTCGTGGTCGCCGATGCGTGCAACCACCGCCTGCAGGTGTTCGCGATCGACGGGACGCCCCGGCGCGCATTCGGCGTGCCGGGCGACGGGCCCGGGCAGCTGGCGTACCCGTACGGCCTCGAGGTGCTCGCCGACGGCACGGCGCTCGTCACGGAGTTCGGCAACCACCGGCTGCAGCGGCTCGACCTGCGCGACGGTCGTTCGCTGGGAGTCGTCCGTGCGGTGGAGGGCGTGCCCGTACCGATCAACCTGCACGTGATCGACGGGGACCGCGTGCGCAGCGTGCCGTCCGGCGAGAACGCCCTGCGGTTCCCGTGGGCCGTCGGCGTGCGCGGGGATCGCGCCTTCATCCTCGATTCCGGGCATTCGCGCGTCCTGGTGGCACCCCGCGGGTCGCTCAAGTAGCGTGGTCCCTGCGCGATGACGGTGGCATTCGAGCATCCCCTGGCGCTCGCGATCCTGCTTCTCGCGATCCCATTCTGGTGGATGGCGCGGCGCAGCGTGGCCGTGCTCGGTCCCGCGAAGGCCTGGGGCGGTCTGGCGCTGCGCATCGTGGTGCTCGTGCTCCTCGCGTTCGCGATCGCGCGCCCGAGCATCGTGCGCGAGACCGACTCGATGACCGTGCTCGTGGTCGCCGACGCAAGCGACAGCGTGCCGCTCGAACTGCGCACCCGCGCGGACCAAGCCGTGCGAGAGGCTGTCGCGCGCAAGGAACGCCCCGAGGACCGCACGGGCGTCGTGACCGTGGCGCGCGACGCGGTGATCGCGGCGATGCCTGCGGACGGCGGCGAGCCGTCGCTCCTCGGGCACGTGGGCGAGCTCGCCGCCACGGACCTCGCGGCCGGCGTGCGCATGGCGCTCGCGACGCAGCCGGGCGACACCGTCGCGCGCATCCTGCTCCTCTCGGACGGCAACGAGACCGCCGGAAGCATCGACGAGGCCGCGTCGCTCGCGAAGGCCGCGGGCGTGCCGATCGACGTGGTGCCGCTCGAGTACCGCCACGAGGGCGAGATCCTGGTCGAGTCGATGCGCGCGCCGACGCGCGCGCGCGAGGGCCAGTCGGTGGACCTGCGCGTCACGATCCGGAGCCAGCGCACCGCGAAGGGGCGCCTGCTGCTCTGGCAGAACGACCAGCCGGTCGACCTCGACCCGGCGGGCGACGGGCAGTCGTACCCGGTGGAACTCGTGCCGGGCGCCAACCTGGTCACGCTGCCGGTGGTCGCCGACGGCACCGGCGCGCAGCGCTTCCGGGTGTCGTTCGAGCCCGAGGACCCCGCCGCGGACGCGGTGCAGCAGAACAACGCGGGCGCGGCGGTGGTGTTCGTGGGAGGCGTCGGGCGCGTCCTCGCGATCGAGCCCGCGGGCGGCACCGAGTGCGAGGCGATCGCGCGCGCGCTCGAGGACGGGCAGGTCGAGGTCGAGCGCGTCGGGCCCGACGAGGCGATGGCGCGCGGGCTCGCGTACCTCGCCGGCTTCGACGCGGTGATCCTGGCGAACGTGCCGCGCTGGGCGTTCGACAACGAGTTCGACCGCGGGCTGCACGCCTACGTGAACGACCTCGGCGGCGGCCTGGTCGCGACCGGCGGCCCCGAGGCGTTCGGCGCGGGCGGCTGGCTCGGCTCCGAGACCGAGAAGGCGCTCCCCGTGCGGCTCGACCCGCCGCAGACGCGCCAGATCATGCGCGGCGCGCTCGCGCTCCTCATGCACAGCTGCGAGATGCCCGAGGCCAACTACTGGGGCCAGCAGGTGGCGATCTCGGCGATCGACGCGCTCTCGAGCCAGGACTACCTCGGCATCATCTCGCTCGGCGGCTCGCCCGACGGCCAGCAGCGGCAAGGCTACGGGTGGGGCTTCCCCATGCAGATTGTGGGCGACAAGGGCCGCGCCAAGGGCGCAGCGAAGTCGATGGTGGTGGGCGACATGCCGAGCTTCACGACGCCGCTCGAGATGGTCCTCGAGGAGATGACGAAGCTTCGCGCCGGGCAGAAGCACGTCATCGTGACGTCGGACGGCGACCCGTCGGCGCCGCCGCCCGAGCTGCTCAACGACTTCAAGCTCGCGAAGATCACGGTCACCACCGTGATGCTCGGCGGCAGCGGCGCCGGAAGCATGGGCCACGGCGGCCCCGAGGACCGCCGCAAGATGCAGGCGATCGCCACCAAGACGGGCGGGCGCTTCTACCAGGTCGAGAACCCCCGCAAGCTTCCCCAGATCTTCATCCAGGAGGCGACCGTGGTGTCGCGCTCGCTGATCGTCGAGGGCGACTTCCAGCCGCGGCTCGTGAACGCGTCGACCGGTCCGCTTCAGGGGTTCGAGTCGCTCCCGCCGGTGCGCGGCTACATCCTGTCGGTGCCTCGTGAGGGTCTCGCGCAGACCGCCGCGGTGGTCAAGACGAAGGAGGGTGACGACCCGTTCTATTCGTACTGGAACTACGGGCTCGGGCGTTCGGTGGCGTTCGCGTCCGACGCCACGGGCCGCTGGGGTCCCGCCTGGACGCAGTGGGACCGGTTCCGACCCTTCTGGGAGCAGACCGTCCGATGGGCGATGCGCCCGCCGACCCCGCAGGACGTCGCGGTCAGCACCCGCACCGACGGTGACCGCGCATTCATCGAGGTCGAGACGCGCGAGGCCGGCCAGGGCGGCTTCGCCGCGGCGACGCGCGCCGAGGCGCGGCTGGTGACGCCCTCGGGGCAGGTGCGCGAGCTGCCGTTGCGCCAGGTGGGCCCCGGGCGCTTCACGGGCGAGTTCGACGCTGGCCAGCCGGGCGCCTACCTCGCGAACGTCTCGTTCGCGCGCGCGGCCGCCGAGGGCGGTGCGCGTTCGGGAAGCGTGCAGGCCGCGGTGAGCGTCCCGTACCCGGCCGAGTACCGCGCGGTGCGCGACGACGCGGCACGGCTGCGTGCCGTGGCCGAGCGCACGGGAGGGCGGGTGCTCAGGCTCCAGGACGCGGCGACGTGGGAGCTCTTCGACCGGTCCGACCTCGGCGCGTCGCGCTCGGCGCGCGCGCTCTGGGAACTCGCGGCGATCCTCGCGGCGGTGCTCATCCTGTTCGACGTCGCTTGGCGGCGCATCGCGTTCGACACGCGCGACGCGCGCGAGCTCGCGGCACGCGTCACGGGCGGCGCGGCGTCCGCAGGCTCGGGCGGCG
>CAMDUT010000161.1 GCA_945877905.1 Phycisphaera mikurensis NBRC 102666 | reverse complement strand
GCACCCCCGACCATGCGAACCGACCAGTACGCGCACCAGCAGGCCACCCGCGTGGCCGGGCTCGGCCTGATCCTGCTGCTCGTCCTGGGCCTCGTGCTCCTGGTGTTCGGGCGCGGCTCCGGCAGCACCGCGCTCGTCCACGCCTCGGTGGTGCCCCTCATCGGAGTCATCGCGTGGGCGGTGCTCGCGGTGGTGTTCCACCAGCACCGGCTCGCCGCGCTCGAGGCGCTCGAGGCGGCCGAGCTCCGCGGGGCCCGGGGCGAGGCCTCCGTGTTCGATTCCGAGCGGGCCGACGATTCGATGGTGGCCACGCGCCGGCTCCAGTGGATGCACCGCATCCTGCTGCCGGTGGCCAGCCTCGCCATCGCGGCCGCCTTCGGCACGGCCGGGGCGTGGAGCGTCGGGTACGTGGCCAGCCTGTCCGCCGACGTGCGCCCGGGCGAGCCCGTGCCCGCGCCGTTCTCGGTCGGGGCCGCCACGGGGTGGCAGCTGGCCGTGTGCGTGGGCCTCGCGCTCGTGACGTTCATCTTCTCGCGCTTCGTCGCGGGCATGGCGAAGCAGCCGGCGTGGCAGAACCTCCGCGGCGGCGCGTGCGTGACGGTGGGCGCCTCGCTCGCGCTCGCGGCCGTCGCGGTCGGCCTCGTCGCCGACGCGTTCGGCCAGGCGAAGTTCCTCGAGCGCACCGTGGCCGCGATCGGGATCGGCGAGATCGCGATCGCCGGCGAGATCGTCCTCAACTTCGTCCTCTCGCTGTACCGGCCGCGCCGGCCGGGCGACTTCGCGCGCGCCGCGTTCGACTCGCGCGTGCTGAGCCTCGTCGCGGCGCCGGACTCGATCGTCCGCTCGATCAACGAGGCGGTCAACTACCAGTTCGGCTTCGACATCGCCTCGAGCTGGGGCTACCAGCTCCTCATCCGCAGCACCGCATGGCTGCTGGCGCTCGGCGTGACGGTGCTCGTGCTCCTCTCCTGCGTCGTCGTCGTGCCCCCGGGGCAGCAGGCGGTGCGGCTGCGCGGGGGCGCCATCGTCGGCGACGTCTACGAGGGCACGGTGATGCTGAAGTGGCCGTGGCCCCTCGAGACCGCGTCCGTGCACGAGGTCGCGCGGATCCGTTCCGTGACGCTCGGGCCGAAGCCGCTGAAGGTGGGCCGGGTCAACGCCTGGGGCGAGGAGGCGAAGGTCGACCCCGACCGGTTCCCGTTCCTCGTCGCGGCGCCCGAGCTCTCCGAGAAGGTGCGCGGGGACGTGTCGGCCGCGGGCGGCGACGACGCCGCGGCGCGCGGCGTGGCCGATCGGTTCGCGCTCGTCGACGCCGACGTGGTGCTCAGCTACCGCATCGCGCAGGGCGGGCTCCTCGATTGGCTCGCGTTCGCCTCGGACGCCCGCTTCCGACGATCGGGCACGGACGTCCGCGAGCGGCTGCTCCGGGACATCGCGCTTCGGGAGGTGACTCGCCACCTCGCCACGCAGCCGATGGACGCGGTGCTCTCGCCGCGCGGCGACTCGATGGTGCGCGCGCTGCGCGAGCGCATCCAGCAGGCGCTCGACGCGGCGAGGTCCGGCGTCGAGGTGGTCGCCGTCCAGGTGCCCGCGCTCCGGCCGCCCGCGGGCGAGGGGACCGGGATGTTCGAGGAGATCGCGATCGACACGCAGAACGCCCGCAAGGTGCGCGAGGAGGCCGACCGCATGGTGCGGGCCTCGATGGCCGCGCTCGCCGGAAGCCCCGAGCGCGCGGCCGAGCTCGCCGCGGCGATCGGCGCCCTCGACCGCGCCGAGCGCGAGCACGGCGAGTCCTCCCCGCAGGCGCGCGACGCCCGCGCCGAGGCCGAGCGGCTCCTGCTCGCCAGCCGCGGCGCGGCGACCAACGTGGTCGCGTCGGCGCGCGCGAAGCGCTGGGGGATCGTGATGGGTGCGGCGGGCGACGCCGCCGAGGTGCTCGGCCAGGCGCCGTCGTTCCGAGCCGCCCCCGAGCTGTACAAGCAGCTGAAGACCATGCAGGTGCTCGGTCGCGCGCTCACGGGAGTCCGCGCCAAGTACGTGCTCGGCCCCGAGGTCGCGCGCCGCGCCGACCTCGACGTCACCATGAAGCAGGCTGAGTCGGGCCTGAACCTGGCCGACTACCTCGACAAGAAGGAGCCCGCCGCGGGCGGGAACGGCAACCAATGAACCGCACCATCGGCTTCGTCGTGGGCGCGCTGATCGTCCTCGTGCTGGTGCTCTACAACACCACGTACACCGTCAACTTCCACGAGGTGGCCGTGGTCACGCGCTTCGGCAAGCCTGCGGGGGTCGAGACGCGGCCGGGCCTGCACCTCAAGGCCCCGTTCTTCATCGACCAGGTCACGCGGATCGACACGCGCCAGCAGCTCATCGAGAGCCCGCTCGAGACCGTGCTCACGCGCGACGGCCAGCAGGTGATGGTGCAGGCGTTCATGACCTGGCGCGTCGACTCCGACGCCGACGCCACGCTGCGGTTCTTCACCAGCTACGGCACCGTCGACGGCGCCGCGAAGGACCTCGAGACGCAGCTGCAGGGCGCGCTGCGCGCCATCGGCGGCTACGCGTTCGCCGACCTCGTCGGGCCGTCGGGCAAGATCGCCGAGGCAGAGGCCTCGATCCTCGAGGACCTGCGCCGCACCCGGCTCGCCGGCACCATGCCCGTGTCGGTCGGCATCTCGCAGGTCGTGCTCCCGAGCAAGACGAGCGTCGCCGTGCTCCGCCGCATGGCCGCCGTGCAGGAGACGCTCGCGAACCTCGAGGAGGCGAAGGGCGCCAGCGCCGCCGAGGCGCTCCGCAGCCAGGCGAAGAGCCAGGCCGACATCATCATGAACTTCGCCGACCAGTGGGCCGCGCGCATCGAGGCGAAGGGCAACGAGGAGGCGACGCGCTACTACCAGGAGATGAAGGGCGAGGCCGAGCTGGCGATCTTCCTCGCGTGGCTCGACACGCTCCGCATGTCGCTCTCGCAGAGCACGACGTACATCACCGACACGACGCGCGCGCCGTTCCACCTGATCGACCTCGACGCGCCGGTCGACGCCAAGGGCATCCCGCAGCCCGGCGGCCGCGCGCCCGCGAAGAAGTGAACCCCCACCGGAGCGAGCCATGAGCGAACAGCCAGGACAGCTCCCGCCCGACGACGGGGCCGAGGCCCCCGAGGCCCCGCGCCGCGAGGCGAGCGCGCGCTTCGAGGTCGCCGCGACCGCGGGCGCCGAGGCCGCGATGCGGCAGGCGATGGACCCCGCGAACCAGTCGCTCGGCGAGGCGCTGCGGCTCAGCTACCGCGTGCTCCAGGGAGCGATCGTGGTGCTCGTCGCGGTCTTCCTGCTCAGCGGGTTCCAGCAGGTGCAGGAAGGGCAGACCGGCGTGAAGGCCGTGTTCGGCCGCATCCAGGGCGAGCCCGGCGCCGAGGCGGTGTCGCCCGGGCTCCAGCCGTTCTGGCCGTATCCCGTGGGCGAGATCGTCCGCATCCCGCAGAAGGACGCGGTGCAGCTGAACCGCGAGTTCTGGCCGCGTTTCAAGGACGGGGTCGGCACGCTCGAGCAGGCGACGGCCGCCGCGCTCGCGGACGACCCGGTGCGCCCCGGCGAGGACGGATCGCTCATCACCGCCGACGGGGACCTCGTCCACGTCCGCATCTCGGCCGAGTTCACGGTCGAGGACGTGGTGCGCACGCTCGGGGAGTTCCCGCCCGACGCGCTGCGCGAGGTGGTGCGCCGCGCGCTCCAGCGCGGGATGGTGCAGACGGCCGCGGAGTTCACGCTCCAGGAACTGCTCGAGTCGCGCGAGGCCCCCGAGGCCACGCTGCGCGCCAAGGCGCAGGCGCAGCTCGACGCGATGAAGTCCGGCATCCGCCTCGGAGCGGTGACGCTGCCGGAGAAGATTGCCCCGCTGGCGATCCGCAACGCCTTCAGCCGCGTGCAGGAGTCACGAGAGAACGCGAAGCTCTCGCTCGAGCGCGCGCAGCAGGACGCGAACGCGACGCTCGTGGGCATGGCCGGCCCCGAGTGGCAGCAGGTCCTCGACCTCGTGCAGCGCTACGAGGTCGAGCTCACCCGCGGCGACCTCGCCGCGGCCGACGCGGTCATGTCGGAGCTCGGCGCGCGCTTCGAGGGCAGCGCGAGCGTCGGCCAGACCGCCGCGATCATCGCGCGGGCGCAGGCGTACCGAGCCGGCGTGCGCGCCACGCTCGGCAAGCAGCTCGGCCGCGTCGCCGGGCTCGCGCCGAGCTTCCGAGAGAACCCCGGCCAGCTCGTGCGCAAGCTGTGGCTCGACGCGCTGCGGGACGTGATGTCCTCGAAGACCGCGGAGGTCGTCGCGGCACCCGACGCGGGCGGGCCGGTCCGCCTCGGCATCGAGAGCTCGCCCGAGGTGATGCAGGCCCGCCGCCAGTCCGAGGTCGAGCGCCGCCGGGCCGAGTCGATGTCGGGCGGCTCGCCCGACGCGTTCCAGCTCGGGAGCCGCCAGATCATGATCGATGCCCCCGGCCGCCGCCTCGACCGCAGCGCCGAGAAGGGATTCGGCCGCGAGTGACGGCCGAGGAGCGCCATGCCACCTGACGCCGAGCACGAGCTGGTGGTCGAGGCCGACGGCCTCACCAAGGTCTTCTCCGACTTCTGGATGCGCCGCAAGGCGGTCGCGGTCGACGGCATCTCGTTCGGCATCCGCCG
>CAMDUT010000160.1 GCA_945877905.1 Phycisphaera mikurensis NBRC 102666 | reverse complement strand
CGCGGCGCCAGGCGCAGCAGGTCGAAGTCGATTTCGGCGAGCGCCGCGGCGACGCGCCCGGCGGCGCCCGGGCCCTGCATCCGTGCGTGGAGGTTCAGCGGAACGTCGGGCGGCAGCCCGTCGGCGGTGGCGAGCATGCGGCGGAACTCGAGCGCACCGCAGTCGGTGCAGCCCGGGGTCATGCAGGCCCCGGCGTCCGCGGCCTCCCAGGCGAGGTCGAGGAACGCGTTCGCGCGCGCAAAGAGCGACGGCGCGGCGCGGACCCCGGATCCTGCGGCGCGTCCATCTCGGCGGTGGTGCGGGTGCGTCGACATGATGGGCCTCCTGCCCGAGGGCCGCATGCGCGACCACTCACACCGTGGCATACGTCGATTCGGATGCCATTGTTTCCACGTTCGGATTTAGGGAATCCGGCGCAGTGGCTCACGACCGCAGCGAGGCGCCCCGGCGGGGGGGCGCGTCGGGGGCCACGACGTGCCACGCGTACTCGATCACCAGCGCCCCCAGTGCCCCGAGGAGCCCCGTCAGGAGCATGGTGGAGGCCGGCAGCCCCAGGAGCACCGTGCGCCCGGTGGCCGCAAGGACCGCCGCCGCGGCGGCGAAGGGCCATGCACGAGGCTGCCAGAGCCCCACGGCCGCGGCCATCGCGCCTGCCGTGGCGGCGCCCGCCGCCGCCCCACCGACCGCGATGTTGACGAGCCCCGCCCACACCACGCAGAGCGCCATCAGCACCACCCAGCGCGCGGTGTTCTGCCACACCATGCCCGCCGCCAGGCCGAACGCCAGGACGCACGCGACGCTCCAGACGAGCGGGCTGCCCAGGAGCGCGAGCCACTGCCACGTCGTGTCCTGGCTTTCGCGGTGGCTGACGGCCCACTGCGCGACGGGCGCGTTGCCGAACCGCACCAGGATGGCCAGCGGCAGCAGCGAGCCGGCCGCCACGCCGAGCACCGCCACGCGGCCCGTGCCGTCGGCGAGGATCGCGCGCGGGGCCGGGGCGCTCATGGGCCGATCCCGGCGCCGCCGACCGCGCCGCCCATCATGCCGCCGCCGAGCCCGAAGCCGACGCCGCCCACCGAGCCTCCCCCGAACATGCCGAGGGGCGGAACCGTGACCCAGCCGAGATCCCAGAACATGGGCCATGCGCGGTACGAGTACGCCTCCGGCGCGTAGCCGTACGTCGCGGGATCGTTCGGGTCGACGGTGGTGAGGTTCGGGTCGCGCCCGGGATACCCGCTCATGTCGTAATACGGGTCGGCGTAGCCGTTCCACCACGAGTTCGCGTAGACGCTGCGCGCGGGGGATGCGCCGATCGCCACGGGCGCGGGGACCACGCCATGCTGCGGCGAGGGCGAGGGCGTGCCGCCCGCCGGGGTGCCTCCCGGCGGGACCAGCGGCACGGCGTTCGGCGGCAGTTGCGGTGCGCCGCCCGTCGCCGCGGACGCGCGCTGCTCGCGCTGGGCGCGGTCCCACTCCATCTGCAGGCCGCGCCGCCGCACCGCGTCGGGCGATGCCTCGCCCGGCTTCGGCGCGTCGGGCTTCCAGCCCATGCGGCGCATGTAGCCGGGCGCCCAGGCCTGGTAGTAGGCGAGGCGGTCCTTCGACTGCAGGAACGCGGTGAGCACGTCCACCGCGCGGCGCTGCCGGTTGAGCTGGTTCCACGAGGCGCGCGCGACCCCGGCCTCGACGGCGATCGCCTGCTCGAGGTGCCCGACGTCGTTGCTCGGCGCCGCCTTCGGCGCGCCCGCCGCGTGGCGCTTCGCCTGCTCCACGGCGTCGTCAAACGTCAGCTGGTCGAGCGTCGGCACGTAGTCGCGCGCGAACCGGGCCCAGTCGGACTCGAGTTCGTGTTGGTCGATGAAGGCGTGCATCGCCGCGACGCGGCGCGCGGCGTCGAGCATGGCGTGGTGCGCCGCGTGGTCGACCGACTCGAGGGCGTCGCGCTCGGCCTCGAGCTTCGCGAGCACGGGGTCATGCGGCCAGGCGAGGTCGGTGCTTCCCGCGACCGGGGGCAGCCGCGTCGGCGCCTTCGCCCCGGAGCCCGGAGCGGCAGTGCCCGCGGGTTCCGCGGGGCGGGGCGACGGCTTCGGCGGCGCGGGTGCGGGTTCCGTCGTTCCGGGCGGCAGCGGGGCGCCGAAAGAGTGCGTGGCCGGTGCGGCGTCCTGCGCGTTCGGGGCGGGCGTCGCCTTGGCCCGCGCGCCCGAGGGCGCGGCGTCGAGACCGGCCGCGAGGGCGGCGGCGGCGAGGGCCGCGAGGAGGGCGTCGGCGCGCACGGTCCGGTTCGCTTCACGCATGCCCTTCAGGCTAGCCGCGGCCGTACACTTTCGCCCCCCATGAGCACCGCTGCGCATTCGCCGTCCGGCCACCGCCGGGAGAAGGTCGTCCTGATCACGGGTGCGGGAGGCGAGATGGGCCACGGGCTCATCGACCGCCTCGCGGCGGCGGGCCGGCCGATCGTCGCGGTGGACATCCGCGAGCTCGACGCCGGCGTGCGCGCGAAGTGCCGAAGCGCGTACGTGGGCGACATCTGCGACCCCGGGCTCCTCGAGCGCCTGCACGCGCAATACGAGGTGGGCGAGATCTTCCACCTCGCGGCGCTGCTCTCGACGCGCGGCGAGTTCGCGCCCGAGACCGCGCACCAGGTCAACGTGGGCGGCACGCTCAACCTGCTGAAGCTGGCCGCCGAGCAGGCGAGGAGCCACGGGCAGGGCGTGAAGTTCATGTTCCCGAGCTCGATCGCGGCGTACGGCATGCCCACGCTCGCCGACAAGCGCGCAAACCGCCTGGTGCACGAGGACCGGTTCCTGCACCCGCACACGATGTACGGGATCAACAAGCTCGCCGGCGAGGAGCTCGGGCGGTACTACCAGGACCATTACCGCAAGCTCGCGCAGGACCGCATGCCGCGCCCGATCGACTTCCGCTCCATCCGGTTCCCCGGCATCATCTCGAGCGACACGGTCCCCTCCGGCGGCACCAGCGACTACGGCCCCGAGATGATCCACGCCGTCGCGCAGGGCGAGGCCTACGAGTGCTTCGTGCGCCCGGACACGCGCATCCCGTTCATGACCATGCCCGAGGCCATCGACGCGCTGCTGCGCCTGTCGGCCGCGCCGAAGGAGCGCCTCACGCGCACCGTCTACAACGTCGCGGCGTTCAGCCCCACCGCCTCCGACTTCGAGCGCCTGGTGCGAGGGGCGTACCCGGGTGCGCAGGTCACGTTCGTGCCCGACCTCGGGCGCCAGGCGATCGTCGACAGCTGGCCGGAGGAGTGCGACGACCTCGCGGCGCGGCGCGACTGGGACTGGTCGCCGACCTACACGTTCGAGAGCGCCTTCGGGCAGTACCTGATGCCCAAGGTGCGCGCGCGCTACGCCACGGCGTGACCGCGCGGTACCTTGCGCGCATGACGATCCTGGCCGAACGCCCGTTCGAGGCCCGCACCGACCGCACCCTGGCCATGCTCCGCGAGAGCGGCCAGCTGAAGCACCTGCAGACCATCGAGGGCCCCATGGGCGCCACCGTGCGCCTGCGCGGCCACGGCGAGGTCGCGTGCTTCTGCTCGAACAACTACCTGGGCCTGGCGGACCATCCCGAGGTGGTGGAGGCCGGCATCGCGGGACTGCGCCGCTACGGAGCCGGCACCGCGAGCGTGCGGTTCATCTGCGGCACGTTCGAGTGCCACGAGTCGCTCGAGCGGCGCATCGCGGAGTTCTACGGCTGCGAGGCCGCGTACACCTTCACGAGCTGCTGGAACGCCAACGAGGCGATCTTCCCCACGCTCTGCGAGCCGGGCGACCTCATCATCAGCGACGAGCTGAACCATGCGTCCATCATCGACGGCATCCGGCTGGCGGCGGTGATCAAGAAGGGCTGCCACAAGGGCGTGTTCCGCCACTCGGACGTCGCGGACCTGCGCGCGAAGCTGGCCGCCGCGCGCGCGAACCCCGAGGTGACCGGCGCGATCTGGGTGGTGACGGACGGCGTCTTCAGCATGGAGGGCGACATCGGCGACCTGCCGGCCCTGCGCGCCGCGTGCGACGAGTTCGGCGCGCTGCTGGTGGTCGACGACAGCCACGGCACGGGCGTCATGGGACGCACGGGCCGCGGCACGCACGAGCACTGGGGCATGGCCGGCACGGCGGTCGACTACTTCACGGGGACGCTCGGCAAGGCGCTCGGCGGCGCGGCGGGCGGGTACGTGGTGGGGTCGCGCAAGGCGGTGGACCTCCTGGTGCAGCGCGGCCGCCCCACGCTCTTCTCGAACGCCCTGCCGGCGACGGTGGCGTGCAGCGCGGAGAAGGCGATCGAGGTGCTGATGCGCGAGCCGCAGCGCGTGCAGCGACTGCGCGACAACGTGGCCTACGCGCGCCGCGTGATCCGCGAGGCCGGGTTCGAGGTGCTCGAGAGCCCGACCGCGATCTGCCCCATCATCGTGCACGACACGGCGAAGGCCATCGCGATGTCCAGGCGCCTCCTCGAGCTCGGCGTCTTTGTGATCGGCTTCGGGTTCCCCGTGGTGCCCGAGGGGCACGCGCGCCTGCGCTGCCAGGTGAGCGCGGCGCACGAGCGGTCCCACCTCGACGCCTTCGGGGCGGCGCTCCGGCAGCTGCGCCGCGAGTTCCCGTGATCTACCGCAGGATCTACGACCCCGCGCTCGCCCAGGCGAGCTACCTCGTGGGCTGCCCCGAGACGCGCGAGGCGATCCTCTTCGATCCCGAGCGCGACATCGACCGGTACGAGCGCGAGGCCGCGGGGGAGGGGGTCCGCATCGTGGCGGTCGCGGAGACGCACCTGCACGCGGACTTCGTGAGCGGCATGCGCGCCTTCGGCGCGACGCGCCCCGTGCGGCTCCTGGTGAGCGGGATGGGCCCCGCGGCGCCGTGGACCTCGCAGGGGCCGTTCCACCCGGGTGCGGGCGTGCGGTTCCTGCGCGACGGCGACGAGTTCGAGGTGGGCTCGCTGCGCTTCCGCGCACGCCACACCCCGGGCCACACGCGCGAGGCGCTGAGCTTCGA
>CAMDUT010000159.1 GCA_945877905.1 Phycisphaera mikurensis NBRC 102666 | reverse complement strand
CACCGCGAGCTCGCGAGCCTGCTCGCGATGGACTCCGTGCTCGGTGTCCTCGGCCGCAACGCGCCCGTCGCGGGCGCCGTCGCCTCCGAGGACCCCGCGTTCGTCGCTCGGGTCGATGCACTGGTGGAGCAGCGCGCCGCCGCGCGCGCGGCGAAGGACTGGCCCGCGAGCGACCGCATCCGCGGGGAGCTTGCGGCGCTCGGCGTGACCGTCAAGGACGGGCCCCATGGGGCGACGTGGACGCGCACGTGACCGGCGGACGCTCCAACCTCGAGGTCGTGATGATCGTGCGCGACGAGGAGGTCAACCTCCCGCATTCGATTCCCGCCGTCGCGGGGTGGGCGCGCAAGGTGTGGGTTGTCGACTCCGGATCGACGGATCGCACCGTCGAGGTCGCGCGGGCCGCCGGCGCGGAGGTCGTCAACCGCGAGTGGCTCGGTTACGCGCGCCAGAAGAACTGGGCGCTCGACAACCTCCCGCTCGAGTCGGACTGGGTGCTCTTCCTCGACGCGGACGAACGCATCACGCCCGAGCTGGCGGACCGCATCCGGGCGATCGTCGACCGCGACCCGTCCGGGGTTGCGGAGTCGGCGTTCCACCTCAACCGGTACTTCGTGTTCCTCGGGGGGCGCATCCGCCATTGCGGCTACTACCCCTCGTGGAACGTGCGCCTCTTCCGCCGCGGCCGTGCGCGCTACGAGGAACGCGACGTCCACGAGCACATGGTGGTGGAGGGGCCGGTCGGCTTCATCCGCGGCGCCGACATGGAGCACTGGGACCGCCGCCCGCTCGAGCACCACATCGCCAAGCACAATCGGTACTCGACGCTGGAGGCGCGCGCGATCTGGGCCCAGGAGCGTGAGACCGCGCGGGATTCGCTGCCCGCGCGCCTGTTCGGCGGCCCGCTCGAGCGCCGGCGGTGGATCAAGCGGCACGTCTACCCGCGGCTCCCCGCGAAGTTCCTCTTCCGGTTCCTGTGGATGTACGTGCTGAGGCTGGGCTTCCTCGACGGCGCGACCGGGTGGCGCTTCTGCCTCTTCATCAGCGCCTACGAGCTGCAGATCGAGCAGAAGCTGGTCGAGCTGCGCATGAGGCGCGGATGAATCGCCCGGCCTAGGACACCTGCATGCACCGCTCCCACGCGGCGACGCAGTAGATGCGCCACCGGACGGACCAGTGCATGCGAGCCCACCGGCGCTCGACCAGCCCCGGGCGCGCGAACTCCGCGATGATCCGGGAGCGGCCGACCTCCGTGCGCATGACGGCGTCGTGCCGCGCCATCCAGCGCGCCGTGGGCGCCTCGAACCCGATCTTCCATCGCCTCCATGCGACTTCCTCCGGGAGCACGCCGTGGGCCGCCGATCGGAGCGGCCACTTCGTCCAGCCGTCCCGGATCTTCGTGGCGGGCGGCAGGCCCACCGAGGTCTCGACGAGGCGCCAGTCAAGGAACGGCAGGCGCGCCTCGACGGCGAATCGCATCGAGTTGCGGTCCTCGAACCGCAGGAGCGCCGGGAGGTTGGCGCGCTCGATGTCGAGGACCTGCAGCGCACGGACGTCGGCGCATGCCGCGGCCTCGGCCTCGGGCAGGCCGGTCGCCGGCACGGGCCCGCGCATCCAGCCCGACCTCACGCGGGCCTTAAAATGCGAGAGGGACGGGAAGGCGAGGACCGCGGCGTGCCCGATGAGGGAAGCCAGCGGCATCTGCCCGCCGCCGCGGCGCCACCCGCGCACCAGCGCCATGGCCCCGGCGATGCCGCGCGCGCGCAGCTCGGAGATGAGCGCGGCCGCGTAGTAGCGGCGGTAGCCGAGGAGGGTCTCGTCCCCGCCCTGGCCGTCCAGCAGCACGGGGATCCCTCGCTCCCGTGCGGTCCGCATGACGAACCACTGCATGCAGATCGAGGGTCCCCCGAACGGCTCCTGCTGCGTCCGCACGACGTCGTCGAACGTGCGGGAGAAGTCCTCGTACCCGGGTCGCACGGTGATCGAATCAAGGTCCGCGCGGCGCACGACCATGTCCGCCCACCGGCTCTCGTCGTTCGTCGGGTCCTCGCTGACGGCGGTGATCGCCCGGAATCGCTCGCCGCGGGCCGCTCGGTACGCCGGTGCCGCGAGGCTGGCGACGAAGGAGCTGTCGAGACCCCCGCTCAGGCACGTGCCCACCGGGACGTCCGCCCGCAGGCGCAGGTCCACGGAGTCACGGAGCCCCGCCCCGACCACCGCGGCCGCGTCCTCGACGCCGCCACCTCCACCGGCCCGCTCCGCGAGCGAGTACTCGCGAACCTCCTGCACGGCGCCCGACCCGAGGTCAATGGTCAGGGAGTGACCGCCGGGAAGTTTTCGCACCCCCTCGAAAAAGCTCTCCCGGACCGGCTCGTCGATCCCCGCCGCGAGGAATGCGCGCACCGTGTCGCGATCTGCGCGCCGCGTGCCGAGAAACGCGAGCAGCTGCCCCGGCTCGGATCCGAAGGCGATCGTCGTGCCGGCGCGCGACCAGAGCAGGGGCTTCACGCCGAACCGGTCCCTCGAGAGGAAGACCGTGCCGGCGCGTGCATCATGGACCGCGAACGCCCACATCCCGTTGAAACGGTCGACGCAGCGTGGTCCCCACTCGGCGTAGGCCGCCAGCAGGACCTCCGTGTCGCAGTCGCTCCTGAACTCGTGCCCGAGCCCCCGGAGCTCCTCCCGGAGCTCGATCCAGTTGTAGATCTCGCCGTTGTAGGTGACCGCGAGCCGTCCGTCGCGGCTCACCATGGGCTGTGCTCCCGCGGGACCGAGGCCCACGATCGCGAGCCGACGGTGGGCGAGCGCGACCGTGCCCCGCGCCAGCAGCCCGCTGCCGTCGGGCCCGCGGTGCGCCGCCGCCTCGTTCATCCGGCGCAGCATTCCGAGGTCCGGTTCCGAGCCGTCGAGCGAGACGAGTCCGGCGATGCCGCACATGCCGCGCCGATGCTACCCCTTACCATGCACGAGGAATGAGCGTCCAGCCGACTGCAGCCTCCCCGCGCTTCGCCCTGATCGGCGCCGCCGGCTACATCGCCCCCCGGCACATGCGCGCGATGAAGGAGGTGGGAGGAACGCTCGTCGCGGCCCTCGACCCGAGCGACAGCGTGGGGATCATCGACAGCTACTTCCCCGAGGCGGACTTCTTCACGGAGTTCGAGCGGTTCGACCGGCATGCCGACAAGTTGCGCCGGGCGGGGCATGGCATCGACTTCGTCAGCATCTGCTCGCCCAACTACCTCCACGACGCTCACATCCGCTTCGCGCTGCGCAGCGGCGCCGCGGCGATCTGCGAGAAGCCCTTGGTGCTGAACCCGTGGAACGTGGACGCCCTCGAGGCGATCCAGGCCGAGTGCGGGAGGGAGGTCTCGACGATCCTCCAGCTGCGCCTGCACCCGGCGATCATCGCGCTTCGCGAGCGCTGCGCGGCGCTGCGCGAGCCCGCGAACGTGGACCTCGCGTACGTCACGTCGCGAGGCCGCTGGTACCACCGGAGCTGGAAGGGCGACCTCGAGAAGTCCGGCGGCATCGCCACGAACATCGGGATCCACTTCTTCGACATGCTGACATGGGTGTTCGGGGCTGCGCACGAGGTCCGCGTGGGCGCGGCCGGCCCTTCCTCCGTCTCGGGCGTGCTGGAGCTCGAGCGCGCCCGCGTGCGGTGGTTCCTCTCGATCGACGAGCGCGACATCCCGGAGCACGTCCGGGCCGAGGGCAAGCGCACGTGGCGGTCGATCACGGTCAATGGGTCCGAGGTCGAGTTCTCGGAAGGGTTCACCGACCTGCACACGCTGAGCTACCGCGAGATCCTCGCGGGCCGGGGGTTCCCGCTGTCCGAGTCGCGCCGCGCGATCGAGGTCGCCCACCGGATCCGCCACGCGACGGCGACGGGCCGTCCCGAGGATGTCCACCCCATGGCGCTCGGAACGGGCGGACACCGATGACCGACGGCACGGCACAGGTCCACCCGACCGCGATCGTCGATGCCGGGGCGAGCATCGGCGCCGGGACGCGCGTGTGGCACTGGGTCCACGTCTGCGCGGGCGCCGTCATCGGCGAGCGGTGCTCGCTTGGGCAGAACGTCTTCGTCGGCAACCGCGTGCGGATCGGCCACAACGTCAAGATCCAGAACAGCGTCTCGGTCTACGACAACGTGACGCTCGAGGACGACGTGTTCTGCGGGCCGAGCATGGTGTTCACGAACGTCATCAACCCCCGCTCCGCGGTGTCCCGCAAGGACGAGTACCTCGACACAGTCGTCCGACGTGGGGCGACGCTCGGGGCCAACTGCACGGTCGTGTGCGGCGTGACGGTCGGGGAGCACGCGTTCGTCGGCGCGGGCGCGGTCGTGACGAAGGATGTCCCGGATTTTGCGCTGGTCGTCGGCGTACCTGCTCGCCAGGTGGGGTGGATGTCGGCCCATGGCGAGCGGATGGGGCTGCCGCTGAGCGGGTCCGGCACGTGGACCTGCCCGGCGTCCGGCGCCCGGTACTCGCTCGACGGCTCGATGGTGCGCGTGCTCCAAGCGCGGGCGTGAGCGCCACCCCCCGCGGCCCAGCGCTGATTTCGGGCGGCTTTCCCCCAACGACGAGGTCGCATCGCGCCGTCGCAGGCCCCTAGCATCCCGCGACATCGCTTCCGTGCCCCCCCCACCCCCCGTCCTCGGCCTCACCGGCGGCATCGCCTCCGGCAAGTCGACGGTCGCGCGGATCCTCCGCGACGAGGGGTGCGTCGTCGCCGACAGCGACGACCTCGCGCGGCAGGCGTACAACGACCCCGAGATCCGCACGCAACTGCTCGCCTGGTGGGGCGACCGCGTGCGGGAGTGCCACGCGTGCCACGCGCCGCCTGACGGCATGCCGCCGCCCATCGACCGGCGTGCGGTCGCCGAGATCGTGTTCGCTTCGCCGGCCGAGCGGGCCCGCCTCGAGGCCCTCATCCACCCCTGGATCGCGAAGCGTCGCGAGGCGATCTTCGCCGCCGCGCCCGCCGGCACCCGGGCCCTGGTCATCGACGCCCCCCTCCTGCACGAAGCCGGGCTGACGGGGCGGTGCGACCGGGTGATCTTCGTCGAAACCCCCGAGGAAACGCGGGTTTCCCGCGCCCGGGCCGCCCGGGGGTGG
>CAMDUT010000158.1 GCA_945877905.1 Phycisphaera mikurensis NBRC 102666 | reverse complement strand
TACCTCACCGAGCAGGTGTTCGGCCGCCCCGTGGTCGTGATGAACTACCCGAAGGACATCAAGGCCTTCTACATGCGCCTGAACGACGACGGGAAGACGGTCGCCGCGATGGACATCCTGGCGCCGGGGATCGGCGAGATCGTCGGCGGCAGCCAGCGCGAGGAGCGGCTCGACGTGCTCGACGGGCGCATCCGCGAGATGCACCTCGACCCGGCGGCGTACTGGTGGTACCGCGACCTGCGCCGGTACGGCACGGTGCCGCACGCGGGATTCGGCCTCGGCTTCGAGCGGACGATCGCCTACGCGACGGGCCTCGGCAACGTGCGGGACTGCATCCCGTTCCCGCGCACGCCGAAGAGCTGCGCGTTCTGACGAAATTGATCCGGGATGTCTTTTCCCATTTTCCGAGCCTCGGAAAATGGGAAAAGACATCCCGGATGATTTCTCCGAAAAACAGCGAAATCTCCCCGGTCGTCGGCGAGTCGTGCGCACCATGCGCGCATGCCACGACGATCGATCGAGATCATCCCCGGCCTGCCCCATCACGTGACTCACCGCGCGGCGCACGGTGCGCGCATCCTCGAGTCACCGCATGCCAAGGCCGTGCTCATGCGCCTGCTCACCAAGTGGGCGGACCGCGCAGGCGTGGTGGTGCATGCCTTCGCGCTCATGAACAACCACTGGCACATGAGCGCGACGCCGAGGCACGAGCGGTCACTCGCCAAGATGGTCGGGTACGCGTGCCAAGGTCTGTCGCGATGGCTCAATGTCCAATTCGGCGACGTTGGGCCGAACTGGCAGCAGCGGTTCTATGCGTCGCCGATGGACCCCGAGCACGCGGTCGCAGCCGGGCGGTACATCGAGCGCAACCCGGTAGCGGCGGGCCTCGTCGAGCGGGCGGAGGATTGGCACTGGTCCAGCGCGGCGTGGCACGTGGGCGATGGTCCACGACCCGCGATCCTTGCGCCGGACGCCATGAACCCAGCGGGAATCAAGCCATCCCTGTGGCGCGCGATGCTGCGGGACCCGGTCGACTCGCTGCGTGCGCTCAGGATCCACGATGCCGCGCGCTCATGCACGCCCCTTGGCGACGAGTACTGGATCACGGGCCTCGAGGCCACGCTCGGACGCCGGATCCGGCCGCGTCCGCGCGGTCGGCCGCGTCGTGACAGGCCTGCGAAGGCTGCTTGACCTCAGCAGTTCGTCCGACGGTCACTCAAGCACCATGTTCGAGAGGTCCTCGGCCTGTTCGGGCCACTTGAGCGAAAGCCCGTCGATCTCGCGGCAAAGCACCTCGCTCACGAGCAGGTTGCGGAACCACTTCCGGTTCGAGGGCACCACGATCCATGGCGCGTGCTCGGTGCTCGTGGTCGAGAGCATCTCCTCGAAGGTCTCGATGTACTGCGGCCACCGCTTGCGCTCGTTCACGTCGTTGACCGAGAACTTCCAGTGCTTCGATGGGTCCTCCAGGCGAGCGTGAAGGCGCTTCAGCTGCTCTTCGCTGGTGATCGAGAGAAAGAACTTCAGGACGACCGTCCCTTCCTCGACGAGCATCCGCTCGAAGTCGTTGATCTGGCGTCGGCGCCGCTCGATCTCCGCGGGCGTCAGGAATCCGTGCACGCGACCGACGATGATGTCCTCGTAGTGGCTGCGGTTGAAGATCGCGATCTCGCCCTTCGCCGGGCAGCGCGAGTGGACGCGCCAGAGGTAGTCGTGCGCCAGCTCGGCGTCGCTCGGCTTCTTGAACGAGTGGACAAACACCCCTTGGGGGTTCAAGGCGGTCATGACCTTCCGGATGACCCCGTCCTTGCCCGCCGTGTCGATGCCCTGCAGCACGATCAGCATCGCGCGTGAACGGTTGGCCCAGAAGCGCATCTGCAGCTCGTCGACCTGGGCGAGATTCTCGGCAAGCCGTGACTCCCCCGATGCCTTGTCCATGCCGCCGTCGTCGTCTGGGTCCCAGTCCTTCAATCGGACGCGGGAGCCGGGCTTGACGGTGTAGTGCGCGGGATTCGGCTTCGGCATGCAGTCAACCTACGCGCGCCGAAAATGATCCGGGATGTCTTTTCCCATTTTCCTCACCGCCGAAATGGGAAAAGACATCCCGGATCATTTTCACTCCACCCACCGCACGTCCACCTCCACGTCTCGGCCGATCTCGAGCTCCGCGCGCAGCCACTCCGCGAACCGGCGCTCGAAAAACTCGCGCGCGGCGCGGTCGGCGCGCTCGCGCACCTCCGGCCGCGACACCGCCTCCAGCAGCCGCGGCCGCAGCTGCTTCACCAGTTCGTCCCGGTTGTCCGTCCCGAGCCACGCGCGCGCGTGCCGAAGCCCCGTGTTCCGCTCCGTGAACACCACCGACTCCGGCGCCACGGCCAGCATCTGCTCGTCCACGCGCGGCCGCGGCACGAGCACCAGGATCCGCGCCGGCGCCCCGCCCTGCGACGGAACCAGCACCACGTCGCGGTCCGTCACGCCGTCGAGCGGCACCACGAACTGCGCGCGGCACCCCTTCGCGGCCACCAGGCTGCACGTATCCCCGTACCAGTGGTCCTCGACCAACTCGACCTCGACGTCCGCCGCGTGCGTGTAGACGACCAGCTTCGGCGTGTCATCCTCGCCGCGCAGCACGACGAGCGGCGTGCTCGACACCGCGGGCTTCAGCGCGTCCGCCAGCGACTTGAGCGCTGCGCGCGCCTCGCTCCCGCCGGCCTGCACCACCGCCACCGGCGAGCACTGCCGCAGCAGGTCGAGCACGAGCCACGCGACCGCCACGAGCGCGCCGCACGCCAAGGCCCATCTCGCGACGGATGCCCATGCGGACGACCCGCTCCCGGCGTGCTTCGCGTCCTCGGCCGAGCGTCCCATCCCCCGTCAATCGGTCTTCTCGAGCTCCTTCGACCAGATCTTGTTCATGGCCTCGCGGTCCTCCTGCGACCACTTCTCCTGCTCCATGAACTTCGTGACCTTGTTGGCGGCCTTCTGGGACACCTCCTGCGCCGCCTTGTAGGCCGCGCGGGTGCCCTCGGAGTTGTCCCCGGCCTTGATGGACTGCCAGAGCTTCACCATCTTGTCCTGCGCTTCCTTGTGCGCCTTCACGAGGGGCAGGAAGCCCGAGTACTTGGACGCGTCCTGGGCAGGAGTGGCGGGCACGGCCGGCCCGGCAGGCGTGCCGAGGGCCACGGCCGGGAAGCCCGGAACCGCGACAAGGACCGCGACGGAAAGCAGCGAGGGGCTGAAGCGCGTCATGCCCCCATGGTACGGAAACGACCCCCATGCGACTACCCTGCGGACCGATGACCCCCATGCGCACCGCTCCGCCCGACGCCCCGACCGCCGTCCCGAGCCGCCTCCGCACGGGCTTCAGCCTCCCCGAGCTGCTCATCGTTGTCGCGATCATCGCGCTGGTGATCGGGCTGGTCATCCCCACGATTGGCGCGCTGCGCGCCCGTGCACGCACCATGCAGTGCATGACCAACCAGCGGACCATCGCGCAGTCGCTCTACGCCTACGCCACCAGCAACGGCACGCGCTTCCCGAGCCCGCGCACCGACTCGACCGGCACCCTCTACGTCGACGGCGCGAACGTCAACAGCACCACCACTCCGTGCTGGGTGCGCGCCGAGGGTGCGTACCTCGCCCCGGGCGGCCAGTTCGAGCGACCCGAGGCCATCGAGAACGGCACGCTCTTCCCGTACATCGGCGACCTGAAGTGCTACGTCTCGCCCGACGAGCCGACCAACCCGTACCTGTCCCAGGTGAGCAACGTCGCGGTGCGCGTCCGCAGCTACAGCCTCAACGCGCTGCTCGGATCCACCCGGCCCGACGAGCTCCCGGAGTTCGACGACGACTTCATGTCGACCACTGGCCCGATGGGCGGGGTCAGCACACCGCTCTCGCGCTACAACGCGACCACCATCGGCACCGTGAAGAGCCCGCAACGCATGATGTGCACGCTGGTCGAGGACGACTCGGTGGCCTACAACAACCAGGGCTGGCTCATCTACCCGCAGAACCCCACATGGATCGACTGGCCTGCGGGCTGGCGGCCCGACGCCATCACGCTCACCTACGTCGACGGTTCGACCGACACGCGCGCGCTCGCCGACCCGACGCTTCCCCAGAAGTGGGACAGCTTCGGCCACCGTTGGGTCGACACCGCCGGCACCGACAACGCATTCGACTGGCGCTGGTTCCGCGACCGGCTGAACCCGGGCGTGATCCCGAACAGCACGACGGGCTTCATGGGCACGAACTGACCGCGTCGGCCCGGCACGGCACCACGGGTACCATCCTCCCCACGTCGCGGGGCGTAGCTCAGCTTGGTAGAGCGCCTGCTTTGGGAGCAGGAAGTCGTCGGTTCAAGTCCGGCCGCCCCGATTGCATGCCCACCCTCCTCCTGCTCGGCTCGGGCGAACTCGGCAAGGAATTCGTGATCTGCGCGAAGCAGCTCGGCTGCCGGGTGGTCGCCGTCGACCGCTACGACGACGCGCCCGCGATGCAGGTGGCCGACGCGCGCGAGGTGATCGACATGCTCGACGGCACGGCCGTGCGGCGCGTCGTCCGCAAGCACCGGCCCGACTTCGTCGTCCCCGAGATCGAGGCGATCCGCACCGAGGCGCTGCTCGCCGTCGAGAAGGCGGGCACCACGGTCGTCCCCTCGGCGCTCGCCGCCCACCTCACGATGAATCGCGACGCGATCCGCTCGCTCGCGGCCGAGGAACTCGGGCTTCCCACCGCGCGCTACGCCTACGCCACCGACGCGGCGTCGCTCGAACGCGCCGTGCTGGGCCCCGGCGGCATCGGCCTGCCATGCGTGGTCAAGCCCGTCATGAGTTCGAGCGGCAAGGGCCAGTCCGTGGCCCGCACCCGCGCCGACCTCGCACGCGCGTGGAAGCACGCCATCGCCGGCATGCGCGGCGACACGCGCACGGTGATCGTCGAGGAGTTCATCGCCTTCGACTACGAGATCACCCTGCTCACGGTGAAGCACCGCCGCTCGGCGGGCGGCGGCACCACGTTCGTGCGGCCCATCGGCCACCGCCAGGAGCGCGGCGACTACCGCGAGAGCTGGATGCCCTGCCCCATGAAGCCCGCGCTCGTGCGCAAGGCGCAGCGCATGGCGAAGGCCATCACCGACCGCATCGCGGG
>CAMDUT010000157.1 GCA_945877905.1 Phycisphaera mikurensis NBRC 102666 | reverse complement strand
TCGAGCTCGGCGTCTTCGTGATCGGCTTCGGGTTCCCCGTGGTGCCCGAGGGCCACGCGCGCCTGCGCTGCCAGGTGAGCGCGGCGCACGAGCGTTCGCACCTCGACGCCTTCGGGGCGGCGCTCCGGCAGCTGCGCCGCGAGTTCCCGTGATCTACCGCAGGATCTACGACCCCGCGCTCGCCCAGGCGAGCTACCTCGTGGGCTGCCCCGAGACGCGCGAGGCGATCCTCTTCGACCCCGAGCGCGACATCGACCGCTACGAGCGCGAGGCCGCGGAGGAGGGGGTGCGCATCGTGGCGGTCGCGGAGACGCACCTGCACGCGGACTTCGTGAGCGGCATGCGCGCCTACGGCGCGACGCGCCCGGTGACGCTCCTCGTGAGCGGGATGGGCCCGCGGGCGCCGTGGACCGCGGAGGGCCCGTTCCACCCGGGTGCGGGCGTGCGGTTCCTGCGCGACGGCGACGAGTTCGAGGTGGGCTCGCTGCGCTTCCGCGCACGCCACACCCCGGGCCACACGCGCGAGGCGCTGAGCTTCGAGTTCGTCGGCGAACAAGGGTTCCCGCTCGCCTTCTTCTCGGGCGACTTCCTGTTCGCGGGCGACATCGGCCGGCCGGACCTCGGGTTCCTCGCCTCGGGCGGGATGAGCGTCGAGGAGAGCGCCGAGGCGCTGCGCAGGAGCCTGGCGTTGCTCGACGACATGCCCGACGCCACCGTGGTGCTGCCGGGGCACGGGGCGGGCAGCGCCTGCGGCAAGATGATCTGCCGGCTCCCCGAGAGCACCGTGGGCATCGAGCGCATCATCAACCGGCCGCTGCGCGCGAAGGACGACTCCGCGCGGTTCGTCGAGGGACTGCTGCGCGACCAGCCCGACCCGCCGCCGTACTTCGGGCGCGTCAAGGACACGAACGAGCGCGGGCCCGCGCTGCATGAGCGCGTCCCCGCCCCGGCGAGGCTCTCGCCCGCGGAGTTCGTCGCGGCGTCGAAGGAGCTCGCGCGCGTGGTGCTCGACACGCGCGAGTGGTCGGCGTGGATGGACGGGCACCTGCCGGGGTCGATCTTCGCGATGCTCGACCCGTACTTCGGGCCGACCGCGGCCAACTACCTCGACGCCGGCGACGAGGTGCTGCTGGTCGCCGAGGAGGCGGACGTGGACGAGGCGGTGCGCATCCTCTACCGCGTGGGCATCGACCGATTCGCGGGGTGGATCGATCCGCGCGGCTTCGCCGCGATCGACGAGGACGAGTTCGAGGGCGCGGGCTGCGAGGAGATCTCGCCGCGCGAGGCGAACCGCCGCATCCAGTCGGGCGCGGCGGTGCTTGACGTGCGGTCGAAGCAGGAGTTCGCGAAGGGCCACATCGCGGGGGCGACGCACATCCCGTTCATCCAGCTTTCGGCGCGCGTGGCGGAGCTCGACCCCGCGCGCCCCGTGGTCGCCTATTGCCGCAGCGGCAACCGCAGCGCGCGCGCGTGCGCGTACCTGCGTCGGCACGGGTTCACGGTGGCGAACCTGCGCGGGGGGTACTGGCCGTACGTGGGGCGGGGGTTCTGAGGACAGGCGCGCCCGCGGGCGCGACGTGCCGCTCAGCGCACGCTGAGGGTCGGCTGCACGAACCCGCCGAGGGCCTGCACGCTGACCTGGCTCGCCAGGCGCTGGCACAGCGCGTCGATGTCGCGGCCGAGCGCGGGCGTCTCCCAGTTGCGGAGCGGGGTGCCGGCGTCGGAGTTCGCGCGCAGCTGCATGTGGATGGGCATGCCGCCGAGGTAGGGCAGGCCCATCTCCTGCGCCATCGACTGGGCGCCGCCTCGGCCGAAGAGGTCGTACTCCTTGCCGTCGTCTCCCACGAAGTGGCTCATGTTCTCGACGACCCCGAGGATGGGGATCCCCAGCTGCTGGAACATGCGCACCGCGCGCCGGGCGTCGTCCTGCGCCACGCGCTGCGGCGTGCAGACGACCACCGCCCCCGTGAGCGGCAGCAGCTGGCTCATCGTGAGCGGCACGTCGCCCGTGCCCGGCGGGAGGTCGATGATGAGGTAGTCGAGCGCGCCCCAGTCGGTCTGCGTGGCGAGCTGCTTGAACGCGCCGTGCGCCATGGGCCCGCGCCAGACGAGCGCCTTCTCGGGCTCGACGAGCTTGCCGAGCGTCATGGCCTTGATGCCGTGCACCTCGAAGGGGAGCAGCATGTTCCCGCGCGCCGCCGTCGGGATGTCCGCGAGGCCCAGGAGCGTCGGGACGCTGGGCCCGTAGATGTCGCCGTCGAGGAGGCCGACCTTCGCCCCGTAGCGCGCGAGGCCGACCGCGAGGTTCGCGCTGACGGTGCTCTTGCCGACGCCGCCCTTGCCGGCGCCCACGGCGATGATGTTCTTCACCATCGGCAACGGGTTGGCGCCCTCGCGCGTGCGCTCGTTGGCCGTGCGGACGTCGGCGGTGAACTCGATCTCGAGCTTGCCCAGGGGCTCGCCCGCCTCGATGGCCTTCGCGCGCACCGCGCCGTCGATGTCCTCCCGGATCTTGTCCTTCATGGGGCACGCCGGAGTGGTCAGCTCGATCACGAGCCGGACGTCGTCTCCGGACTGGACCACGTCCTTCACCATGCCGAGGGTCACCAGGTCCTTCTTGAGGTCAGGGTCCTGGACGGTGCGGAGGGCGTCGTGGAGGTGCTTGGAGGTGAGCGCCATGGGGGGACGAATGGTAGGTCCGGCCGCGCGGGCGGGGTGCAATCGCGCCGGCGGCGGTACGTTGTGCCCGGGCGGGCCCGCCCGCCGACCACGAAAGGACCCCTCTCCATGCTGCATTCGCGCACGTTCGTCCTCGTCCTCGGAACCTCGCTCCTCGCCGCCGCGGCCTGGGCCTCGGACGGTGCCGGAGGCTCGCCGCCGCCGCTCGGTGGGCCGGCGGTCGACGGCGCGGGTGACGGCAAGGGCGCGCCCGCGAAGGAGGGCTTCGGGGGCGGCACGGGCAACGCCAACAAGGATCGCGCGCGCCCGGGCATGGCGATGCTCGCCGAGCGCCGCAACGGCGAGCTCTGGAAGCGCGCCCTGGAGCAGACGATGCCCGAGCTGCCCGAGGACGTGCAGGCCAAGGTGAAGTCGATCCGCGAGGACTTCGAGCGACAGGTGCGCGAGTTCCGTGAGGCGAACGGCCCGCGCATGCGCGAGATCGAGCAGGCCATGCGCGAACGGCGCGAGGCGATGAAGGACGGCGGCGGCAAGGAGGCGGGCGGGAAGCCCGACCCCGCGATGATGGGCGAGATGCAGAAGCTGAAGGACGCGATGCCGAAGCCCGAGGCGGCGCAGCAGCAGGTGTGGGAGCTCCTGACCCCCGAGCAGCAGGAGTCCTTCAAGAAGCGGTACGACGCGCTCCAGGCCGAGGCGCGCAAGCGCCAGGAGGAGCGCAAGGCCAAGGGCGGCAAGGGCGGGGACGCGATGGACCCCATGCAGCCGGACCCGATGCTGCCCGGCGGCGAGAAGCCCGGGAAGAAGCCGAGCGGCAAGCCGTTCAACTTCGACGACGCGCCGAAGGAGGGCGCGCCCCAGGGCGCTCCGCCGGCGGACGGCAAGCCGTCCGGGAGGTGAGCGTCGTGCGGTCGTGCGCGCGTGCGCGGCGGCCGCGTGCCGAGCGCCGCCGCGCGGTCAGCTTCCGCCCGAGGTCACGACGTCGTCGTACTTCTCGATGACCTTCGGGCCGTCGGGGTTCGTGGTCATCGTGCTCGACACGATGTCGCGCAGCGGCGTGCCCGTGTTCGTCCGCACCTGGTTGCAGCCGAAGTAGACGCCGTCGGGGCCCGGGCTGAAGAGGAAGTACTTGCCGCGGGCGTTGCCGGCCCAGACGCGCTCGGTGTCGGTGGCCGCCGTGGTGGCGGCCGCGTTCAGCGCTGCGTGGCGGATGAGCTGGCCGAAGGTCAGGTTGCGGCCGACGGCGCCCGCGGCACCCGAGACGGTGGCCACGTTGAGGACGCTCCCGGCCTCGGTATTGGTCTGGTCGACGCCGGCGTCGCCGAGGGAGGTCGACCCGACGTAGCCGAGCATGCCGCTGCGCTCGAACTGGCCGCGCGGGACGGCCGTGGCGTTCGCGTTGCGCGGAACGAGGGGGCCGACCGACCGTTGCTGCTTCACGAACGCGATGGGCGCGCCCCACGCGTCAAGCAGGTCCGGGATGTCGTTGTCGGCGGTGAACCCGGTGCCGTACAGCTGGCCCTGCGCGCGGCCGAATTCGCGTCCCTTGGGTGCGTAGAACGCGTCGTACTTGCGGCCGTTCTTGAACGGGCCTTCGCCCATCTTCGACGTGTTGATCTTGATGGTGAAGGCAGGGGCGGTGCCGACCGCGGCCCACGTGAACTCGACGCCGCCGTAGTTCAGGTAGTCGCTGTCCGACGGCACGCGCGTGCCGCCCATGAGGGCGAGCAGGGCGTTCTCGGCGGCGGTGATGCGGGGCAGCGCGGAGTCGCCGTCGAGCCCCGCGTACAGCACCTCCTCGGGCACGGCCGCCGGGTACTCGTTGAACTCCTGAAAGTACGCGTCGCAAGCCTTCGCGAACTCCTCCATGGTGCCCTGGGTGGCTGTGGCCTTCGACCGGGCGAGCACCTTGCCGAGCGCCGGCAGCAGCAGGCCCACCAGGAGCCCGATGATGCCGATCACGACCAGCAGCTCGACGAGGGTGAATGCGCGCGGAGTACGACGGATCCGGGCGGAAGCCCGGCGGATGGCAGCGGTTTCGTTCATGGATCGAGGCCTTTCATCGAAGTATACGGATGGCGCGTGGCGGTTGATGCGGTCGACCGCCGCGTGCGCGCGGGTCGCGTGCGCGGTCCGCGCCGTCGCGCGGGTCAGGCCTCGAGCTGCCGGAGTCCCTCGTACACGCCGCACGCGACGGCCGTGGCGAGGTTCAGGCTCCGGGCGCGGGGGTCGGCCCGCATCGGGAGCGTGATGAGGTGGTCGGCGCCGAACCGTGCCTCGGCCCAGGCGTGCACGTCGTCGGGAAGCCCGCCGTTCTCCTGCCCGAAGAGCAGGTAGTCGCCCTCGGCGAACCGAGCATCCCAGTGCGGGCGACGGCTCTTCGTGGTGTAGAGCCAGAGCCGCGCCGGGAGTTCGTTCGCGACGAAGTCCCCCCACGAGGCGTGCTCGACGCAGTCCACGTGCTCCCAGTAGTCGAGTCCCG
>CAMDUT010000156.1 GCA_945877905.1 Phycisphaera mikurensis NBRC 102666 | reverse complement strand
GACCATGACCACCATGAACGCACCCGTCGTTTCCATGACCGCCGCCCCCAGCAGCGTGACCCCGCGCGAAGCGGCTCGGTTGGTCGAGCGCGGCGAGGCCACCATCGTCGACGTCCGGGAGCCGGACGAGCACCGGCGCGATCACGTCGCGGGCGCGGCGCTGCATCCGAGCTCGTCGTTCACCGCGTCCGGATTCCCGGCCGCGCGCCCGGGCTCGGTGACGCTCATCCTCTGCCGATCGGGCAACCGAGCGGGCAAGGTGGCCAGTGCCCTGCGCGGCACCGGGCGCACCGACGTGAGCGTGGTCGAGGGCGGCATCATGGGGTGGCAGTCGGCCGGTCTTCCGGTCGTGACCAACGCCAAGGCCCCGCTCCCCCTGGTCCGCCAGGTCATGATCACGGTCGGCATCATGCTGATGGCGTTCACCGCGCTCGCCGCAACCCTCAGCCCGTGGTTCCTGGTCGGGACGGGGTTCATGGGTGCCGGCCTGCTCTTCGCCGGAGCCACCGGGATCTGCGCGTTGGCCACCGTCCTGTCCAAGATGCCGTGGAATCGTCCGGTCGCTGCAACCGGGCCGACCCCGGGCGCGAATGCCTGTTCGAGCGTGGCGTCGCGCAGCTGCTGCGGCTGACCCGCTCGACCACCCCCAGCCCCCACGAGGAGCGGCGCCCCGTCGAAAGACGCTGGGCGCCGCTTCATTTGACGCCCGAAAATGGCGACGGGGGTCATTCCCCTCGGAACATGACCCCCGTCGCCATTTTCCCGACCATCGCGACGGTCACTGCCACCAGCAGCACGGCGAACACGCGCCGAAGCACCCCTTGCGGCACCCGCCGCTGGATGGCCGCACCCAGCACGCTGCCCGCCACGCCGCACCCCGCCACGATGGCCACCGGGCGCCCGTGGAACGCGTTCGCATCGAACCCGCCGTTGAGCCAGAGCCCCGCCAGGCCGGCTGACGCGTTGATCGCGATCACCACCAGGCTTGTCGCCACGGCACGCGGCATCGGCAGCCCCTCGAGCACGGCCAGCGCCGGGATGAGCAGGAACCCACCGCCGACCCCGACGAGGCTCGTCAGGACCCCAATCGCACACCCGATCGCGAGCGGCTTCCATGCAGGGCTTCGCGGTGCGCGGTGCGCCGCGTCGCCCTGCCCGTTCGCGCCCGACCACATCCGCCATGCCGCATACAGCGCCACGGTCGCGAACAGCCCGGTCTGCACCGACGCGGACGTCCGCACGGCGATCGGCGAGGCTGCCTGCGCGCCCACGATGCCCGCAGCGCCGTATGTCAGCACGCGCCTCCAGTCGACGAGCCCGCGCACGCCGGCCGCCAACCCCGACACCGCCGCGATGCAGCCCGTCACCGCCAGTGCCTCGGCGATCGCCGCCTTCGGGTCATGCCCCAGCAACGTGCCGAACACGGGCACCGTGAAAATCGCGCCGCCCGCGCCCACCAGCCCCATCCCGAGCCCCACCGCGATCCCGCTCGCGACCTCGATGAGCAGCTCATCCACCGCACGACCCGCCGCAGCAGCCACCGCGGGCGCCCGAGCCCGCGCCGGCACTCGCACCCGCCCCCGCGGCCACCGCCGCTCCCGCGCCGCACGCCGCCGGCGCGCCCATCGGCAGCCCGGCCTTCCTCCACGCCTCGAATCCGCCGGACACGTTCGCGACCTCGAAGCCCAGTCTCTCGAGCATGCTCGTCGCGGCCGCCGAGCGGCCGCCGAGCGCGCAATGCACCAGGATCTTCCGGTCGCGCGGCAGTTCCGCGAGCCTCGGCATCAACCGCGTGTACGGCACGTTGAGCGCGCGCTCGAGCCGCGCGGTCGCATGCTCGGCCGACCCGCGCACGTCGAGCACGAACCACTCGCCGCGAAGCCCGCTCGCCTCCTGCACCGAGACGTCGCGCGACCGAACCAGCCGCGGCGCTCCCGCGACGGCCGACGGCGGCACCACGGCCACGAAGCGGTCGTACCCGATCCGCACCAGGTCGCGCACCAGCTCCTCGGCGCGCGCCGGCTCGCACACCAGCACGATGCGTTCCTCGGGCTTCACGTACGAACCCACCACCATCGGGAACATCTTGCCAGGCACGGCGTGGATCGCACCCGGCAGGTGGCCGTCTCGGAACGCCGCCCACGGCCGCGTGTCGACCACCACGGTGCCCGTGCGCTCCCACTCGGCTGCGTGCGCCGCGGCGTCCGCCACCACCGGAGGGGCCGGCAGCGCGCCGAGCACCGGCACGCCGTCCCGGTTCAGCGCCTTCATGCGCGCGAAGTAGGGCGGCGGCTCGGGCTGGCCCGCGAGGATGTCCTTGACGAACGCAGCCTCGTCGCCCACCAGCTTCAGCGCGGGGCTATTGGCCTTCTCGTAGCCGACGGTGCTCTGCGGGATCGCGCCCAGCGCCTTGCCGCACGCGCTTCCCGCGCCGTGCGCGGGCCACACCTGGAGGTGGTCCGGCAGCTTCACGAACCGCGATGCGCTTCGCCACAGGGCGTGCGCGCTCGGCTCGGCGATGCCCTCAACCCCCGCCGCGCTCTCGAGGAGGTCCGGCCGCCCGAGGTCGCCGACGAACACGAAGTCGCCGGTGATGACCCCCATGGGCTCGCTCGCGCCGCCGCCGAGGTCGGTGACCAGGTACGACACGTGCTCCGGCGTGTGCCCGGGCGTGTGCAGCGCGCGGAACGCGATGTTTCCGACCTTGAACTCGGTGCCGTCATGGAGCAGCGTGTGCGCGTACGGCTTCGCCCACTTCGACTGCCACTCGGGGCCGCCCTCGGCGCTCAGGTAGAGGTGCGCGCCCGTGCGCTCGGCCAACTCGCGCGCACCGCTCAGGAAGTCGGCGTGGATGTGCGTCTCGGCGACGGCCACGATCCGCAGCCCATGCCGCGCGGCAAGGTCGACGTACTGGTCCACGTCCCGCTCGGGGTCGAACACGATGGCCTCGCCGGTGCGTTGGCACCCGACGAGGTAGGCGTACTGGGCGAGCTTCGGGTCCTCGATCTGTCGGAAGAGCATGGGGGGTTCCTCTGCGGCGTTGGAGACGCGCGGACGGGCCGAGGTTCCCACGAAACCCGCGCCGCCGCAAGCGGCGTGGGTCCCCAAAGAAAGACCGCCCGCTGCACGGAGGCAGTCGGGCGGAGGCGTGGCAGGGAGCCAGGCTGAGGAAAGAGAGCCGAAACTCAGGTGAAGTTGGTGGTCACGGACGGGGCCGCGGTCATGGCGATGGTCATGGTCATGCTCGGCGCTTCCGGCGCACGACGAACGCCGCCATCCCGAGCAGCGCGATCGCTCCCGGCGCGGGCACGTACAGCATGTCGAGCCGCACGGCGTCGAGCGACATGCTCGGGCCCGCGGCGAGGAACTCGAGGCGGAACCCGCTGGAGGTGATCGGGGCGGCCGCGGTGTCCCACGTGTACGCGGTGGTGCGGACGCTGCCCTGCGGCTGCGCGGGCGCGTCGGAGCGGATCTCGCTCGCGGTGGGCGCGACCACGTACTGCGTCCCGGTCGCGTCCCACATCGTGAGCTTCACGCTCGCGGGGGCGATCGTCGTGCCCACGGTCGCCACGTTCATGACCACCTGCAGCGGCGTCTGGCCGTTGCCGAGGGTGCCGCCCATGATCATGATGTAGAGCGGCGCGGTGATGCTGTAGATGTTGCCGCTGCCCGTGATGAACGAGGCGGCCCCGAAGTTCATGAGCGAGAAGGGAGCGCCGCCCGCCTCGGGAAGGTTCGCGCCGCCCGAGGCCTGCGTGAACGTGTCCCACGACGCCGACTGCGTGTTGGCCTGGCCGGCCCAGGCCGGGACCAAGGGGTTCACGAGGCCGGCCTGCGCGAGGGACGCGGCAGCCCCTGCAACTGCGATGAACGATGACGCGATGACGCGCATGGCCTTTCCCTCTCTCGATGTCGCCTTGGGAGGCGTTTCTCGGGAGCGTTCCCGAGGACACCCTCACCCTGCCGCGGCAACGCTCCGTGGCAAGGCGTGAGTCACTGCAATGGGCGCAATGGGGGCCCGAACCGGGTCATGGCGCCCGAGAACTCGGTTCTTGCACCCTGAATCGTGCGATTATCGCACTCAGTACGACTTGCCCCACACCACGCGCCGCGTGCTCGGTCGCCCGGTGATCACGCATGTGCCATGCTCCTCGGGCGCGTCGAGCGGGATGCAGCGAACGGTGACGCCCATGCGGTTCTTCACGTCGGCCTCGACCGCGGGATCGCCGCAGAAGTGGCTGAGCGCGAACCCGCCGTGGATCTCGCTCGGGGCGTTCTCGTCGCCGGCGCGCTTGGGCGTGAAGAACGCCTCGAACTCGGCCTTCGAGTCGATGCGCCTCGTGTGCTCCTCGCGGTGCGCCTTCGCGCGCGCGAACATGCCGTCCTGGATCTCCTGCAGCAGCGCGGCCGCGCCGTCGACGAACGCGTCGCGCCCCATCGACTGCTTGTCCTTGGCGCCGCGGTCGCGGCGGCCGACGAACACCGAGCCCTGCTCGATGTCGCGCGGGCCCACCTCGACGCGCACAGGCACGCCCTTCTTCACCCACTGCCACATCTTGTCGCCGCCGCGCAGGTCGCGCGCGTCCACCTCGACCTCGATCGGCCGCCCGGCGAACGTGCGCGAGCGCAGGTCCGCGGCCAGCCGCCGGCAGTGCTCGAGCACCGCGGCCGCGGTCTCGGGCTTGTGCATCACGGGCAGGATCACGACGTGCGTCGGCGCCAGGCGCGGCGGCACCGCGAGCCCGTCGTCGTCCGAGTGGGTCATGATCATCGCGCCGATCAGGCGCGTGCTGACGCCCCAGCTCGTGGTCCACGCGAACTTCTGCTGGCCGTCGGCGTCCAGGAACTGGATCTCGCTGGCCTTCGCGAAGTTCTGGCCCAGGAAGTGGCTGGTCCCGGCCTGCAGCGCCTTGCGGTCCTGCATCATGGCCTCGATGCAGTACGTGTCGACCGCGCCGGGGAAGCGCTCGCTCTCGGTCTTGCGGCCCTGGATCACCGGCATCGCCATCCACTCCTCGGCGAACTCCGCGTAGACGCGGAGCATCCTCATCGTCTCGTCCTCGGCCTCCTCGCGCGTGGCGTGGGCCGTGTGGCCCTCCTGCCACAGGAACTCGGCGGTGCGCAGGAAGAGGCGCGTGCGCATCTCCCAGCGCACGACGTTCGCCCACTGGTTGATGAGGAGCGGGAGGTCGCGGTAGCTCTGCACCCACTTCGCGAACGTGGCGCCGATGATCGTCTCGCTGGTCGGCCGCACGATGAGCGGCTCGTCGAGCTCCCCGTCCGGGACCAGCCTGCCGTCGGCGCCGGCCTTCAGGCGGTGGTGCGTGACCACTGCGCACTCCTTGGCGAAGCCGTCCACGTGCGCGGCCTCCTTCTCCAGGAAGCTGAGCG
>CAMDUT010000155.1 GCA_945877905.1 Phycisphaera mikurensis NBRC 102666 | reverse complement strand
CAGCTCGCGCCGATCGGCCCCTTCGAGGCCGGCGAGCACCTGGTCCCCATCATGCCCGACCGCGCCGTCGGCGGCTCGCGATTCACCGGCACCTACTGGTCGCAGTTCGTGAAGGGCATCCCGGTCTACAAGTCGCACCTCCTGGTGCTGGTGCGCAACGAGCCCGGCTTCCCCGCCGTGCTCGCCTCGAGCACCCTGTGGGACGTCTCGGGCATCGAGGCGTCGCTCGAGGGCGTCGACCCGCGGGTGCTGCCTGACGCGCGGACGTGGACGCGCCATGCGCTCAACCAGTTCCGCTCGCAGCCGCAGGTCAGCCCGGCCAAGTACGTGATCTGGGCGGGCCTCGACCGCGTCAAGGCCGAGCCGCGCCTGGCAGTGCAGTTCACCGCCGAGGGCGGCGGCCACTGGGACCCGGACACCCACCAGCACATCGAGTTCGTCGTGGACGCGAAGTCCGGCCAGGTGCTCCACCAGCACAGCCTGGTGTGCAACGCCGTCGAGGGCCGGGTCACGGGCATGGGCACCCCGGGCAGCAGCTCCTCGATCTGCACGGCGCCGGACGACCTCCCGCTCCAGTACCTCGCGGTGCAGGTCGACGGGACGACCGTGTACTCCGACGTCAACGGGTTCTACTCGGCCCCCGACGCCGCGGGCACCAGCACCGCTTCGGCGAGCATCACCGGCCGGTTCTTCGACGTTCGCAACACCAACGACACGGCGCCGCTCTCGCTCAGCGCGTCGGTGCCGCAGGGCGCGGGCTGGAGCCCGCTCTTCAACGCGACCGACGACGGCACCACGGCCTTCGACACCACCCGGGCGCAGGTGAACGTCTACCACCACGCGAACGTCATCCGCGACGCCGTGCTCCGCTCGAACGCCGACTACCCGACCATCGCCACGCAGCTTGCGTTCCGCGCGAACGTCAACATCGCGTCGACGTGCAACGCCACGTACACGGGCAACGCGATCAACTTCTACGCGGCGGGCGGCGGCTGCTCGAACACCGCGTTCGGCACCGTGGTGTCCCACGAGTACGGCCACCACGCGGTGAACACGGGCGGCTCGCTCCAGGGGCCCTACGGCGAGGGCATGGGCGACGTGTTCGGCATCATCACCTCCGACGAGTCGATCACGGGCCTCGGGTTCCAGAACTGCGTCGGCGGCATCCGCGACGCGGACAACACGTGCCAGTACGACGCCGTGAACTGCTCGAGCTGCGGCTCCACCGTGCACTCGTGCGGCCGGCTGCTCTCGGGCTTCGTGTGGGACGTCCGCGGCGGGCTGCTCGCCTCCGACCCGGCGGGATACCGCCAGTACCTCGCGGACCTCGCGATCAACTCGATCCTGCTCCACGGAGCGGTGACGTCGATCGACGGGGCCATCACGGTCGACTTCCTGACCCTGGACGACGACGACGCGTTCCTGGGCAACGGAACGCCCAACGAGACGGCGATCCTCTCGGCCGGGTCGCAGCACGGCATCGTGCCGCCGGGCCTCATCAGCTTCAATTCCGAGATTCCCGAGCTCGTGCCCCCGGACATGCCGGTCACGATCGGGTTCCGGGTCCGCAGCCTGTCGGAATCGGTGGTCGCGTCCTCGGTTCGGGTGCTCAAGTACTCGAACGGCCAGACGACCGAGCTCATCCCGACGCAGGTCGGCCTCGGTGCGTGGGAGATCACGTTCCCGGGCCAGGCCTGCGGCACCTCGGTGCGCTTCAGCGTGCGTGCGCAGACCTCGCAGGGCACGGTGCTGCAGAGCCCCGAGAATGCACCCAACTCGCAGCTCACGATGACCTTCGGGACGTCGGTGTCGAGCGGGCAGCTCGTCGCCGATGACCTCGAGGCCGCGACGAGCAACTGGAGCGTGGGTGCCGCGGACGACAACGCGACCGCCGGCCTGTGGGTGCGGGGCGACCCGAACGGAACTTCCTTCGGCGGGGGCATCCCGGCGCAGCCCGAGGACGACAACACCCCTGCCCCGGGCACACTGTGCTGGTTCACCGGCCAGGGCGCGGTCGGGGGCGGCGCCGGCCAGGCCGACGTCGACGGCGGCACCACCACGCTTGTGTCGCCCAACTTCAGCCTCGCGGGCGCGGACGACCCGCGCGTCGAATTCTGGTCCTGGTACTCCAACGAGGGCGGCCAGAACCCCAACTCCGACAGCATGCCGGTGGAGATCTCGGCCGACGGCGGCGCGACCTGGGTGACCGCGCTCACGATCTCGGAGAACGCGCGCGCCTGGGTGCGACGCGAGATCCGACTCGAGGACTTCCTCCCCGCGCCGGTCGCCCAGGTGCGCGTCCGCTTCCGCGCGCGCGACCTCGGCAACGGTTCGCTCGTCGAGGCGGCGATCGACGACCTGCGGATCTCGGCGACGTCGGTCGGCTGCGAGCCGCTCACGCCCGCGGACCTCAACGACGACGGCGTGGTCGACGGCGCGGACCTCGGCATCCTGCTTGCCAACTGGGGCAGCCCGGGCACCGGCGACCTCGACGGCAGCGGTGCGGTGGACGGAATCGACCTCGGATTGCTGCTCGGAAGCTGGTCCTGAGCGGGCGGCGCGAAGCCGCGGCCCTGCTATACTTTATCCCCTTCGCGACCGGTTCGCCCCGGACGCGGCCCCTTGCCCAGGTGGCGGAATTGGCAGACGCGCCAGCTTGAGGTGCTGGTGGGAGCAATCCCTTGGAGGTTCGAGTCCTCTTCTGGGCATTCGCGGGAGGCGCCTGAGAAGGTGCCTCCCGCAACCCTTTTTCGACGCGCGATGGCCGTGAACCCGCTCCAGCACCTGATGCCCACCTGCTCCGGCGCGCGCGCCGCGGCCGCAGGCACCGCGTTCGGCGCCGAACCCGCCGAGGATCCGCGTTCGGGAACCCTGCGGGTGAACGAGATCTTCCACTCGATCCAGGGCGAGAGCACGTGGGCCGGGGAGCCATGCGTCTTCGTGCGCCTCACGGGGTGCCCGCTCCGGTGCACGTACTGCGACACCGAGTACGCGTTCCGCGAGGGCGACGCCATGACGGTGGGACAGGCGGTTGACCGCGTGCTCGGATTCGCCTGCCCGCTCGTCGAACTGACCGGGGGCGAGCCGCTCGCGCAGAAGCGCGCGTTCGACCTGATGCGGCTCCTGTGCGACGCCGGCCTCACGGTGCTGGTGGAGACCTCGGGCGCGGTCGACATCTCGCCCTGCGACCCGCGCGCGATCCGGATCCTCGACCTCAAGACGCCCGGGAGCGGCGAGTGCGCCAGGAACCGGTGGGCCAACCTGGCCGACCTGCGCCCGGCAGACGAGGTGAAGTTCGTGGTCACCGACCGCGCCGACTACGAGTGGGCGCGCGGCGTCATCGCCGAGCGCGGGCTCGCGACGATGGTCCGCGAGGGGCGCCTTCGCGCGATCCTGCTGAGCCCCGCGTGGGCGCAGGCCGCGGGCCGGGAGGTCGCGGGGACGCCCGGGCTCGAGCCGCGGGCGCTCGCGGAATGGATCCTCGCCGACCGGCTGGCGGTGCGCCTGCAGGTGCAGGCGCACAAGGTGATCTGGGACCCGGGGATGCGGGGGGTGTGATGCCGGGCGACGCACAGGACGGAGCCGCGCGCGACGACTCCGCGCCCGACCTGCGCGACCCCGCGCGCCAGCGCGCGTTCGCCGAGCTCGTGAGCGCGCACTACGACGCGCTGCGCGACATCGCGCAACGGACACTGCGCGCCGAGCAGGAGACCGCCGGATTCGGGGCGGCCGCGATCGCGCCGACCTCGCTCGTCACCGAGGCGGTGATCCGCTTCATGAACCAGCGCGAGCTGCCGGTCGCCGAGGCGCACCTGCGCGGGCTCGCGAGCGTGTTCATGACGCGCGTCATCGCCGACCGCCGGCGCGCGCGGCTCGCGGCGCGGCGCGACGCACGCCTGACCACGCGGCTCGACACCGAGGCCGAGGGCCAGGAGGCGGCGCCGCCGGACCCCGCCGGACGCGAGGACCTCGAGCGGCTCGAGGCGGCCATGATCCGGCTCGCGGAGCACCATCCGCGCGAGATGGAGGTCGTGACGCTCCACTCGGTCGCGGGCATCCCCATGGACCGCGTCGCGGAGATGATCGGCGTGCACGTGGCCACGGCGCACCGCGACCTGGCGTCGGGGCGCGAGCGGCTGGCGCGCGCCCTCCGGACGGGCCGTTGACGGCCCCGTCCCCGCCTCAGGGGACCGGCGGCGCGGCCCGGCGCACGCCGTAGGTGCGCTCGATCGCGACGGCCCCGTCCTCGTCGCCGAGCTCGGCGAGCGCGCCCGCCACGCCCGTGGCCACCATCACCGCCATCGAGTCGGGCTCGGCGCGGCCGGCCGCCCAGTCGTCGGCCAGCAGCTGCATGCCGGCCGCGTACGCGTTCTCGAAGTCGCACGCCCCGTAGGCGATCGGGACGAAATACGCGAGGTACCAGCGGCGGAGCCCGTCGTCCGTGGGACGGCGATGCACCTCGGGCCACAGGAAGCGCAGGAAGCTCATGTGGCCGTCGGGGAACGCGCCGATGGCGGCGCACGTGCACGCGAGGTTCCAGTACGCGTTGACGGACTTCGGGCTCGAGGCGCCGAAGGCGTGCTCGGCGCGCGCCGCGATGAACTGGAGCGCGGTGGCCAAGTCGGCGCCCTGACCGCCCGTCACCGAGCTGAGCACCGCCCACTGAAGCTCCGCCATGATGCGACCCTCGCTCTCGGGAGGCTCGTTGGCGATGACGTGGCGGTACGCGGCGAACGCCTCGGGCTTCAGGTCCGGCGAGGTGATGCCCTTGGAGAGGACCGCGAGGCGGTGCAGCGCGAGTTCCGTAGCCGCGCGGCGAGGATCCTCGACCGCCGACGCGTACATGTCGGCGAGGGCCAGCCGAACGCCGATGTCGGACTGCAGCGTGCCCGCGGGCCACGGCACGTGCTCGAGCAGGCCCGTGCGGAGGGCCTCCTGCACGCGGGGCGACTGCATCCCGCCGTCGCGGATCGCGGGCCCGACCGCGAGCTCCAGCAGCGCGGGCGCGATGCCCTTCTCGGAGCCCACCGTCAGCCGCAGCAACGGCGCGGCGAGCGCGACGAACGCCTCGGACTCGCCGCGCGGGTCGACCGCGAGCACGCGCCTCATCGCGCGCTCGACCAGCGACTGCGCGCTGCGCCGGTCGAACGCGTTCGCATGCGCCTCGACGACGATGGCCGCCAGCCGTCCCGCCACCAGCGGGTCGTCGCCCGCCACGCGGTCGATGACGCCCTCGACGCGCCGGAAGGCGACCGTGGCGGCAGCCGGATCGCTCCGGAGCGTGACGTGCTGCGAGACCACGTCCTCGACCATCGCCTGCGCGATCAGCACGGAGCGGTCGCGTTGCGCACGCGCCTCGGCGGCGACGGCCGCGGCACGGTCGGCGGCGATCGCGCTGCGCGCCCAGAGCGCC
>CAMDUT010000154.1 GCA_945877905.1 Phycisphaera mikurensis NBRC 102666 | reverse complement strand
CGCCCGCCGCCGAGCCCGCGCCCGCCGCCAAGCAGCCCGCGCGCGTCGACATGACGACCGAGGGACGGTTCTCGCTGAGCGCGCAGGGCATCGAGGTCGGGAAGCTGCTCGAACTCATCTCGATCAAGGCGCGCCAGAACATCGTGGCGAGCGACAAGGTGAAGGGGCTCGTCACCGTGAACCTCTTCGACGTCCCGCTCGAGGACGCGCTCAACGCGATCCTCGACGTGAACGGCCTCGCGTGGCGCCGGGAGGGCGACTTCATCTACGTCAACACGCAGGCCGAGGTCGACGCGCAGCGCGTGCGCGAGGCGCGCATCATCACGCTGCAGTTCCTCTCGGCCGAGGACGCGATCGCCTTCATCAAGCCCGTGCTCACCGACGGCGGCACGGCCGTCGCGCTCGGCAAGGTCGACCAGGGCTACGCGCCCACCGTGGAGAACGGCGGCGCGGACAGCTTCGCCTTCGCCGCGAAGGTGATGGTGAACGACTACCCGGAGGTGCACGAGCGCGTCGCCAAGGTGGTCGGCGAGCTCGACACGCCGCCCAAGCAGGTGCGCGTCGAGGCGACCATCCTCACCGTGGACCTCACCGACGACACGGCCTTCGGGCTCGACCTCTCGGTGGTGGGGAACGTCGACTTCGGCAGCATCACCGGCGGGCCCCTCGAGGTGGTCAACGACATGATCGGCGGCGACGTGCCCGGCACGCCGTCCACCGGCAACGTGTCGAACCTCTTCCCGACCTCGACCAACAACACGATCACCCCCACCGCGCAGGTGGGCGTCCTGACGAGCGACGTCGCCATCTTCCTGCAGATGCTCGACCAGGTCGTGAACAGCAGCGTGCTCGCGCGCCCGACCGTCACCGTGCTGAACCGCCAGCGCGCGCAGGTGCAGATCGGCGAGCGCATCGCGTACCTGTCGACCACGCAGACGCAGACCAGCACGACGCAGGAGGTGAAGTACCTCGACGTCGGCGTGAAGCTCATCTTCCGTCCCTTCGTCTCGCCGGACGGCATGGTGCGCATCGAGCTCGCCCCGCAGGTGAGCACGGCGCGGAGCAAGACCATCGCCGCGGTGGGAGGCCAGGCCGAGGTGCCCGACGAGTTCACCCAGGAGCTGCGCACCAACGTCCGCGTCAAGAGCGGCCAGACCATCGTCCTCGGCGGCCTCTTCCGCGAGGACGAGAGCGTCACGAAGCGGCAGGTGCCCGGCCTCGGCGACCTCATTCCCGGCGTCTTCAGCGGCGCCGCGGGGACCACGCGCAAGCAGGAGGTGATGTTCCTCATCACCCCGACCATCGTCGACGACAGCCAGGACTACCGTGCGGGCGACGAGGCGCTGAGGACCGTGGAGGCCGCGAAGGTCGGCGCGCGCGCCGGGCTGCTGCCGTTCTCGCACGCGCACCTCGCGGGGAACTACGAGGTGCAGGCGCTGGAGGCATGGAAGAAGGGCGACCGCACGACCGCGCTCTTCTACGTCGACCAGGCGCTCCGCAACGAGCGCGCGTCGCCCACCATGATCTCGCTGCGCGAGGCCATCCGCACCGATCGCCGCGAGCAGTACCGCACCGAGCTCGACTCGCTGGAGCTGCTCGACCCGCGCCAGCGCGAGCCCTTCAGCGGCGTGCCGCTGAACGACACGTTCAAGTACTCGCCCGGCTGGGTCTCGCCGCCGAAGCCGGAGGACCTCGCGAAGGACGTGCCGCCGCCGGTGGACGACGACTACGACCCATACGACCCGCTGCCGATGCCGGAACCCGCGCCGGCCCCGGAGCCGATGCCGGCGCCGGCGGCCCCGCCCGCCCCGCCCGCCGCGCGCAAGGAGGCCACCCCATGAGCCGTCCGTTCGTCCGCTGCTCGTTCGGAGGAGCGATCTGCGCGCTCGCGCTGCTCGCGCAGGGCTGCGGCGAGGCCGCGCACTCGCAGAAGGTTCGCCGGGAGGCGCAGGACCGCTACGACCGGGCCGGCGCGCAGATCGTCTACGACCAGGCGCGCCAGAGCTTCCATTCCGGGCAGTTCGAGCAGGCGCTCTCGCACGCCGACCGTGCGATCGCGCGCTTCCCGAAGGACAGCTCGTACCACCTTCTGCGCGGGCGCATCCTGCACGAGATGATGCGCGTCGAGGACGCGCGCGACGCGTTCGCCAGGAGCGCCGAGCTCGACCCGAAGAAGCCCGAGCCCCACTACTTCATGGGGATCATCCACCAGCGGTGGCGCGAGCATGATCGCGCCATCGAGTGCTACGCGAAGGCGTCGGAGCTCGATCCGTCGAAGCTCCACTTCTCGGCCGCCGAGGTCGAGATGCTGACGCTCGCGGGCCGGCACGACGAGGCCGATGCGCGGCTCGCGTCCATGGAGCGTTCGTTCGAGTTCAGCCCCGTGGTCGACCGCCTGCACGCGGACCTCGCGAAGATGCGCGGCGACCACCATGGGTGCGCCTCGCGCCTCGAGCGCGCGGCCGTGCGCGAGACCGCGTCCCCGGACCTCGTCGAGGAGCTCGCGTTCGCGCGCTACTCGAAGGGCGACCACGCCGGGTCGCTCGCGGCGCTCGAGGACCCCGTGCTCGAGAAGCGGGCGCGCCGGCCCGACCTCGCGCGCCTGCGCGCGCGGAACCTCGTCGTCCTCGGCCGCCCGTCCGAGGCGCGCGACGTGCTGCTCGGCCTGCGCGACGAGCGCGACCACGAGTGCCGGACCGCGCTCCTCCTGGGCCACGCCGCGTGGCGGCTCTCCGACTGGGCGCGCGTGCGCGAGTGCGGCGAGGAGCTCGTGCGCCGGCGACCCGAGCTCGCGGACGGCTACCTGTTCATGGGCGCCGCGGCCCGCGCGGCCGGGCGCATGGACGAGTCGCTCGCGATGTTCGAGCAGGCCCTGGCGCGCGAGCCCGAGCGCGAGATCGCGCAGCGGTTCGTCGCCGCGGCGTGCGACGCGGGGGCCCGGCCCGCGGAGGCACCGGCCACGGCCGCCGGCGCGATCCGCACCGACGCGCCCTAAACTCCAGGGGTGCGAGGCACGTTCAAGGGAACCGTACGGTTTCGCCGCGCCGCGGCGCGCCTGGCGTTCGCCGGTGCCGTGGCGACGGTGCTCCTCGCGGGCACGTTCGCGTGGGGCTGGTGGGTGGAGCCATCCGTGCTCGTGGTGCCGTTGCGCCAGGTTGGGTATTGGCGGCTCGGCGTGTCCCCGCGCACGGTCGAGGTCGGCGGGCATGCGTGGCCGTACCTCGAGGCGGGGCCCGCCGACGGCCCCCCGATGCTCTTCCTGCACGGCTTCGGCACCAGCAAGGACGCGATGATGACGATGGCCGCGCATTTCGCGCGCCGCGGATGGCGCGCGATCTGCCCGGACCTTCCCGCCTTCGGCTCGCACGAGTTCCACTCGGGCGAGCGCCATGGCCCGGCGTTCTACGCGCGCGAGATCCCCCGCTTCATGGATGCCGTGGGCGCGCCGGGCGCCGTCGTCGTGGGCACCTCGATGGGCGGGGCGCTCGCGTGCGAGCTGGCGATCGACCAGCCCGCGCGCACGCGCGCGATCCTGCTCCTCTCGCCCGCGGGCGTCGAGCCCGCCGTGCGCAACGACTTCATGCGCCGCGTGGACGCCGGCGAGAACCCGCTCGACCTCGCGACCGAGGAGGACTTCGACCGCATCACTGCCACCGTGTTCGCGCGCCCGCCCGCCGTGCCCGCGCCGTTCCGGAGGTGGTTCACCGAGCAGGCCGCGGCGCGGCGCGACCGCACGCTGCAGGTGGTCGAGGAGATGCGCGGCTTCCTGATGTCGGGGCTCGAGGGTCGCATGGGAGCCGTCCGCTGCCCCGCGTTCGTCCTCTACGGCACGGCCGACGCCGTGACCGACCCGAGCATGATGCAGGCCTTCGCGCGCGAGATCCCCCAGCTGCGCACCGCGCTGGTGCCCGGCGCCGGGCACGTGGCGTTCAGCGACGACTTCCCGGCGACCGTGCGCGAGATGTCCGGGTTCCTCGCGACCGCGGGCCTCGCGCCCGTCGGGCCCGGGAATCAGTCCGGCGGCGCGACCGCCGGACCGCCGTCCGTGTCCGAGGCGCCCTCCGCGAGGTGAGCGCCGTCACTCCTCGGTGCGCACGCGCGCGGCGCTGCGGCCGCCGACGGGCTGCTCGTTCGCGGGCTGGGACGTCCGCACGGTGGCGGCGCCCGGGGTGCGCCCGCCGGTGATGCGGTCGATTCGCGTCACCAGCGCCGAGTGCCCGGCGGGCGTCGGCACCTTCCCGTCGAGGATGTCCCACGCGGTGTGCTCGGCGCCGTAGGCGGCGGCGTTCGCGTCCGCGTCGATGTGGAAGCCGATGCTGCCCAGGGCGCACGAGCCGTACACGCCGCCCGCGACGGCGTACACGTGCACCTGGTCCTCCTTCTGCGCCGGGTCTGACGTGCGTCCGTAGGAGTCGCCGAAGACGCCCTGTGCCTGTGCCATGAAGTAGCTGCCGTCGGCCACGAACTTGTCGATCGACTCGTCGGTCGAGAACACGATCACGAGGTTGCGGCCCTCGCCGCCGATGGAGGCGCCGACGCTGAAGCCCTGCACCTTGATGATGCACGGCGCGCTCCAGCCGCCGGCGGTCCGCCGCATGAGCAGGCCCTCGCCGCCCGCGCCGCTGATGACGACGCCGATCTGGCGCTCGTCGACCAGCGCGATGCCGCGCGCGTTGCGGAAGATCTCCGCGTCGACGGGCTCGGGCGACGCCTGCACGTCGGCAAGCGTGCCGATCGACTTGGTGATCCGCTCGCTCATCGTGGTCTCGCACCCGGAGGCGAGCGCGACGAAGAGGGCGAGCGAGGCGGCGGCGGGGCGCGAATCCATGCGCATGGGAAGGCTCCTTGGGGCCCGGCGACCATGCCGGGGATGGACCGAGATATCGGCCATTCACGGGCCCGGGCGTGAATCACCTCGGGGTTCGCCGGTTCGGAGGCCCGCCACGGGGCCCGGGCCGGCGGGTCAGCCCGCCGCCGCGCGTCCGGCATCCCCCCCGACGGCGCCCGGAAGGGGGCCCGCGGGAGGCTTCCCGGCGGACGGCGCGTCGGCGTCGTAGTGGCGCACGGAGGTGACCTCGGTCGCGCCGGGGGCGATGGCGTGCCGGATGGCGGACACCAGCCCGCGCGCATCGACGGGCTTGCACAGGTACTCGGTGCAGCCGGCGTCGAGGCACTTCTCGCGGTCGCCCACCATGCCGTGCGCGGTGAGCGCGATCACGGGCGTCCGCTCGCCGGCGGCCACCAGGCGGCGAACCGCCTCGTAGCCGTCCATCACGGGCATCTGCATGTCCATGAGGATGACGTCGTAGCGGTCGAGGCGCGACCCCTCGGCGATGCGCTCGAGCGCCTTCGCGCCGTTGTCGACGATGTCGAGGCGCGCGCCGGCGCGCTCGAGGTGGAATCGGATGAGGCGCTGGTTGTCGATGCCGTCCTCGGCGAGCAGCACGCGCACGCCGGTGAGCGGCTGGCGCACGGCGGCGGGGAGCCGGAGTGCTGCAG
>CAMDUT010000153.1 GCA_945877905.1 Phycisphaera mikurensis NBRC 102666 | reverse complement strand
CACATTCTAGGAACTCCGCACCCTGACGTCAAGAATTCGTTCACGCCTTCGGGTCCCCGGCGAGCGGGTTCCGGAAGTGGGCGTCCTGGATCGGCGCGAGGATGTCGAGGATGCGCTGGAGGATGACGGCGGGGGAGCCCACCGAGTCGACCTCGCGCACAACGGACTTCGGGTAGTAGCCGAGCACCGGGGCCGTCTCGCGCTGGTAGACGTCGAACCGGCGCCGGATCACCTTCTCGTCGGCGTCGTCCATGCGGTTCTCCTTGAGCGCCCGGCGACGCATGCGCATCACCATGGCGTCGACGTCGCGGCACACCAGGTGCACCACGCACAGCACCTCGAGGTAGGGCTCGAGCGCCTTCGCCTGCGCGAGGCTGCGGGGGATGCCGTCGAGGATCAGGAGGTCCTGCTTCGGCTTGTAGATCGAGAGCACGGTCTGCGCGTGGATGTTCTGCTTCCACATGGCGATCGTGAGCTCGTCGGGCACGAGCTCGCCGCGCGAGCTGTACTCGAGGAACTTCGCGCCGAGCTCGCTGGTCATGTCGAGCGACCGGAAGACGTCGCCGCACGCGAGGTGGTAGAAGCCGGGGACGTGGCCCAGGATCTTGCCCTGGGTGCCCTTGCCCACGCCCGGGGCGCCGAACAGCAGGATGGTCTTGTAGCGGTCGCTCACGCGGGCAAGCCTACCGCGTAGCCTGCGGGCATGGCGGAACGCGAGCGTCGCTGGGTCGGTCCGGGCGGGCCCCCGGGAGGCAGCCTCCTGGAGCGCGTGATGGCCGCGCGGCCGCAGCCCGCGGACGTGCGCGCGCGCGACATCCTGCACGCGCCGCGCGGCGCGCTGCTGCACGCGCCGCGCACGCTGCCGGGCGCGACCGCGGTCGCCGAGCGGCTCGAGCGCGCGCTGCGCGAGGGACGCCGCATCGCGATCTACGGCGACTACGACGCCGACGGCATCACGGCCACCGCCATCCTGTGGCGCGCGTTCCGCGCGCTGCGGCCGGACGCCGACCTGCGGCGCTACGTGCCCGACCGGATCGAGGAGGGATACGGCCTCAACGACGCCGCGCTCGCCTCGCTGGCCGCCGACGGCGTGTCGACCGTCGTGACCGTGGACTGCGGCGCGTCCGCGACGGGTCCCTCGCGGCACGCACGCGAGCTGGGGCTCGAGCTCCTGGTGACCGACCACCACCACGTGGACCCGGGCGGAGCCGCCGAGGCCGCCGCCATCGCGCACCCGGCGCTTCCCGGGCGCGAGCGGGCGCCCTTCGCCGACCTGTGCGGCGCCGCGGTCGCGTTCAAGGTCGCGTGCGAGCTCGCGCGGCTCTGGTGCGGCGGCGAGCAGGTGGCCGACGTCGTGCGGTCGGCGCTGGCGGGATGCCTCCCGCTGGTGGCGCTCGGATCCGTGGCCGACGTCGTGCCGCTCGTCGACGAGAACCGGGTCTTCGTCAAGACGGGGCTCGACGCGATGCGGCTGACCTCGCACGTCGGCCTGCGGGCGCTGATGGACGACGCGCAGGTCGGCAATGGCCGGCGCGTGGACGCGTCGGACGTCGGGTTCCGGCTCGGGCCGAGGCTCAACGCGGTCGGCAGGCTCGGGCACGCGGCCGAGGCGGTCGAGCTCCTCATCACCGAGGACGCCGCGCGCGCGCGCGCGATCGTGCGCACGCTGGGCGAGCTCAACGAGGAGCGCAGGCGCATGGACCGCGAGTTCTTCGCGCAGGCGTGCGAGCGGATCGACGCCGACCCCGCCGTCGCGGGCGCGCCGGCCATCGTGCTGGCCGACGCGCGCTGGCACGAGGGCGTCGTGGGAATCGTCGCCGCGAAGGTGGCCGAGCGGCACGGCCGCCCCGCGATCCTCCTGGCGCTGCGCGGCGACGGGACCGCCAAGGGCAGCGGGCGCAGCGTGGAGGGGATCGACATCCTGGACGCGGTGCGATCGTCGGCCGGGGACCTGATGCTGGGCGGCGGCGGGCACGCGTTCGCGGTCGGCGTGACCGTGCGCGAGGCGGACGTGCCGGAGTTCGCGCGCCGCGTCGCGGCCGCGTGCGCCGCGCGCGCGGGCGAGGTGACCGGGCCCGTGCTGCGGTACGACGCCGAGGCCGTGAGCGAGGAGATGACCGCGCCCGCCGTGGCCGCGCTCGACATCCTGCGACCGTACGGCCGCGGCAACCCCGCGCCCGCGTTCCTGGTGCGCGCCGCTCGGCCGGTGGCGCCGCCCGCGCTCTTCGGCTCGGCGCGCAACCACCTCGAGTTCTTCCTTCCGGGCGGCGCGCGCGCGGTGTGGTGGCAGGGCGCGCCGCACGCGCAGCGCGTGCGGCAGGGAGTGCCGATGGACCTCGTCGTTCGGCCGTCGGTCGATTCCTTCCGCGGCATCAAGCGCGTGCAGCTCGAGGTCGAGGACGTGCGCGAGCCGGCGCGCTAGCGAGTCGCGCCGCCCGACCGCCGCCGGTGCGTCCGCTCAGAGCAGCGTCTCGGAGCCGCGCGCGATCGGCTTCGCCGGCGGGTTCGCGCGCAGGTCCTCGGGGCCGGACGCCGTGAGCGGCGAGATCTCGACCACGCAGTCCGGCTGCCCGTTGGCATGGCTTGGCACGTCGATGCCGGCCTCGCGCAGCCAGCGCACGGCGCGCTCGCACTGGATGGACCGGCTGGTGGCTGGGCTGTCCTCGCCGGTCGCGTTCTTGATGGGCGCGAACTCCTCGACGCGGTCCGTGCGCAGGACGATGGGTCCCTCGGCCTCGTGGAGCGCGTCGAAGACGAAGCTCTCGAGCTTGATCGCGTTCGGCTCCGCGGGCTCGACGCGCGTTCCAGTGGCGGGATCGACGAACGGCACCTTCTTGATCGCGCGGTGCCACGGGAGCACCGACCCGAGCGGGTGGTCGGTGAGCTTGCGGATGAACTCGGTGCCGATCGCGTGGATCGCGATCGATCCCTCGCCGTAGGTGATCGCCCCCGAGGCGTCGCGCGCCTCGGAGACCTCGCGCGGCGCGTCGCTGTACTCGAGCACCGTGAGGCGTGGCGCCTTCACGAACACGCCGACCTTCTCGGTGACGTCGCGCTTCAGCACGCTCTTGGAGCTCATCTCGGCGCTCGAGTCGGGAGCGGCCACGTGAAGCCCGAGGAAGAGCGGGTCGATGACGCGGACGTTGGGGTTGTCGACCTGGAAGTACGAGAGGTGCTCGATTCCCGACGCCTGCATGTGGTCGAGCGCGCCGGCGGATCGCAGCGCCTTCAGGGCGCCGCCGTGGCCGTCGGGGTTGAGCGCCGGCAGCCATGCGTGCTCGAGCAGCACGCGGCCGTCGAGCGACACGCTCGGGACCATGCCCTGCGGGAAGAGCATGGTGTCGGTGCGCGGGCGCCCGAACCAGCGGTTGTCCTCGAAGAACCGCTCGGTGTCGGCATGGTTCGCCTCGCTCGTCATCACGAACCACGGGATGCGCACGCCCCACCGGCGCTCGGCGGCCATGAGCTGCTCCGCGAACACGCGGAAGAGCGGCTTGCCGGCGACCGGCGTCGCGGGGAAGGTGCCCTTGGGCCCGCGCCAGCCGAGGCGCGTGCCCTGGCCGCCCGCGACGAGGAACGCGGCGACCTTCCCGCGCCGGACGAGGTCCTCGCCGATCGCGCGGTAGCGGTCGGCCTCGGGATGGTCCCGCACGTAGGGACGGACGGGGCGGATTTCGGAGGCCGACGGCTTCGCGAGCCCGGCGGCCTGCGCGAGCATCGCGGGCAGGTGCTCGAGCGGTAGGCGCGCGATCGAGCCGAGCAGCTCGGCGCGGCGGTCCTCGTCGAGCGACTCCCAGAACGCGAGCAGCTGCGCCTGCCCGGTGCGCTCGAGGCGCTGGCGGGTCTCCGCGAGGGTGGGGACGGCGTCGGCGTTCATCATGGGGGGGTTCCGCGGGCTCAGGCCTTCGGGGCCGCGGGCTCGCTCCAGCCTTCCGGCCGGTGGCGGACGATGAGACCGCTCTCGAGGTAGATGACCTGCTCGCACACGTTCGTGCAGTGGTCGGCGATCCGCTCGAGGCTCTTGGTGACGCTGGTGAGGTTGAACGCGAAGCCGACGGGGAGGTGGCCTGACGCAACCTGCTCCTGCGCGGCCATCCCGATCTCCTTCTTGAAGCGCTCGACGGTGTCGTCGAAGAGCAGCACCTGGCGCGCGAGGTTCCCGTCGTGGTTGCGCAGCGCGCGGTTCGAGTCACGCAGCATGCCGAGCACGCTGTTGGCCATCACGCGGAAGGTGTCGGGCACGCGGATCGAGCGCGTGCGCTCCTGCATCACGCGCTCGGCGACGTTCACGCCGCAGTCGGCGATGCGCTCGTACTCGTTGTTGCACTTGACGATCGTCAGCACGCGCCGGATCTCGTGCTCGTCGGTCTGGCCCATCGCCAGGAGCGGCACCGAGCGGCGCTCGATCTCGACGTCGACGCGGTCGACCTCGGTGTCGAGGGTCTCGATGCGCCCGGCCTTCGCGAGGTCGAGGTCGAAATAGCTCTCGACCGCGAGCGTGCAGAGCTCGAGCACGCGGCCTCCCTGCTCGACGAGGTCGCGCTCGAGCGCGTCGAGCCGTTCGTGGAACTGCGACATGGCCGTCGATGGTACCCGCGGCGCGCTTCGCCGAAGGGACGCTTCCTATACTCGCGCGATGCCCGTCCTCTGCGTGAACGTCGACCACGTCGCCACGGTGCGCCAGGCGCGGCGCTCGCACGAGCCCGACCCGGTGCGCGCCGCGCACGAGGCGGTCGCGGGCGGCGCCGCGGGGATCACGGTGCACCTGCGCGAGGACCGGCGCCACGTGCAGGACGCCGACGTCGAGCGCATCGCGCGCGAGTTCCCCGGCATGCTGAACTTCGAGATGGCCGCGACCGACGAGATGGTCGCGGTGGCGCTGCGCGTGCGGCCGGTGATGGCGATGCTCGTCCCCGAGGGCCGGCACGAGGTGACGACCGAGGGCGGGCTCGACGTGCGCGCGCAGGAGCCCCGCGTGCGCGACGTGGTCGCGCGGCTCGCCGCCGGCGGGGTGCGCTGCAGCATCTTCGTCGACGCCGACGTCGCGCAGGTCGAGGCCGCGCGTCGCTGCGGGGTGTCCGTGTGCGAGGTGCACACCGGCCCGTGGGCGCACGCCGTGCACGCGGCGGGCGACCGCACGGACGGCGCCGCGGCGCGGCGCGAGCTGGCGCTCGTGCGCGCGGCGGGCGAGCGGATCCTTGCGCTCGGCATGCAATTCAACGCGGGGCACGCGCTGAACCTCGCGAACGTCGGGCCGGTGGCGGCGCTGCCCGGGTGCGCCGAGCTCCACATCGGGCACTCGATCGTGAGCGACGCGGTGTTCGTCGGCATGCGCGAGGCGACCGCGCGCATGGTGCGCGCGATGGGCGGCTCGCGCCCCGTACACTCGCCCGGATGAGCCCGGCTCCCCGCTTCCACGGCTGCTACACCGCGATCGTCACCCCGTTCACGGCGGACGGCCGCTCGGTCGACCGCGCGCGCCTGGAGGAGAACGTGCGGCTCCAGGCC
>CAMDUT010000152.1 GCA_945877905.1 Phycisphaera mikurensis NBRC 102666 | reverse complement strand
CGGAAGCGTCCGTGCGGCCATCATCGAGACGAGCATGCGCATCGGGCCCGGGCGCAGTTCGTCGATCCGGCGCACGATGAGTGCGTCGCGGTCCTCCAGCGCGCGCAACGCGCGAGCGACATGCTTCGTGCTGCGCGCCCATGCCGCGTCGATCTCGACGATGCGCTGCGCGGCATCGCGCGCGAGGGCACGCGCCACCACGGCCTTGCCGCCGTCGGGCGGCCCGACGATGAGCGTGTCCTCGAGCACGCGGCCGCATTGCACGGCACGGTCGGCCGCCGACTCGAGCAACGCGATCGCGCTCGCGGCGCCGGCGAACTGGCGAAGCGTCGCGACGTCGAACGGGCGCGCGGGATCGCCCGGCGCGCGCGTCGCGGCGCGCGCCGTACGTGGCTCGGGATGTCGTTCCATGCGGAATCCTCCGGCGGCCCACGGTAGGGGCCGCGCGGAAACGCGCCTCGGATCCGGCGGAACTTCGCGTGGATTCCCGGGAAGTCAGCCGCCCCGCAGGAACGCGTCGATCGCCCGGATCGAGAGCGCGATGACCGTGGCGCCCGCGATCGCGAGCAACGCGAGCAGGATGCCCATCGTCAGCCGCCGCTGCCTCGACCACGGCTCGCGCCGTGCGCCGCGCGCCGCACCCCCGGCCCAGGTCGGCGTCGCGCGCACGATCGACGCCGGCGCGTACGGGTAGCTGCTGACCGCGAACGCCGTGTCCGCGGCCGCGGCATGTCCCCCGTCCGCGACCGGCGACGGGTCGAGGATGATCTCGTCGGCGCCCGGCGCCCCGCGGGTTCCCGCCTCAAGCGCGCCGCCCGCTTCGCCCCCGCCGGGTCGCGGCGGACTGAAGTCGAAGTCGATGGGCTCCGGGTCGCTCACCCGGCGGCCTCGCGCTCGGCGGCCTGGTGCATCGCGCGGATCTCGGCGTGGATGCGTTCGCGCAGCTCCTTGGGCGCCACCACTCGCGCGTGGCTTCCGTACCCGAGGATCCACGGCTGGAGCTCGTCGAAGCCGGCGATGGTCGCGGTGAACCGGATGGCTCCGCCGGGCAGCCGCTCGATCTCCTGCGTCGGGTGCCACACCGTCTCGACCATGTTCCCCGCGACCTTCGCGTCGAACTCGATCACCACGCGCGCGGGCTTCGCGGACGGGCTGACGATCACCTCCCACGCGTTCCTCAGGTACGAGTCGATGCTCCATCCGCGCGGCATCGTGAAGCGCGTGTCCGAGAGCACCACGCGCTTGAAGCGGGCCAGCTTGTAGAGGCGCATCCCCGCTCCGGGCCGCTTGTTCGCCACCACGTACCAGCTGCGACGCGCGAAGAAGATGCCGTACGGCTCGATCGAGATCGTCTCGACCTTGCGCGCCTTGCCGATGCCCGCGGCGGCGTCGGGGTCGGTCGCGGCCCCTGCGCCTCCGGCCTTCGCGCCGCCCGCCGCGCCCGGCGCCTTGTAGGGCGACTCGTAGTCGATGTCGAGCACGCGGTTCTCGAGGATGCCCTCGAGCACCACGCGGAACGCGTCGTTCCGCGGCGTCTTCGCCGCGCGCAGGAGCCGCACCGCGAAGCGGCCGTCGAGCGCGTCGAGCTTCTCGCGCACCTGGTCGCGCAGTCTCGCGGCGATGCGGTGCACGCTGTCCGCGGCCGCGCGGTCGTCGCCCACCAGCGGCGTCCCCAGCACCGCCTGCTGGAGGTGCACCGACGCGACGGCCTCGCTCACCGACATGTCCAGGCGCAGGAAGTCCGCCACGCGCACCGTGTAGGCAAGCTTGTTGTCGCTGGACCGGCGCGTGGTGGTCACGTCGATCCTGATCAACTTCATGTAGTTGATGAGGTTGTTGACCGCCCTGGGCGTGATGCCGTACTTCTTCGCGAGCTCCTGCCGGGTCGGGGGATGCGTGCTCGCGGCCCAGTGGGCCACCTCCTGCGCGCGCAGCACCATGTCGACGTTGTCGGTGCGCTTGACCCCGCGCCCGGCGCGGCCGCCTTCGCCGTCGCGCGTGCGCCCGCGCGTGTCCGTCGTTGCCTCGCCCTTCGGAGCCCGGTGCTTCTTCGTTTCCACGGCCTGATTCTAGTGCTGCGCGCTCCTTTCCCGGTACCGTCCGCGCATGGACGCGAACGACTTCGTGCGGTTCGTAGGCATCCCGGCGGCGGTGGCGCTCGGCGGCGTGGCCGTGTCGACGCTCGCGTGGCGCGCGATGCGGGACCGCATCGACGAGGGCAGCGCGCGCTTCATGGACGACCTCGCGCGCGGCACGTTCGCGTTCGTGTTCTTCCTGCTCGCCTTCACCGTCGCGGAGGGCCGCGAGAACATGTCGCGCGCGCGTGCGGTGGTGGTCGAGGAGGCGTCCGTCCTTCGGCAGATTGCGCGGCAGGTGGGGCCGGAGGCGCGCGCCTCGCTCGACGCCTACGCGCGCAGCGTGGTCGAGGACGAGTGGCGGACCCTTGGCCTGCGGCCGCCCACCGCGTCCGCGGAGTCCGACGACGCGTTCGCCGCCGTGATCGATGCATGCGTCGCGCGGCGGTCACCCGCGATCGACGAGGACCTCGCCCGCCTCGAGCACCTGCGTGCGCAGCGATTGCAGCTGGCGCACGCCGGTTCGCCGCCCGCGTACTGGGCGGTCATCAGCATCCTGATGGTCGCGGGGTGCGTGCTGTACGGCGTCGTCGTCGCGACGCCCGCGCGGCGCCGGGCCCTGGCGCTGTACCTGGCGGGGTTCGGCCTGGTGATCGCGCTGGTGCTGGAGCTCGAGCACCCCTTCGCGGGCCTGGTGCGGGTGACCCCCGAGGCCCTGCAGGGCGTGCTGGACGCGCGATTCGTGCCCACCACCCGGTGACTCCTATACTTTCGGTTCTCGCACGCGCCGCGCCGTCGCGCTGCGCCGGTCCGGAACCGCCGCCATGACCTCCATGCAGACCTCCTCGAAGGCCGCCCTGTCCGCCCACGCACAGCCCGGCCCGCTCGACCCGCTCGACACCTTCGCACGCCGGCACCTCGGCCCCACGCCCGCCGAGGAGCGCGAGATGCTCGCGGCGCTCGGGTGCTCGTCGATGGACCAGCTGATCGACTCCGCGATCCCCGCGGGCATCCGCCTCGGCCGCGGCCTCGAGATCGCCGACCCGACCAACGCGCAGGGCTTCGCCGTGCGCGGCGAGTCCGAGACGCTTTCCGCGCTGCAGCGGCTGGCCGACCGCAACCAGGTGTGGCGCAGCTACATCGGGATGGGCTACCACGACACGATCACGCCGCCAGTGGTCCTGCGCAACATCCTGGAGAACCCGGGCTGGTACACGGCCTACACGCCGTACCAGGCCGAGATCGCGCAGGGCCGCCTCGAGGCGCTCCTCAACTGGCAGACCATGATCTGCGAGCTCACCGCGATGCCTGTGGCGAACGCGTCGCTGCTGGACGAGGGCACCGCGGCCGCCGAGGCGATGAGCCTCTGCTTCGCCGCCGCGGGCCAGCAGAAGAAGCGCTTCTTCGTGGCCGAGGATTGCCACCCGCAGACCATCGCCGTGGTCGAGACGCGCGCCTCGGGGCTCGGCATCGAGCTCGTGATCGGCAAGGCCGCGGGTGCGCTGGTCTCCGACGGCACCTTCTGCGGCGCGCTCGTCCAGTACCCCTGCACCAGCGGGCGCATCCATGACCACCGCGCGTTCGCCGACGCCGTGCACGCGGCCGGCGGGCTGCTGGTGGTCGCCGCCGACCCGCTGGCGCTCTGCATGCTCACGCCCCCCGGCGATTGGGGCGCGGACGTCGTCGTCGGCAGCGCGCAGCGCTTCGGCGTGCCGATGGGCTTCGGCGGCCCGCACGCGGCGTACTTCGCGACGCGCACGGAGCACGTGCGCAAGATGCCCGGACGCCTGATCGGCGTGAGCCGTGACGCCTCGGGCGCGCCGGCCCTGCGCATGGCGATCCAGACGCGCGAGCAGCACATCAAGCGCGAGCGTGCCACCAGCAACATCTGCACGGCGCAGGTGCTGCTCGCGGTGATCGCGGGCATGTACGGGACGTGGCACGGGCCCGAGGGGCTCAAGGCCATCGCCGCGCGCGTCCACCGCGCGACCAACACCCTCGCCGCCGCGCTGAAGGCGCTCGGCCATGACTGCGGCACGACGCCGTGGTTCGACACGCTGCGCGTGAGGCTCGGCGGAGGCGCGACGCAGCACGCGGTGATCGCGGCCGCCGCGGCGAAGAAGATCAACCTGCGGTCGTTCGCGGACGGCACCGTGGGCGTGTCGCTCGACGAGACCGTGTCGCCCGCGGACCTTCAGGACCTGTGCGAGGTGTTCGCCACGGGGACCGGCAAGCCCGCCCCGAAGGCCGCGGACGCGGCGCGCGGCGTCACGGGCACGAATCTCGGCGCGTTCGCGCGCACGGGCGCGTTCATGCAGCAGCCGGTGTTCGCGCAGTTCCACGGCGAGCACGAGATGCTCCGCTACCTGTGGCGCCTGCAGGGCAAGGACCTGAGCCTGGTGCACAGCATGATCCCGCTCGGGTCATGCACCATGAAGCTGAACGCGACCAGCGAGATGATGCCGGTCACGTGGCCGGGCTTCGGCAAGATCCACCCGTTCGCCCCGGCGGACCAGTGGAAGGGCTACGCCGAGCTCTTCTCGACGCTCGAGCAATGGCTGTGCGAGGTCACGGGCTTCGCGGCCGTGAGCCTGCAGCCGAACGCGGGTTCGCAGGGCGAGTACGCGGGCCTCATGGTGATCCGCGCGTACCACCGGCACCGCGGCGAGCCGAACCGCACGGTGTGCCTGATCCCCGACAGCGCGCACGGCACCAACCCCGCAAGCGCGGTGATCGCGGGCATGACCGTGGTGCCCGTCGACAGCGACGCCGAGGGCAACGTGGACCTCGCGGACCTGCGCAAGAAGGCCGAGCTCCACTCCAAGGACCTCGCGGCCGTGATGGTGACCTACCCGAGCACGCACGGCGTGTTCGAGGACCGCATCCGCGAGCTCTGCGACATCGTGCACGCGCACGGCGGGCAGGTCTACATGGACGGCGCGAACATGAACGCGCAGGTGGGGCTCACGCGGCCCGGCGACATCGGCGCCGACGTGTGCCACCTGAACCTCCACAAGACCTTCTGCATCCCGCACGGCGGCGGCGGCCCGGGAATGGGTCCGATCGGCGTGGTCGCGCACCTTGCGGATTTCCTGCCCGGGCACCCGGTGCTGCGTCCGGCCACCGCCGGCAAGCACGCGATCGGCCCGATCAGCGCCGCGCCGTACGGCAGCTCGAGCATCCTCACCATCAGCTGGATGTACGTGGCGATGATGGGCGGCGAGGGCCTGCGCCGCGCCACCGAGGTCGCCATCCTCAACGCCAACTACATGGCGAAGCGGCTGGAGGGGCACTACCCGATCGTCTTCACGAACGGCAACGGCCGGTGCGCGCACGAGTTCATCGTGGACCTGCGGCCGTTCGACCAGACGGCGGGCATCAAGCCCGACGACGTGGCGAAGCGGCTCATGGACTACGGCTTCCATGCACCCACCATGAGCTGGCCGCTGCCGGGCTCGCTGATGATCGAGCCGACGGAGAGCGAGAGCAAGGCCGAGTGCGACCGCCTGTGCGACGCGCTGATCGCGATCCGCGAGGAGATCCGCCAGGTCGAG
>CAMDUT010000151.1 GCA_945877905.1 Phycisphaera mikurensis NBRC 102666 | reverse complement strand
TAGCTGATCGCGGTGCCGGCGGCGATGCCCCACACGCCCCACGTGTCCGGATCGAGCCACCCCGGGTTCGGGACCGTCGTGTCGCCGAAGCGGACCACCACGCCCGAGAGCGCCCACGAGCAGAGCACGTTCACCACGTTGACTGCGACCGCGATGGTGCTCGGCCGCGCCGTCTCGCCCGCGCCGTGCAGCGCCATGCCGCCGACGGTCATCACCGCCATGAACGGCATGCTGACGGCGATCACTCGGACGTACTCGTTGGCGTAGCGCAGTGCCTCGCCCTCGAGCCCCATCCACGCGCCGAAGAGCGGGCCGGCGAACCACACCGCGACCGCGCCGACGGTGCCGGCCACGGCGCTCGCGGCGACCGCGGTGCCGCCCGCGACCCGCGCCTCGACGAGGTCGCCCGAGCCCATGGCGCGTGCGATGATCGCCTGGCCGCCGATCCCGAGCCCCATGAGGACGATGGACGCGACCCACATGAAGCTCGCGCCGAAGCCGACGCCGTCGAGCGCCGCGCCCGCGGTGCCGGGCGGGAGGTTGCCCGCGAGCAGCGTGTCCGTGGTGCCGACCAGCGCACCCATCATCTGCTGCACGAGCACCGGGATCGCGAGGATCCAGATCGACTCCCACAGGCCCTTGCCGGCGAGCTTGCCCGTACGGATGATCCGCTCGTCGTCGGCCGCGCCCTCGGAGGCCGCGACCGCGAGCGCCGGGTCGCCGAAGGCGTCGACGACGCCCTCCGCGGCGAGGCGTTCGAGTTCCGCGTCCTGCGTCGTGGGCTTCTCGGTCGGCAAGGGGCCGAGTCTAGGCGGGCGGCGCGGCGGCAGGCGGTGCGGCGGCAGGCACGGGCTCGGGTGCGGCCGCGGCGGGAGGCTCCGGCGGCATGCGCATCCCCGCGGGCACGCCAGGCTGCTCGAACGTGGGGATCGCCCAGAACATGATGTAGTCGCCGAAGCCGAGCTGTCGCTCGAAGGTCGGGAAGTAGTAGGGCACCTCGTCGCGGAAGGGGTCCGGCGTGGCGTCGCGCCACGCGCGCCACCGGCCCGCCTCGAGCCCGAAGTCGGCGCCCGTGATCAGCCGCAGGCTGTCGGCGGCCGCGAGGTTGATCGCGAGCTCGCGGTCGTCGAGCGCGCTGCACAGCGCCTCGAACGAGTCGCGCGTGGAATACTGGCCCAGCGCGATCGCGAGCTCGACGCGCACCGCGGCCGGCTCATCCTCGCGGATGAGCTTCTTCCACAGCTGGTCCGCGATGGCCGGGTTGTGGAGCCGCTGCAGGCCGCGTGCGGCGGCCAGGCGGATCTGCTCCACCGGGCTGTCCAGCTGCTTCGCGACGAGCACCGCGTCCTCGGCGGACCCGTGGCGCGCGAGCGCCTGGATGGCGGTCTGCTTCACCAGCGGGTCGGTGTTCTCGTCGATGTAGAGCCGGTAGAGGTCGATGTAGGCCTTCTCGCCCCCGAACCCGGAGTTGCCGAGGAGGAGCACGCCCCGGCGCTGGTTCTCGGGGTCGCTGTTGTCGACCGCCCAGCGGCCGGCCTCGGCCGGGGTGGGCGGGAACAGCGAGTTCGACGCGTCGCCGATGTCGCTCGACATCTGGTCGCAGCCAGCCGACAGCGCGGCGCACCCGAGCGCGATGCATGCGAAGTTCATGCTGCCGGGTCCCTGGCGCACGGCGCGGAGCATACGGCCGCTCCCTACGATGCGCGGATGGCGCGCGTCGAGATCCGCGGAACCCCGCTCGGGCCCTTCGAGACCAACTGCTGGGTGGTGCGCGACGCGCTCGACGCGACGCGCGGCTGCTGGATCGTCGATCCCGGCGCCATGCCGCGCCCGGTGATCGAGGCCGTGCGTTCCGGTGGCCTGGTGCCCTCCGCGATCCTGCTGACGCATGCCCATGCCGACCACATCGCCGGCGTCGAGGAGGTGCGCGCGGCGTTCCCCGGCGTCCCCGTGCTTCTGCACCGCGCGGAGCACGCGTTCCTCGGCGACCCGCAGCTCAACCTGAGCGCGTTCGTGGGGCTTCCCGTGTCGGTGGGCGCCGCCGACGGCGCGCTCGAGCCGGGGTCCGCGCTCGAGCTCGGCGGGACGCGCTGGCGGGTGCTCCACACGCCGGGCCACAGCCCGGGAAGCGTCACGCTGGTGTGCGACGAGGCGGGCGAGGCGATCGTGGGCGACACGCTGTTCGCCGGGTCGATCGGCCGCGTCGACTTCCCCACCAGCGACCCGGCGGCCATGCACCGGTCGCTCCACGAGGTGCTGATGGCGCTGCCCGACGCCGTGCGCGCCCATCCGGGCCACGGCCCGTCGACCACGATCGGGCGCGAGCGCGCCTCGAACCCGTGGCTTCAGGACGACGGCTGGGCCGACGCGGGCTGAATCCTGCGCGCCGCGATCCATGCGTCGACCCGCGCGTCGAGCACGTCGAGCGGGATGGCGCCGGCGCCGAGCACCGCGTCGTGGAAGGCACGCACGTCGAACGCCGCCCCGAGCGCCTCCTCGGCCCGCGCGCGCATCGCGCGGATGCGCAGCTCGCCCACCTTGTACCCGCACGCCTGGCCCGGCCAGTCGATGTACCGGTCGACCTCGCGCACGATGTTCAGCTCGCTCAGTGCGGTGTTCTGCTTCATGAACCCGATGGCGCGCTCGCGCGTCCACCCGAACGCGTGGATGCCCGTGTCCACCACCAGCCGCGTCGCGCGCCACATCTCGTACAGCAGCCGCCCGAAGTCGGCGTACGGGTCGTCCGCGAAGAACCCCATCTCGATCCCGAGACGCTCGGCATAGAGCGCCCATCCCTCGACGAACGCGGTGAAGTGCATGTCGCGGCGGAACTCCTGCGCCGCCGGGAGCTCCTGCGCGATGGTGATCTGCAGGTGGTGCCCGGGCACGGCCTCGTGCAGCGCGAGCGGGACCGCCTCGTAGAGCGGGCGCTGGTCGAGCGCGTGCGTGTTGGCGTAGAACCACCCGGGGTTGCCCGCACGGAGCGACCCCGGCATGTAGTACGCCGTGGTCTGCGTCGGCGCCATGAACTTCGGGACCGCCTGCACGCCGTACGGGTTCCGCGGCAGCGTGCCGAACAGCGCGGGAAGCTTCGCGTCGATCCGCTTGCACACGTCGCGGTAGCGCGCGAGCAGTTCGTCCGCGCTCTTGGCGTAGAAGCGCGGGTCCGTGCGGAGGTAGGCGACGAACGCCGCGAAGCGCGCGTCCCCGGGCATCGCGGCGCGTGCGGGGTCGGCACTCTGCCAGTCGGTGCGCGCGATCACGTCGAGCATCTCGGCCCGGATGCGCGCGACCTCTGCGAGCCCCGTGCGGTGGATCTCGTCCGCGGTCATGTCGGTCGTCGTGTGCACGCGGAGCGAGTGCTCGTACCACGCGCGCCCGTCCGGCAGGTCGGAGGCGGCCACCGTGTCACGGCACGCGGGCAGGTAGACCTTCCGGAGCCAGTCGCCGAGCTCGGCGAGCCGGGCCACCGCCTGGCCGGTCCACTCCTCGGACTGCGCGCGCAGCTCGCGCTGCCTGTCCGGGGGAATCGAGTCGGGCATGCGGGCGAGCGGCGCTCGCAGCGCCTGCAGCCCGCCCGCGACCACCGAGTCGAACTGCGCGGGCACGTCCACCATGGTGGCCTTCGGCGGCATGCGGCCCTCGGCCATCCCCATCTCGAGGAGCTCCTTGACGTCGATCACCCATTGCGGCGCGGCGCTGAGCCGCTTCACGTGGTTCTCGAAGTCGTCGGGCGTGCGGAAGGGCATCCGGTCGGCCATCTGCGGGATGTCCTGCTGCGGCCCGCCGCGCCCGCCCACCGGCATGAGGAACGCACGGAACGCGAAGCCGCGGCATGACTCGTCGAGCTGGCGCACGAGGAGCTGCCACCCCAGCAGGTCGTCGCCCTCGAGGAGCTCCGGGTCGATCTCGCGCAGCCGTGCGAGGAACTCGGACTCCTCCGTGAACCGCAGCCCGATCCCGCGGTACGAGCGGTCCGCGATGCGGTCGGGCACGGGGCACGGACGGCCGTTCGCGAGCGCCTCCTCGGGCCACACGGTGTCGCGCCAGCGCTCGTACTCGTCGACGACCGCGAGCCAGCGCGCGCGCGCGTCGGCGCGCGCGTCTTTCCGTGGCTGAGGCGTGCCCTGTGGGCCGTGACGTGCCGCGGCCGGGGGTGCGAGGGCGCAGGCGATCATCACGCAGGCGATGGCGATCCGCATGGGATGAACATAGCGCACGCGGCGCTCACGCGGCCGAATCCCCGCAGCCCGGCCGGCGGACGCGCCGATATGCTCCGAAGCCCCGCATGAGTGCCTCGCTGCCACCATCCGCCGACACCGAGCTCGGCTACGCGCCCCCGACGGTGCGGCAGTTCAGCGTGTTCCTGAACAACAAGGTGGGGAAGCTGCTGGAGCTCCTGCGCACGCTCGACGAGGCGTCGCAGACCCGCCTCGCCGCGTTCGCGATCATGGACTCGAGCGACTTCGCCGTCGTCCGCATTATCTTCACGAACGCCGACGCCGCCCGCCACATCCTGAGGCGCAGCCAGTACACGTTCGCCGAGACGGACCTCATCGTCGTCGAGCTCGGCGAGGAGCAGTGCCTCAGCAGCACCTGCCTCTACCTGCTCGGGGCGGAGCTCAACATCCGGTTCGCGTACCCGATCATGCTCCGAGGCGAGCAGCCGGCGGTCGCGATCTCGGTGGACGACAACCACCTCGCGGGCCAGATCCTGCTCCGCAAGCGCTTCCGGCTGTTGGCCGAGGAAGACCTCGCGCCCTGAGGCGGGGGAATCCGCGCGGCCGCCCCGCACGAAGCCGGACCCGAGACACCCACCATGGCACGCATCATCCGACACGTCGCGACCAGCCCCGTCCGCCTCGAGCCCTCCGACGCGCCGCAGTTCATCTGCGCGTGCGGGCTGACGAAGAAGTTCCCGTTCTGCGACGGCTCGCACAAGCCCGCGCGCGCCGAGCAGGACGGACGGCTCTACGTCTACGGCGAGGACCGGCAACCCGCGTCCGACGGCCCGGACGACTTCCGCGGCTGCACCTGCGCCTGAGCCCATGGCGCCCTGCGAGCGACGCTCAGTCGCCGGCGGGATAGCTGGCGCTCGTCTTCTCGGTCTCCCACACGGTGACGCGCGCGAGCTTCGCGCCAGCGGCCTGGACGTCGCGCTCGAGCAGCCCGTGGCACACCATCGCGATGTGCTCGACGGAGGGATTGAGCGCCGCGAACTCGGGGCAGTCGACGTTGAGGTGCCGGTGGTCGAAGCGATCGATCACGCAGCGGTTGACGATCGACGCGAGCGTGCCGACGCCGAGCGCCGGCGCGCCCGGTCCGACCGGGACCCGCACGGAGACCGCGACCCGGTAGTTGTGCCCGTGGCCGCTCGCGTGGTTGCACTTGCCGAAGATGCGCCGGTTCTCGTCGTCGCCGAGCTCGGGGCAGTGCAGTCGGTGCGCGGCGCTGAACTCGAAGTGCTCGGTGAGGGTGGCGTGGTCGGGCATGGACGAGCTCCAGGTGTGCTGGACGAAGGGACTCGGGGCCCACTCGACGGAGCGCAGCCGGCTCGAGGGGGGCACGTGGGCAGCAAGGGCATGGGCGACGCGCCGGACGGCGACGCCGGGGGACGGCGTCGCGCGTTC
>CAMDUT010000150.1 GCA_945877905.1 Phycisphaera mikurensis NBRC 102666 | reverse complement strand
CCGCGCGCGGCCGCCGCGGGCGAGGGTGCCGGCGCCGCGCATCACGCGCGCCTCGACGCGCGCGCCGGCGACGTCGAGTGCATGGTCGGGCTGTCCTCGGGACGCTTCACGGTGGCGAACGCGCCGCTCTGGCTCGGCGTGGCCGCGGTGCTGACCATCCTCGTCGGCGTCCTGCTCGCCGTGATCGGGTCCGACAGCGAGCTCCTGAAGATGATGAACCGCTGCTGGACGAACTGGGCGGTGCTCTTCTTCACGTTCTGGTGCCTCGGCATCCTCTACGCGAAGTGGGTGAAGACCTCGATCCAGATGCGCGCGCTCCGCGCGGTCGACATCGTGCCGCGCCGCGGCGACTTCGTGCTGAGCCCCGGCACCGCGGGCGACGTGCTGCAGCGCATCCGCGCGGCGGCCGAGCGCCCGAAGGACTTCATGCTCTTCCGGCGCATCGACCTCGCGCTCTCGAACCTCGGGAACATCGGCGAGGTACGCGACGTGGGCGCGGTCTTCGAGAGCCAGGCCGACTCCGACGCGAGCGCCATCGACTCGAGCTACACCGTGATCCGCGCGCTGATCTGGACGATCCCCATCCTCGGGTTCATCGGCACCGTCGTGGGCCTCTCGCAGGCCATCGGCTCGTTCACCGAGGTGCTCAACCAGACGGGCAGCGATGCCTCCAGCATCAAGAGCAAGCTGGCTCCCGTGGTCGGCGGGCTCGCCACCGCGTTCGAGACGACGCTGGTCGCGCTGCTCGCCGCCGTGACGATCCAGCTGCTCTCGACGTGGGTGTTCAAGCGCGAGGAGGCGCTGCTCGACGGCATCTCGGACTACACGACCGAGCACGTGCTGTCGCGGCTCAAGCTCACCGACTGGCAGTGACCCATGGGGCGCCGCAAGAAGCGCGACGAAGCGCCGCTCAGCCTCTTCTCGTTCCAGGACATCATGGCATGCCTCACGGGCATCCTGATCATGGTGTCGCTGCTGCTCGCGATCGACGGGCTGTCCGACGAGATGCAGGTGACGCCGGGCAAGGGCGACCCGCAGGTTCCCCAGGACCGCACCGCGCGCATCGAGGAACTGCGCCAGCGCATCGCGACGCTGCGGCGCACCGTGGACGAGCGGCGCGGCGGCGTCGACGTGACGCGGAACGAGGTGGACCTCCTGGAGGAGCGCCGGCGCCAGATGGCCCTCGACGCGGAACGCACCCGCAGGCGCATCACGAAGGCCGAGGACGACCTCGCGCGCGTCACGAAGGACCGCACCGACGCCGAGTCGCGCGTCGAGACGCTCAAGGAGGAGCTCGCTCGCGCCCGCTCGGCCGCGGACGACCAGGCCATGCGCGAGCGCGTCCGCTTCCGGCCCGGCGCGAAGTACGCCAAGACGCCGGTGTTCGTCGAGGTCGCGCCGCGGTGGCTGGCCGTCGGCGAGCTCGATTCGTCGATGACGCCCCGCCTGGTGGCGAGGCTCGATGACCCCGACGCCGAGCGCCGCCTCGTCGGCACGTTCGGCGACCGCCTTCCGGACACGACGTTCGCCGTGATCCTGGTGCACGAGGACGCGATCCCGCGCTTCGAGGAGCTGCGCCGCACGCTCTTCAAGCGCGGGTACGAGGTCGGCTGGCAGCTGTGGGACGCGAAGGGCGAGGGCGGCTTCCTCGACGCCGCGCGCAAGGCCGGCGACGACCGCATGCAGCGCGACGCGGACGCTCCCGGGGAGGCGAAGCCATGAGCCTCCGCCGCAGGCGAAGGGGCCGCCGGAAGTCCGCCGCGATGGCGGGCGACCCGCTGGACCTGTTCCTCGACGCCATCACGAACGCCCTCGGAGTGGTGATGTTCATCCTGCTCATGGTGGTGCTCTTCGGACGCGCGGGCGAGGAGCCGTCGCCGGTGCCGCCCACGCAGGAAGCCGAGCTCCGCGACCTCGAGGAGGAGGAGCGGAGGCTCCTTCAGCAGGTGCAGGCGCTCCCCCCGACGGGAGATCCCGAGCTCGCCGCCCGCTGGAAGGCCGCCATGCAGGCGGTGCAGCGCCTCGAGGAGGAGCTCGACCCGCTGCGGGCCACCGCCAGGAGCAAGGACGCGAAGGTGGCAGACGCGTCCGCGCTCCTCGCAGAGGACCTGCGGACGCTCGAGCGGCTGGTGTCGCAGGTGCGCGAGGCCAAGGACAAGGTGCGCTCGAGCGCCAGCGGCTTCATCCGCGTGAGCCGGTTCCAGGCCGACAGGCGCCCGTCAGCGGTGCTCGCCCTCAACGGCGGAAGGCTCTCGCGGATCCGCGTCACCGCCGACATGAAGCAGGTGCTCCCGCCCACTGGCGGCACCGACGTCCGCGATGCGGCCGGCGCGAAGGCCGCCGTCGAGGCGCTGCTCGCGGACGCCCCGGCCGGCACGTACCGCGTCGAGCTCCTCGTGTGGGAGGGATCGTTCGATTCGGCGAAGCGCGTCGAGGCCGCGCTGCTCGAGCTCGGCTACGACACCAACCCGATGCCGAAGCCCGCGGGCGTCCCGTTCACGCCGGGCACCGGCGGCGTGCAGTAGCGTGGGCCCGATGCACGTCATGCGTTCGTCCATCGCACGGTCCATCGCCCGCGTCGCGGCGCGGGCCGCGGCGTGCGCGGCGGCGGCGCTGGCGCTCGCCGGGTGCGGCAAGCCCATCGTCGTGCACGCCATGACCGAGGGGGCGCGCGACCCCATCGCCGACGTGCGCGTCTACCGGCACGTGTTCGGCCTGTTCCGGTTCTTCCCCGGCAAGAAGTTCGTGAACACCGGGCCCGACGGAAGCGCCGAGGTGATGGTCGGCTCGGCCAACACCACGCTCACCATGCTCCGCGCCGGGTATGAGCCGGTGCTCTTCGGCGTGTTCGAGGTCCCGAACCCGTCCATCGCGCCCGACGCGGGCGGCTACGACCACGTCATCCAGTTCCGCGACATCGAGCCGAAGCCGGAGAACGGCTACGACGTCGCGTTCCGTCCCGTGCGCCGCGAGCCGATCCGGTTCAACGCGGTCGACGCGGAGACCAAGCGGCCGCTCGCGGGCGTCGATGCGTTCGGCGCCACGTTCCTCTACCTGCCGCAGCCGGGCGTCGAGGCCGACTGGGGATTCCCGCCGCTGCAGCGCGTGCAGACCGACGGCGACGGGTCCGCCTCGCTCGAGCAGGTCTCGGGCTTCCGCAACCGCTTCACGCTGCGCATGGCCGGCTACCAGGACCGCGTGCTGGAGGTCGACGGCCGCGCCATCGACGGGCCGCGCGAGGTCGACATGCCGATGCGCGCCCTGCGCACGAAGAAGGTCGACTTCCTCGTGGTCGACGCCAAGAGCGGCGCGCCGCTACCCGGCGCCGAGGTGCGCCTGGGCGAGAGCCGCGACGGCCTTCCGCCCAACCCGAACGGATGGGCGCGCGTGACCGGGGCCGACGGCCGCACCGGGCCCGTCGACGTGCCCGACATGGAACCGTTCCTCCTGAGCGCGAAGTCGAGCAACCACAAGGAGTGGCGCGGCGCGCCCGTGTGGCGCGCGCTCGTCGACGGGCAGACGAAGAAGCTCCAGATGCAGCGGAAGTGAGCGCGCGGGACGGCGCGTGGCCGCGCGGGGGTCAGCCCGCGATCAACCGCTCCGCGACCTGGATCCCGTTGAGCGCGGCGCCCTTGCGGATCTGGTCGCCGCTCACGAAGAGGCTGAGGCCGAACCCCGCGGGCTGGCTGCGGTCCGCGCGGACGCGGCCCACGAGCACCTCGTCGCGGCCGGTGGCGTCGAGGGGCTCGGGGAAGCGGTTTCCCGCACGGTCATCGACGACGCACAGGCCGGGCGCGGCGGCCAGCACCCGGCGCGCGCGTTCCTCGGAGATCGGCGTGCGGAACGTGAGGTTGATGCTCTCGCTGTGCGCGCGCAGCACCGGCACGCGCACGCACGTGGCCGACACGCACACGTCCGGGTCGCGCCAGATGCGGCGGGTCTCGTCGACGAGCTTGCGCTCCTCCTCGTTCTGCCCGTCGTCGCCGACCGCGCTGTCGTGGCTGAAGAGGTTGAAGAGGTACTGGCGCCCGAAGATGCGCGTGTCGAGCGGCCGCCCCGCGGACCAGTCGTGCGCCTGGCGCTCGAGCTCGGCCATCGCAGCCGCGCCCGCGCCGCTCGCGGCCTGGTAGGTGGAGACCACCATGCGCGCGACGCCCGCCTCGCGGTGGAGCGGCGTCACCGCGACGAGCGCGATGATCGTCGAGCAGTTCGGGACCGCCACGATGCAGGGCGAACGCAGCGCGTCCAGGCGCTCGCCGTTCGCCTCCGGGATGACGAGCTCGCACGCGGGGTCCATGCGGAACGCGCTCGACTTGTCGACCACCCAGGCGCCCGACGCCACGGCCTGCGGCGCCCATTCGCGGCTCACGGCGCCGCTGGCGGCGAAGAACGCGAGGTCGATGCCCGCGAAGCACCCGGGCGCGAGCGGCTCGACGGCGACGTCTCGGCCGAGGGCGCGAAGCGTGCGGCCCGCGCTGCGGGCGCTCGCGAAGACGCGCACCGAGCGCGCGGGGAACGCGCGCGATGCGAGCAGCGCGAGCAGTTCCTCGCCCACCGCCCCCGTGCCGCCGACGACGGCGACCGCCGGTTCGCGTGCGATGCGCGTCACGTCACTTCCTGCGCTTGGGCTCGGGGCACACGAGGAAGAAGCGCTCGACGCGTGCATCGAAGGCCGTGTGGTCGGAGCGCTCGAACGTGAACGCGCCCTCCATGGTGCCCCAGTGCGTCATGAGCGGCGTGAAGCTCTGGTACTCGAAGCGCTCGCCCGGCTGAAGCGAGGGCTGCTGTCCGATGACCCCCTCGCCGTCCACCTCGTGCCGGTCGCCGTCGCCGTCGACGATGGTCCAGTGCCGGCGCCGGAGCGTGACCGGTTCCGGCCCCTCGTTGATGATCGTGACGTGGTACGCGAAGTTCCAGCGACCGCCCGTGGGGTCACTCGACTCCGGAACGAAGTGCGGCGACACGCGCACGCGGATGCCGTTGGTGACTGCGTCGGAACCGAGTTCCTTGGTGGCCATGGCGCCCCAAGTATAGGAGTCACCGCGCGAGCAGCCGCCGGAGCGCTTCCCCGGGGTCGGGTTCGCGCATCAGGCCCTCCCCGACCAGGGCGATGTGGATCCCGTGCGACCGAAGGCGCCGCATGTCCTCGGGCGTCCTGACGCCGCTCTCGGCGACCATCACCCGGCGGGTCGGCGCCTCGACCATGTCGGCGATGCGCAGCGCGTGGCCGAGGTCGGTCTTCATGGTCTCGAGGTCGCGGTTGTTGACCCCCAGCAGCCCGTAGCCCGCGTGCGGGAACCCGACGTGGTTGATGCAGCGCCACAGGCTGTCGAGGCGGTGCACCTCGAGCAGCGTCGTCATCTGCAGTTCGGTGGCGAGGATCTGGAAGTCGATGATCTCGCGCTCGTGCAGGCACTCTGCGATCAGGAGGATCGCGTCGGCGCCTGCGGCACGGGCCTCCCAGACCTGGTAGTCGTCGACGATGAAGTCCTTGCGGAGCACCGGCAGCGGAACCGAGTCGCGGATGGCGTGGATGAACGCGAGGTCGCCCCCGAAGAACTCGCGGTCGGTGAGGCAGCTGATCGCGGCGGCCCCGGCCTGCCAGTACCCTCGGGCGATGGCGACCGGATCGAAG
>CAMDUT010000149.1 GCA_945877905.1 Phycisphaera mikurensis NBRC 102666 | reverse complement strand
CGGCACGCCGCCCGCGGCGGCCGCGGCCTGCGCCTGCGTCGGGGCGCTGGGCGCGACCGGCGCACCGCCCGCGCCCGGCGCAACGCCACCCCCGCCCGCACCCGTACGCGGCACGATCGGCGCAGGACCCTTCGGCTGCGGCGCGCGCTCGCATGCCGTGAGGAACACGAACACCCCCATCGCGACCAGCCCGATCACGGCCACCGCCGCGATGCGCCGCTTCGTCCAGAAGAGCCTCGCGGGGCGCTCGCCGTGCGGCTTCCCGTGCGAACCGTGCGAGCCGTGGCCGTGGTGATGGTGCGCGTGCATCTCCCTAGGATAGACCTCCGCGATGAACCACGACGCGAACGCGCCCACCCGCATCGAAGGACGCATCTGGACCGCGGACCCGACGCGCCCATGGGCCTCGAGCGTCGAGTGGCGGGACGGCGCCGTCGTCGCGGTCGACGCCCCGGCCTCGCCGGGCGCACGCACGGTGCGCCTGCCGCCCGCGCACGTCGCGCTCCCCGGCCTCATCGACGCGCACCTGCACCTCACGCTGGGCGCGCTGTCGCTCGCGCAGCTTGACCTCTCGCACGTGCGCTCGCGCGCCGAGTTCGAGCGCGCCGTCGCCGACGCCGCGCGCGCGCTGGCGCCGGGCCGCTGGCTACGCGCGCACGGGTGGCACGAGGCGAACTGGGGCGGCGAGCGCCCGACGCGCGCATGGCTCGCGGGCGCGGGAGAAGTCCCGTGCGTCGCGTACCGCATGGACCACCACGCGTGCGTCGTGAACGACGCCGTGCTCGCGCGCATCGCGGGCCAGCCGTGCCCCGAGGGCGGCGAGATCGTGCGCGATGCCGCGGGCGCACCCACGGGACTCCTCCTCGAGCAGGCGGCGTGGCGGCTCGTGAACCCGATCGTCCCCGAGCTCCCCGCGGCCGACCGGCAAGCCGCCGTGCTCCGCGCGCACGCCCACTGCAACGCCTTCGGCGTCACCGCGGTCGGAAGCATGGAGTACGAACGCGACCTGCGCGAGGTGCACGTTCCGATCGGCGTGCGCCTCGGACCGGCGCGCACGCTGCGCGTCCTCGCCACGATCCTCGACCGCGACTGGCCCGTCGACCGCGCGTTCGGCCGCGCGCTGAGGCCGGACGGGCACCTGCGCATCGTCGGGTGGAAGAACTTCATCGACGGCACGCTCGGTAGCCGCACCGCGCGCATGCTGGCGCCCTACGCCGACGACGCCGGCAACCGCGGCATGCTGGTCGAGATGGCCGCGGAGTCGCGCGAGCGCCTGCACGCATGGGCGCGCGAGACGGTCGAGATCGGATTCTCACCGAGCATGCACGCGATCGGCGACGAGGCCATGCGCGTCGCGCTCGACGCGGTCGAGCGCGCGGACCCGGGGCGCGTCGCGCGCTTCGAGCACTGCCAGACGCTCGCCGACGCGGACCTCGCGCGCATGCGCGGCCGCGTCGCGAGCATGCAGCCCCTGCACAAGGCCGACGACGCGCGCATCGCGCACGCGCGGCTGGGCGAGGAGCGCATGCGGAGGTTCTTCCGCTTCCGCGACCTCGCCGACGCGGGCGCGCGCCTGGCGTTCGGGAGCGACTGGCCGATCGTCAGCTGCGACCCGCGCCTGGGGATCCGCGCCGCCGTCACCGGGCTCGACCTCGACGGCCGCCCGTGCCGCACCGACCAGAACCTCACGGTCGAGGAGTCGCTGGTCGCCTACACGCGCGGTGCCGCGGACGCGCTGCGCGCGCCGGACCTCGGCATGCTCGCGCCCGGCCGTGCCGCGGACCTCTGCGTGCTGGAGGCCGACCCGTTCGCGTGGGACTGGCATGGGGATGCGTTGCCGCCGGTGGCCGCGACGGTGGTCGCCGGCCGCGCGGTGCACGGTGCGCTCGGGTGACCCGCCCCCGGTAGCCTCATCCTCCATGGAATGGTGGATGCACAGCGCGTACGAGAACGGCGGCGTCGTCCTCCTGTTCAGCTGGACCTTCTGGGTGCTCGCCTCCATCGTGCTGCACGAGCTTGCACACGGATGGGCCGCCATCGCCAACGGAGACCGCACGCCGCGCGAGCTCGGCCACATGACCGTCAACCCCGTGGTGCACATGGGGTGGATGTCGCTCCTCTTCTTCGCGATCGCGGGCATCGCGTGGGGCATGATGCCGACGAACCCCGCGCGCTACCGCCACGAGCGGCGCGGCCGCGTGCTGGTCGCCGCGGCCGGGCCGGCCATGAACCTCGCGCTCGCGCTCGTCACGCTCACCGCGGCCGGGGCGTGGACGTGGGCCGTGGCTTCGCAGCGGATCGCGCCCGCGGAGCACGTGGTCGCCAACGTCACGATCTTCCTGTGGATCGGCGGGTTCCTGAACCTGGTGCTCGCGGCGTTCAACCTGCTGCCCGTTCCGCCGCTCGACGGCAGCAACATCCTCGCGGGCGCGAGCCCCGCGCTCGACCGGTTCTTCTCGAACCCCGCGGTGCGGATGTACGGGCTCATCGTGATGCTGGTGCTCTTCTTCCGCGTGGTCGACATGCCCCTGCAGCGCACCATGCGCGAGGCCGCGAACGACTACGCCGGCTGGGTCGCGACGAAGCTCGGCGACGTGGCCGGGCGCGGGCCCGGCGACCCCGATGGCGCGAATAACTGAGCCCCCCGCGCGCCCCCGCGGCCGTTGAGCCGGACGCCGGGTTCCGCTACTCTTTTCCGTTCTCGCAACCGCCTGCCGAAGGCGCATCGCACATCGGGCCGAGACGGCCCGCCCCACGATGCGCCCGGCGCGAACGCGGCACGGTGCCGCGCGCGCGACCGAAGCGGGCGCTTCCCGAAAGGACACGACCCATGGTCGTCCTTCGTCTCAAGAAGTTTGGCCGCGCCCACCACCCGTTCTATCGCCTCGCGGCGATGGACAAGCGCGCCCCGCGCGACGGCGTCGTGATCGAGGAGCTCGGCTGGTACGAGCCCCAGGGCAAGGAAGGCAAGCAGATCAACCTGAAGATGGACCGGATCAACCACTGGCTGTCGGTGGGCGCGCAGCCCTCGGACACGGCGGTGAGCCTGATCCGCAAGGCCGGCGGCTCCGTGAAGGACACGGTCCTCTCGGTCAAGCACGCGAAGGGCCGCACCAAGGCCGACGCGATCCGCGCCAAGAAGGGCCTCGAGCCCCTGCGCGGGCCGAAGCCGAAGGTCGAGAAGAAGGGCTGACGCCCTTCGGGTGAGGCGCCGTGCGCATCGACGTCCTCACCCTCTTTCCCGGCATGTTCGAGCCCGTGATGGGCGCGAGCATCCCGGGACGGGCATCCGCCTCGGGCATCCTGGAGTTCCGCGCGCACGACATCCGTGCCTGGACCCAGGACAAGCACCGCAAGGTGGACGACCGCCCCTTCGGGGGCGGGCCCGGCATGGTGATGATGTGCCAGCCCCTCGTCGACGCGGTCGAGGCGGTCGAGAAGATGGACCCACGAGCAGCGTGCCGCGTGCTGCTCACGCCGCAGGGCGAGCGCCTGGCTCAGCCCCGCGTCGAATGGTTCGCCAGGCAGCCGCGATTGCTGTTGATCGCGGGTCACTACGAAGGAATCGACGAGCGGGCCGTGCAGGAGCTGGCCCCGCTCGAGGTGAGCGTCGGAGACTTCATCGTGAGCGGCGGAGAGATCCCCGCCATGATGCTGGTCGACGCGGTGACGAGGCTCCTTCCCGGAGCGCTCGGACACGAGCAGTCAGCGGCGGAAGACTCCTTCAGCCGCCGCGACGAAGAGGGGCGTTCCCTCCTCGACTGCCCTCACTACACGCGTCCGCGCGAATGGCGCGGCCGCGAGGTGCCCGAGGTGCTCTTGAGCGGCGACCATGCCGCCATCGGGCGCTGGAGGCATGACCGGATGGTCGAGCGGACGCGCGAGCGCCGGCCCGACCTGACGGAGCGACCCCTGGGCGGAATGACCCGTCCCACGTCGCAGCCCGCCGACGGTGGCCTGGCGCAGGACGCGCGGGGCTGAAGGCGGAACGACCGGCGGAAGCCGGCACGAAAGGAATGGCCCCCGAGGCCGACTCACCATGGACCGCACCAAGATCATCGAAGCCGCCGTCGCCGACCAGCTCAAGGACCCGAAGGACCTGCCGCTCTTGCGCGTCGGCGACACCGTCGACGTCCACTACAAGATCATCGAGGGCGACAAGGAGCGCATCCAGGTCTTCCAGGGCGTGCTGCTGGCCAAGACCGGCCGCGGCGTCCACACCATGATCACCGTCCGCCGCATCGTGGCGAACGAGGGCGTGGAGCGCATGTTCCCGCTCCACTCGCCCCGCATGGCGAAGATCGAGGTGGTGCGCCGCAGCGACGCCCGTCGCGCGAAGCTCTACTACCTGCGCGACCGCTTCGGCAAGGCCCGCCGCCTGCGCGACCAGCGCCGCGGCCTGAAGCACACCGGCGGCACGGCGGCCGCGGAGTAAAAGGCGTCCCGGGTAACCCCGTACGACTTCATCGAGACCCCCCAGGCCCGCGGCCACGCGCCGCGGGCCTGTGCATTCCGGGAGGGCGCACGCGCCCACCTACACTCCTCGCCCCCATGCACGTCCGCCTCGTCAAGAGCTTCACGTTCGAGGCCGCGCACTGGCTGCCCTGCTTCCCCGAGGGCCACAAGTGCCGGCGCATGCACGGCCACAGCTTCCGCGTGGACGTGGCGGTGGCCGGCCCGCTCGACCCCGCGCGCGGCTACCTCATGGACTACGGCGACATCAAGGCGCTGACCGGCCCCATCGAGCGGCAGCTCGACCACCACTGCCTGAACGAGATCCCGGGCCTCGAGAACCCCACCAGCGAGATGATCGCGAAGTGGGTGTGGGACCGGCTCAAGCCGCAGCTGCCCGCCCTCGCGCAGGTGGTCGTGCACGAGACGTGCACGAGCCGGTGCGAGTACGAGGGGTAGTCCAGGTCGCGCTCCGCCTCGCACGCACGCACGCGGCGGGGACCCAGCACGCATCGCTCCTCACTTCGCCGGCAGCGACCGCACGAACACGTTCTGGAACTCGATGGGGCTGCCGTGGCTCTGGAACGCGATGGGCCCGCGCACAGGCACGCCCGGCAGCCGGGCCTCGTCGATCACGCGCGTGCCGTTCAGGTCCACCGTCAGGCGGTCGCCCACCATCCGGATCACGTAGCGGTTCCACTCGCCCGCCGGCCGGTCCGCGCAGGCCTTGGGCGTGCACGACGCGCGCACGTCCGCCGGCATCGACGGATCGACGCGGTAGCCCCACACCTCGCCCGAGCCGCACGGCCACATCCAGATGTTCACCTGGCTCTTGGCGTTGCCGCGCAGGTAGATGCCGCTGTCGCGCTCCTCGACCTGCACCTGCTTCACGGATCCGTCCGCGCCGCGGGCCTCGTTCCCGTCGGGGCCGATCACGGGGCGCAGCATCAGCCCCTGGTGCTCCTTCGTCCAGCGCCAGTCGCACACGAGCTCGAAGTCGCCGAGGTCCCTCGTCGACCACAGGTGGCTGCCCTTGCCGTCGTAGCGCAGCACGCCGTCCGCGAACTTCCAGTGACCCTCCTCGCCGGCCTCCTCGCGCCAGCCGGCGAGCGTGCGGCCGTCGAACATCGGCTCGAACCCGGTGCCGTCCATCGCGCGCTCCGCGGCCGACACGGCGGCGTTGCCGCGGCGCGGCCGGATGGTGAGGTTGCGGAACCACACGGGGCTCCCCTCGCTCTCGAGGCAGATGTACCCCTCGCGCGGCGAGCACGCGCGTGCGCC
>CAMDUT010000148.1 GCA_945877905.1 Phycisphaera mikurensis NBRC 102666 | reverse complement strand
ACGCGCCCAGGCTCGCATGCAGCCAACGGGCCGGCAGCAGCGCGACCAGCGCCGTGTACAGGGCCGAGAGCAGGTCGGCGCCGATGGCGGCCGCGCCGCTGCCGGCGCCCCAGAGCGGCGCGGGATCGGCATAGGCCGCACGGATGCCTGCGATCGCCACGAACGCCACGGCGCTGGCCGCCGCGCACGTCCCGGCGGCCAGCGCCACGGTGAACGTGTTGCGCCGGTACAGGATGCCGCGCAGCTCGAGGATGGCCCACGCACCCGCCAGGCACGAGAGCGCATGCGGCCCGAACACGGGGACGGCCACGGGCACCACGCCGGTCGCGGCAAGCGCGGGGTGCGCGGCGTCGAGCCACAGGCCCGTGACCAGCGCCGCGCCCAGGGCCGAGGCACGCGAGGCGTACATCGCGACGAACGCGAGCAGCGTCGGCCAGAGCCGCGGCGCGCAGCCGTTGACCGAGAGCACCTGCATCACGGTCATGTCCAGGGACAGCGCCATGGCCATCGCGGGGGCGAAGATCCACCACCTCATGGCCGCACCCCCTGCCCGGCCGCCACCTTGACGATCACGCGCCCGACGCGCGCGGGCTCGGTCTCCATCCGGACGTCGATGCGGGTCCTGAGCGGGTTGGCGTCGAGCTTCCCGACGCGCTCGACCACGCCCACGCGCATGCCCTGCGCCGAGGGCTTCCATGCGGCGTCCGAGAGGAGCACCGGGTCGCCCGGGCGCACCGCGGCGTCCGACTCGAGCTCGCCAACGAGCCGGCCGTTGCCGGCCGGCACCAGCTGCACGAACACGCCCGCCGGGATCGGTGCGCCCGCGGGCGCGCCCGGCTGCGCGATGGCGTCGATCCGGCCCGCCCGGCGGTCATCCAGGGGAACCACCAGCGACCGGTCGCCGGCGCCGCCCGCGGCGATGATCCCGAGCAGCCGGTTGCCGCCCACCACCACCGGGTCGCCGGGCTGCACGCCTTGGTCGCTGCCGGCGTCGATCGCGAAGAGCCCCGGAGGACGCCCCGCCGAGCGTTCCACCACCGAGGCCGCGAGCGGCCGCCACCCGGAGTCGCGAGCCGGGCGGTAGGCGGCGATCTCGCCGAGCTCGGCCTCGAGCTGGCGCACCCTGAGGCGCGCGGCGTCGAGCTCGCCCTGCACGCGGTCACGGTCCTCGAGCGACTGGCGCAGCGCGCCCGGGAGCCCGGCGTGAGGCTCGTCGGGCGCGCGCACGCGGTCGCGCACGATGGCCAGGAGCGCCGTCACGGGCCAAAGCGGCGCCCACATGGCCGTCGCCACCGCGCCGGACCAGCCGGTGAACGAACGCTGAGGCAACGCCGACAGCAGCACCGCGCCGACCACGGCGCCGGACAGCAGGCGATGGCTCAGGGGAGGCGGCATGGGGACGCGCGTGCGCGCGGCGGCCGCCCGGCGCGCTCAGCCTCAGACGGCGTCGGCGTCGGACTCCAGGGTGTCCTTGAAGACGTCCAGGTTCTCGAGGTAGTTGGCCGTTCCGCGGGCGACGCACGTGAGCGGGTCGTCCGCGATCTTGACGTCGAGGCCGGTGGCCGAGTGCAGCACCTTGTCGATGCCGCGCAGCAGCGCGCCGCCGCCCGCGAGGGTGATGCCGTTGTCGACGAGGTCGGCCGCGAGCTCGGGCTTCGCGCGCTCGAGGACGCGCACCACCGCCTCGGCGATGAGGTTCACGGGCTCCGAGAGCGCCTCGCGGATCTCCTGGCTCGTGATCTCGACCTTGCGCGGCAGGCCGCTCTTCATGTCTCGGCCGCGCACGTCCATCTTCATCTCGGGCCCCGTGGAGGCCGCGGAGCCGATCTCGATCTTGATCTTCTCGGCGGTCTGCTCGCCGATCAGCAGGCCGTGCGCCCGCTTCATGTGGTTCACGATGGCGTCGTCGAAGTCGTCGCCGGCCACGCGCAGGCTGTCGAACTCGGCGATCGCGGCGAGCGAGATGATGGCGATCTCGCTGGTGCCGCCGCCGATGTCGACGATCATGCTCGCGGTGGGCTCGGCCACGGGAAGCGCCGCGCCGATCGCGGCCGCCATCGGCTCGGCGATCAGGAACACGCGGCGCGCGCCGGCGCGCTGCGCGCTCTCGAGCACGGCCTGCTTCTCGACGCTGGTGATGCCGCTGGGGATCGCGATGACGACGCGCGGCCCGAACATGCGGGCGCCCTTGCCGTTCACCTTCTTGATGAAGTAGCCGAGCATCGCCTCGGTGACGGCGAAGTCGCTGATGACGCCGTCCTTCAGGGGGCGGATGGCGCTGATGGAGCCGGGCGTCTTGCCGAGCATGTCCTTCGCCGCGAAGCCGACGGCATCGCCGTCGTTCAGGACGATGTTGGTGCCCTTGCGGACCGCGACCACCGAGGGCTCGTTCAGCACGATGCCCTCGCCGCGGACGCACACCAGGGTGTTGCAGGTCCCCAGGTCGATCCCCATGTCGACGCTGAAGAGGCGCGAGAGCCAGTCGAACTCGAGAGCCAAGGCGGTGCTCCTTCCTGAAGCCGGTCGCCCGGGGCGGACTCCGCCGCGCCGGGGGGCCCGGAGGCCCATCGCGCGGAGGATAGCGAAAGCCGCCGTGCCGGGTTCGGCACGGCGGCGGGACTTCGCGGTCGGCCGTCGGCCGTCAGCGGACGGACGCGGTGTCGAAGGGGCCCTGCCCGGTCGCGTCCATGTTCATCATGGCCACGACGGTGGCGCCGAGGATGCCCATGAGGAGCGCGATCAGCAGCAGGCTGGTGTAGACGTTGAGCTGCGGCTTGGCGCGCTTGACGTCGGAGGCGGGTGCGGTGGTGGCCATGGGGCGTTCCTCGGTGGAGGGTGGTCCGTGCGGTCACTCGCCCTTGCGGGCGATGGCGCGGTGGCCGGCCTTGACCTCGCCGCGGGCATCCACGTCCTCGAGCTCGACGACGCCGACCGAGCGGTTGACGTCGACCTGCACGATGCGGAGGTTCCCGACGAAGTTCGAGCCGTCCGCGAGGGTCATGACCCAGCCTTCCTTGACGCCGTCGCGGCTGCCCGCGTTGATCTCGGCGAGGGTGGCATCGGGCTCGCGCTTCACGTCGATGACGGTGGCGCTGAGCGAACGGTCGGCGACGACGGGCAGGCCCGCCTCGCGCGCGGCACCGGCGCGCGGGGCCATCGAGCCGTGGAGGGCCGCGTAACGCTGCACGTCGGCCATCGCGCGCTCCTTGTCCTCGCTGACGCGCTGCAGCTGCTCCTGGAGCTGGCGGCGGGCGGCGACCTCGCTGTCGAGGTCGCCCTGCATGCGGGCGAGCGAGTCCTGCAGCTCCATGCGCGCCTTCTCGGCGGCGAGGTACTGCGTGCGGGCGTTCTCGATGTCCTGGCGCATCGCGTCGATGAGCTGCGACTGCGTCTTGTCGTTGGCGGTCATCTCGGCGGTCACGCCCTTGAGGAGCGCGTTGTCGAGGCGGGACTGCTCGAGCTCGGTCTCCTTCGAGGCGCGGAGCTCCTTCTCCTTGTCGGCCTCCATGCGCGCGGCGCGCAGCTGGGCCTCGAGGCCGGCGGTCTTCGCCTGCAGCGACGCGAGGCTCGCGTTGTACGCGTCCTTGGCGACCGCACCCTCGGACTCACGGAGCTTGAGCGACGACTTCGCGTCCTCGGCCGCCTTCTTGTAGACGCCCTGGTTGGTGCTCGACACGGCGGCGAGCGGGACCATCGCGGTCACGAGCAGGACGACGACGACGACGAGGATCTTGGTGAGGATGTGCACGGGAGGGTGCCTCAGGGCCGGGCGGGCGCGGGCGACGGGCCTGCGAACGCGCGGTTCAACCGATCTTCAGATGCGCAACGAACGTCCGCGGGAAGACCCGCGGCTGTTATCAACCTACACCGAACCTGTACGGACTGTCAACGGCCGGAGGTTGCGAAGATCAGGCCCTTTGCCACGGCAAGTTGCACGGTGGGGTCCGGGTCAAGCAGCATCGGCTCGATTTCCGGAACCGCGGCCGCCCCACCGGCATAGGCCATGGCCAGCGCCGCCTGCGCCCGGACCACGGGCTCACGGTCCTTGGCCAGGGTGCGCGCGAAGCGGATGACCGCCTGGGAGTCCTGCGGGGACGCCTGGGCGAGCGCCAGCGCGCACCCGATCCGCACCTCGGTGGGGCGCGCCGAGATGCCGGTGCCGTCGATCAGCCGCATGAGGATGGCGCGGGAGCCGTCGTCCTTGAGGCGCGCCACCTGCTGCGCCGCGAGCGCCGTGTACTCAGCCTGCTCGCCCGGCGCGAAGAGCGCAGCGCGGATCGGCTCGATCCCGTCCTCCTCGCCCAGGCGGACGAGCGCCTCGGCGGCCTGCAGCTCGGTGATGCGCACGCGCGCGGGGTTCACCTGGCGCATGCCCTTGCCCAGCGAGTCGCGGATCATCGCGATCGCGGAAGGGTTGCCCATCTCGCCGAGCACCAGGTACGCGTTCGAGCGCACCTCGGGGTCGTCCGAGCGCACCATGGCGGCAAGCGGCGACGGGTCGACGGGACGGCCCAGGCGCGAGAGTGCGCAGATCGCGGCCCCGCGCACCGACGCGCTCTCGTCGAGGAGGAGCGGCTGCACCCGGTCGGCGAGGTCGACGAGCCCGGCACGGCCGACGCTCATCGCGGCGACGAAGCGCACGCCGCGGTTGGGGTCCGAGAGGAGCGGGGTCACCACCGCGCGCAGGTCCTCGGGCGACGCGACCAGCGCCTCGACCGCGTTGGCCCGGTACATGGGCACCTGCGACGCGCACGCCTGGCGCAGGAGCGCCACGGCGGCCATGTGCGCGCTGCCGCTCGACTCGACCGGGAGGGCCACCTGCACCGGGCGACCGGAATCGGACAGGCGCGCCTGGCCCGTGGGCTCGATGCTCTGCGAGCGGCTCGACCACGGTTGGTCGGCCACGGTCGAGTCGCCGCAGCCCGGCTGCAGGACGCCCACGGCGCAGACCGCCGCGAACATCGCCACGGCAGGCAGCCGGCGAATGCGGATCGATGCGGCCACGGCGAGTGCGCAGGCGGTCATGAGTGCGATCGATGCTACCTCGCCCACGGAGGCGAAGGGCGGCGTGCGCGCGTCCAGGGGCGGTGCGGCCACGAGCCATGCTGCCGTGCGCGGAACCGGCGGGGGCGCGATCACGCGGCCGGACGAATCGATGCCCGCGCACGCGCCGGAGTTGGCGACGCGCACCATGGGCGTGCGGTTCTCGATGCAGCGGAAGCGCGAGAGCTGCAGGTGCTGCATGCGCCCGCCGTCGAACCAGCCGAACCAGCCGTCGTTGCTGATGCAGACCATGAGGTCGGCGCGACGCACGCGCCCGGCCGGCCCCGCGTCGAAGCAGAGCATCCGGCAGACCCAGGTCATGGCGTCCTCGAAGCAGATGGGCACCGCCACGCGCGCGGTGCCGCCCGACCACGGCACGTTGAACCGCACCGGGTCCGTGCCGGCGTCGAGGTCGAAGGTCATGCCCTGCGCGCCGAAGGCGAGCAGCGTGCGCTCGAGCCAGTCCCAGCTCGAGATGTAGGGCATCGTCTCGCCGAAGGGCGCGAGGAACACCTTGTCGTAGCGGGCGAAGGGCGGTGCGTCACGGTCGATGAGGTACGCGCTGTTGAACTGCCGGTCCCAGGTGAAGCGCCCGTCGAGCTCGCGCAGCCCGATGAACGCGGGGCTGCCGACGAGGAGCGGCACGCCGAGGCGCGCGCGCAAGCCGGCGGCCACCTGGCGGAAGCGGTCGCCGGGGAACCA
>CAMDUT010000147.1 GCA_945877905.1 Phycisphaera mikurensis NBRC 102666 | reverse complement strand
ACGGAACGAACCACATGGCACGCAGCAAGGTCAACCGCAAGCTCGCCCTCGTCGTCGGAGGCTTCTCCGCCGCCGCGGCGCTCCTCCTCGTCGCGATCGTCCTGGTCAACAACCTCTGGATCAAGAACGCCGAGCGCAACGTCCGCGCGGGCGACGCGCTGATGGCCGAGGGCAAGTTCCGGCAGGCCTTCGACATGTACGGTCGCGCGCTGTCGAAGAAGCCGGACCAGGTGGCGTACGTCGAGAAGATGGAGAAGGCGCTGCGGTCCGTGGTGGCCTCGACCCCGACGCAGGCGATGGAGGACTACCGCACGCTGTCGAACCTGAACCGCGCGCGCACGCGCGCGCAGCCGCTCGACCCCGCGCAGTGGAAGGTGCTGCTCGACGCCGTCGAGGACGAGGGCGACATCTACGCGCGCGGCGAGGGCTGGCTCCAGCTCGAGGGCGTGGCCAAGGACATGCGCGAGATCATGCAGCCGGGCACGCCCGGCGGGCAGATGGCCGAGGAAACCATGCTCTACGCGCGCGCGCAGCGCGAGGCGCTGCTGACCTCGACCGAGCGATCGGACCTCGAGAGGCAGGCCGAGGCGTTCCTCCGCACGAGCCCCGGAAGCTGGCGCGCGTGGAACGCGCTCGCGTCGATGCGGATCGCCGACGTCGCGCGGCTGCGCGGCAGCGGGCAGGAGCAGGCCTCCCAGCGCCGGCGCGACCAGGCCGACAAGTCGATCGCCGACATGCGCGCGGCGCTCCCCAAGGACGACGCGGGCGCAGCGGTGGCGATGGCGCAGGTCGACCTCGACCGCGTGATGCTCGACGCGCGCGAGGGCAACCGGTTCGACCCGTCGAAGGTCGACCCGTCGCGGCTGCAGGGCGCGGTCGACGCGCTCGTGGCGGCCGTCGACAAGGCGGGGCGCGGCCTCTGGGCACGCGCGGCGGCGACGCAGCTGGCCACCGCCCGCCAGGAGAAGGCCGCGCGAGAGGTGCTCCAGGCACGGCTCGCGAAGGACCCCGACGACCTGCTCACGGCGCAGCTGGCGCTCGAGCTCGCGAACGCCATGGGCGGCTCCGGCGGCGGGGCCGACGAGGCCACGCGCGTCGCGGCCAAGCGCATCCTTGACCGGCCGCAGCTGCCCACGGGCCTCTCCTCGTACGTGCAGGCCGAGTCGCGCAGCCGCGCGCTCCAGGTGCTGCTCGACGCCGCCATCATCGCCGCGAGCGCGCCCGGCGTCGATCCCGCCCGCAAGTCCGAGCTCGAGCGGGAGATCGCCGACAACCGCGCCAAGCTCCTCGAGGCGCAGCAGAACGACGCCGCGAGCCCCGTGATCCTGTCGACCGACGCGAAGATCGCGCAGTCGAAGGGCGACCTCAACGGCGCCGCGCGGATGTGGGAGAGCTACTTCGCGAAGGTGCCGCAGCCGGCGGCCGACGCGTTCCTCTGGGCGTGCCTGGTGTCGCGCGCGCAGAACGACCTCGGCCTCGCCATGCAGTACGCCACGCGCGGCAGCGACGCGCACCCGACCGACGCCCGCCTCGTGATCCAGCGGGCCGAGCTCGCGGTGCAGCTCGGGCGCGTCGCCGAGGCGGCCGCGCTGTTCGAGGGACTCGCGAAGTCGTTCCCCGACCGCCAGGAGTTCGCTCGCATGGCCGCGGACCTCAAGTCGCGCGCCGAGGGAACCCAGGCGCAGGCGGCGCCGGAGATCGGCGCGATCGAGGCCGCCGTCAACGAGAACGACCTTCCCCGCGCGCGCGAGCTCGCCGCCGCGTGGGCCGCGTCCTCCGGCGGATCGCTGCAGGCGGTCTTCGCCCAGGTGATGATCGAGGAGCGGGCCGGCGACAAGGCCAAGGCGCTGGAACTGGTGCGCGAGGCGCTGAACCGCTTCCCCGCGAACCCGGACCTCGCGCGCACCGAGGCCTTCTTCGCGACCGAGGACCCGGTGGAGCGGATCGACATGATGACGGCACGGCTCGTGCCCGACGCGAAGCGCCGCCCGCTCGAGCGGCTGCGCGCCCTTCGTTCGATCCGCTTCGAGCTGGTGCGCCAGATCGAGACGCTCAAGGCCGGCGGCGCCGCCGACCTCAGCGCATCCGAGAGGGCGCTCGCACGCGTCGACGCCGAGCTTCCCGCCGCCGAGAAGGCCGCGGCCGAGACCGGCGCAGACGACCAGGGCGCGATCGAGCTCACGTTCAACGACGCGCTCGCGCGCAAGGACTGGGCCGCCGCCGAGGCGCAGGTGCAGGCCGCGGCCAGGGTGGCGGCGGCGTCGCCCTCGCTCGAGCCCGTGCTCCGTGCGCGCCTGCTCGACGCGCAGGGCCGCGCGCCCGAGGCGATCGCCTCGCTCGAGGCCGCGCGCAAGGCGGGGCGCTCCGAGGCGCCGGTCGCCGCGATGCTGGCCATGCTGCAGGAACGCGTCGGCAACGAGCCCGCGGCGTTCGCGCTCTGGAAGGAGTCGTACGACCGCCGTCCGAACGACCCGAACATCGTGCGCGGGTACACGCGCGCCCTCGGCCGCGGCGGCCAGGGGCGCCAGGCGCTCGACCTCCTGCGCGCCGCGGTCTCCGCGAGCCCGTCCGACACCGACCTGGCGAACGTCGCCGCGGAGTTCGAGTCCGTGTACGGGCTCCGCTCGCGCGCGGTCGACCTCCGCCAGCGGATCGTGCAGGTGGACCCCACGAACCGGCAGAACCTGCTGGAGCTCTACACGCTCCTCTTCATGCCGCCCGACTACGGCTCGGTGCGCGATGCCTCGGGGCGCCCGCGCTTCGACGCCCGCACGTGGGCGACGGTGCCGCCTGAGGAGCAGCAGCGCCTGCTCGACGACGCGCGCCGGGCGAACCTCGAGCTCGCGGAGCGGCTGTACCAGGCCGCGCTGCAGCAGGCCCCGTACGACGTCCAGCTGGCGATCCGCAAGTCGACCGCGCTGCGCGAGGCCGGCAAGTGCGACCTGGGCACGGCGGCGCTCCGCTCGATGATCGACGCGGCCACGGCCGCGGGCAAGGCCACGTACACGATGCACGCCGCGCTCGCGGCGCACCTCGCCGAGTGCGGCGACCAGGCCGGCTGCGACGCGGCGTTCGCGAAGGCCAAGGAGCTCCAGGACCCTGCGCGCCGCGAGGTCGACGCGATCCTCGTGGAGTTCGCCGCGAGCCGCGGCGAGTACGCGAAGGCCGTGCAGGTGATGAAGGAGGCGTTCGGCGCCCAGCCGACGCCCGCCAACATCATGCGGCTGGCCGACCTCCAGCTGCTGGCGCGGCAGTACTCGGATGCCGAGGCGAGCGTGGCCAAGGCGCGCGAGCTGCTCGCGGGCAAGGGCGACGCCGAGACGCAGCGCGCCCTCGAGATGCTCGCCGCGGGCGTCCTGGCCGGGCGCGCCGACGAGCTGCGCGACCAGGGCAAGCTCGACCAGTCGAAGGCGAAGGCCGAGGAGGCGCTCGCCGCCGTCGGCCGCGCGGAGGCGGCCTCGCCCGTCGACCTCACCGCCCCGCTGCGCAGGGCGCAGCTCCAGCGCGCCATGGCGATCGGCGCCAACGAGCCCAAGCGGCTCGACGAGGCCGTCGCCGAGACCGACCGCATCCTGGCGCGCAACGCGCTCTACTGGCCGGCCGTCACGTTCCGCGCGGACCTCGCGCTCGACAAGCGCGACCCGTCGGGCGCCATCGGCATCCTCGAGCGCTACCTGCAGGCGCAGCCCGGCAACGAGGACGCGTCGACCAAGCTGATGGACCTGCTGGTCGCCACCGGCAACGTCCCGCGCGCCGCCGAGGTGGTCCGGGCCGCGGTGGCGCTCCGCCCCGACGACCCGCGCTGGGCCGAGCGCCTGGGCGACCTGCTCGACGGCAGCGGCGACCGCGCCGGCGCCGCGCGCGAGTACGAGCGGGCGTACACGCTGGACCCGAAGACCGTCCGGTACGCCGAGAAGGCGACCTACTCGCTGCTCAAGTCGGGCAAGGCCAACGACGCGCTTGCGGTGCTCCGCAACGCCGCCGACCTGGTGCAGCGCTCGCCGATGCTGCGCGGAATCGCCGCCAGCGCGCTGATGCAGTCCGGCCGCCGCGACGAGGCGCTGGTGGCCGCGCGCGACGCGATCCTGGCCGCTCGCGCGACCCCCGACGAGCCCGCGGCCCCCGGCGCGGCGCCGGTGCGCGACGTGGCCATCGAGCGCACCATGGTGACGCTGCGCGAGATGTACGGCGACCAGGGGGCGAAGGACCTCGAGGCGCTGGTGCTGCAGGTCGGTGACCCGACGGCCATCGAGGCCGCGATGCTCGCGGACGCGTGGGCGCGGATGGGCTCGGCCGGCTCGGCCAAGGCGCTCGAGTGGTGCGCGAAGGTCGATGCGATGGGCGACAAGGCGAACCCCGGCGTGAAGGCCGGCATCGACCTCACCCGCGGCTCGCTGCTCTACGCGAAGGGCGACGCGACGGGCGCGTGCGAGGCGTTCGAGCGTGCCGCCAAGCTGAGCGGCCGCAACGCGTCGGCGCTGAACAACGCGGCGTACCTCCTCAGCACCGTGAAGAAGGACCACCGCCAGGCGCTGGAGTACGCGACCCGCGCCGTGCAGCTGGCGCCCTCGCAGCCGGACTACCTCGACACGCTCGGCTACGTGTTCATCCAGCTCGGCCGGATGGAGGACGCCGCGGACGCGCTCGAGAAGTCGGTCGCGATCCAGCCCACCGCCACCGCGCTGATCCACCTCGGGCAGGCGCGCGCGGGCCAGGGCAAGTTCGCCGAGGCCCGCCGGGCCGCGCAGCAGGCGAAGGACGTCGGCGGCATCCCGCCGGACGCGCAGAAGGAACTCGACGCGCTCAACGCGTCGCTCGAAGGCAAGTGACGCTTCACGAAGCGAGGAACGAACCATGACCGCAGCACAGCCCGCATCGACCGCCGGACGCGCACCCGCAGGCCCAGGCCAGGCCCCGCGCCCCGCGCAGCGCCCGCAGGCGCCCACCATCGACCCCGTCCGCGTGCTGCGCCAGCACACGTGGCTCCTCGTGTGGTCGGCACTGGCGGGCGCCGTGCTCGGCGTCATGGCCAACTACGTCTTCCTCTACGCGTACCCGCTGTGGGGCGGCTCCGTGATCTTCGAGATCCGGCCCGAGGTGACCAGCGCCAAGGACGCCGTGGCGCGCGAGATCGTGCAGGACGAGGCGATCGCGCGCCTCGGCCAGACCGAGTCGCAGAAGATCATCACCAAGAACATCCTCGAGGCCGCCATGGCCGCTCCCGACATCGGCACCACGAAGTGGGGCCAGTCGTACCCGACCGTCGACGAGCGGGTCAAGGAGCTCGAGGAGGACCTGCGCGTCGGCCACCGCCGCGGCACGCAGCTGTTCACGCTCTCGTGGCGCACGCACGCGAAGGAGGACGTCCCGGTCGTCCTGAATCGCGTGGCCAACACCTACATCACCAAGCGCACCTCGGGCGAGGACGAGAAGACCTCGTCGAGCAAGTCGAGCTTCGAGTCCAAGAAGGCGAACGTCGAGGAGGAGATCCGCACCCTCAAGGCCGAGATCCAGGACTTCATCCGGCGCAACGGCATCACCGCGGGCCGCGAGTCCGACCTCTCCGACCAGCGCTCCACCGAGAACCTCGCGCGCCTGCGCGACGACACCATCCGCGACCTCACGCTGGCGCAGTCGCGGCTCGACTCCATCGACCGCAAGATCTCCGAGCAGCGCTTCGAGGACGAGGACCGGCGCCGCGCCATGGACGACCCGACGATCCGCGAGCTCGAGCGGAACCACCACCAGGTGCAGGTGTTCCTGAA
>CAMDUT010000146.1 GCA_945877905.1 Phycisphaera mikurensis NBRC 102666 | reverse complement strand
CACACCCTGAAGCAGGTCTTCGCGCACCCCACCAGCCACAACATCCACTGGCGGGACATCGTCCACATGTTCGAGGGCCTCGGCGGCACCTGCGAGGAGACGAAGAAGGAGCACCTCAAGGTCAAGCTCAATGGCCACGAGATGTCCTTCCCCATCCCCAAGCACGGCGGCCACACCCTGGAGAGCGACCACGAGATCTCCGAGATCCGCCGCTTCCTGAAGGCGTGCGGCTGCGCGCCCTCGGACGCGTGACCGGCCCCCGCGCGTGCGCTCGCTGATGCAGGACCGCAACGTCGCGCTCGCCACCACGGTGGCGGCGCTCGGGTACTTCGTCGACATCTTCGACCTGCTGCTCTTCGCGCTGGTGCGCGTGCGCAGCCTCAAGGACCTGCTGGGCGCGAAGATCGCCGCCGCGCAGGAGGACCTCCTGTCGCGGGCGCGCTTCGCCGACGCCGAGTCGATGGAGCGCGCGAAGGCCGCCGTCGAGGCCGACATCCTGCAGCGCAACGGCGTGCTGCTCGACAACTACCTGCAGACCACCGGGCTGGTGCTCGGCGGGCTCGTCTGGGGCGTGCTGGCCGACCGGCTCGGCCGCCTGCAGATGCTGTTCGGGTCGATCCTCGTCTACTCGGTGGCGAACATCCTGAACGCGTTCGTCGCCGACGTCCCGAACGAGGGGCTCGGCGCCGCGATGCACGCGGTGGGGCTCGGGAGCGCGTTCAACCAGTACGCCGTGCTCCGGTTCGTCGCCGGGTTCGGGCTCGCGGGCGAGCTCGGCGCCGGCATCACGCTCGTCAGCGAGCTGGTCGACAAGGAACGCCGCGGGTTCGCGACCACCATGGTGGCCACCGTGGGCATCATGGGCGCGGTCTGCGCGTACTTCGTGACCGAGATGGTGGCCGACTGGCGGAACGCGTTCCTCATCGGCGGGCTCCTCGGCCTGGCGCTCCTCTTCCTGCGCGTGGGCGTCGTCGAGAGCGGCATGTTCGACCGCGTCAAGCAGTCGCACGCGACGGGGCGGGGCGCGTTCTGGATGCTCGCCTGGCCTCCCATGCGGCTGAAGCGCTTCCTGGCGCTCATCCTGTGCGCGGTGCCCATCTGGTACTGCGTGGGGATCCTCGTGAAGTACTGCGACGCCATCGGGCTCTCGATGGGCATCGCCCGTGACCAGCTGCCGAAGCCAGGGCTCGCCATCATGTGGTGCTACGTGGGGCTCGCCCTCGGGGACCTCGCCAGCGGGCTCCTCAGCCAGGTGCTGCGCAGCCGGCGGCGCGCGCTGCTGGCCTTCCACGTGGTGACCGCGGCGGCGATCGCGGCGTACTTCACGGTGCCCGCCTCGGACCCCGGATCGTTCTACGCCGTGTGCGCGGCCATCGGCTTCGGCTGCGGCTACTGGGCGGTGTTCGTGACGACCACGGCCGAGCAGTTCGGCACCAACCTGCGCGCGACCGCCGCCACCAGCGCCCCGAACTTCGTGCGGTGGTCGGCCGCCGGCAGCGCGGCGATCTGGCACCTCCTGGAAGGCGTGTTCGCGGGCGACGGCACCGGCCCCGAGGCGTCGCAGGCGAAGTGGCGGGCGGCGGCGCTCCTGGGCGCCTTGCTGGTGCCCGTGGCGATGGCCGCCGCGATGAGCCTGCGCGAGAGCTTCGGGTCGAGCCTCGACTGGACCGAGGCCGCGGACGGATCCCGCACGGACGGGCCGGACGCGCCCGCCGCCGAGCGGGCATAATGCCCGTCCCATGGAGAGCACGCGCGCACTGATGCACGGGATCGTCGACTACGCGGGACTCTTCCCGCCGGCGGCGCTCGACATGCCCAAGACCGTCGCGAACTTCGCCCGCCACCGCGCGTCAGAGGACCGGTGGGCGCTGGGGCGCCTGGTGGTGCCCGTGAAGCGCCTCGGCGAGTTCGAGCGCTGCGCCGAGGGGCTGATGCCCGCCGGCGAGCAGGACGACAGCGAGGACCCGTGGCCGCTGACCGTCCTCAGCGAGGCCGCGGGCGACGAGAGCTTCGAGGCCGAGCTGAACGCCATCGAGCGCTTCAACACGCGCCACGGCGAGCCCGGCGCCGGGCGCGCCATCATCGAGTCGATCGAGATCAAGGCGAAGGGCGCGAACACCATCGAGGGTGCGCTCGAGTTGATGCCCGAGACGCTCTTCCCGTGGTTCGAGCTGCCGGCCAACCAGGACGTCCGGGGCATGGTGGCGGCGCTCAGCGAGATGGAGGCGGGAGCCAAGATCCGCACCGGCGGCACCGTGCCCGAGGCGCACCCCGCGCCGCTCGACGTCGCGCGGTTCCTGTGCGCGTGCAAGGCCGCGGGCGTCCCCTTCAAGGCGACGGCGGGGCTTCACCACCCGTTCCGCCACCACGCGGCGGGCGTCGGCTGCGACCAGTTCGGCTTCGTGAACGTGTTCGTCGGCGCCGCGCTCCTCTGGCACGGCACCGTGGAGCAGGAGGAGCTCGAGATGATCCTCTGCGACACCGAGGGAAAGCACTTCGAGTTCACCCCGACGAACGTCGGGTGGAAGGGCCGCACGCTGAAGCTCGGCGAGATCCGCGAGGCGCGCGAGCGCTTCGCGACCAGCTTCGGGAGCTGCTCGTTCGACGAACCCCTCGCCGACCTCCGCTCGCTCCACCTCCTGCCGCCCGCCGCGGCGAAGGCCTGAATCCATGACCGACGCTGCCCGCTGCTGGGTGCCCGGCGCCGACCGCGCCGACGGCGACTTCCCGATCGAGAATCTGCCCTGGGGCGTGGCCGAGCGCCCCGACCGCCCCGGCGAGCCGCGCGCGGTGTGCGCGATCGGCGACCATGCGCTCGACCTCGCCGAGGCCGCGGGCTTCGGCATGCTCGAGGGGCTCGCGCCTCGCATCGTTGCGGCGCTGCGGCAGCCCGCGCTCAACGCGTTCATGGCGCTCGGCGCGGCCGACTGGTCCGCGGCGCGCGCCCACGTGCGCGGCCTGCTCACGGACGGCGCGCGCAGCATCGAGCGCCACGCACGGCGCGACGCGGTGCTGCCCGCGCGCGCATCGCTTGCGATGCGGGTCCCCGCCGAGATCGGCGACTACACCGACTTCTACGCAAGCGAGCACCACGCCACCAACGTCGGCAGCATGTTCCGGCCGAACCAGCCGCTCATGCCGAACTGGAAGCACCTGCCGGTCGGCTACCACGGCCGCGCGTCGAGCATCGTCGTGAGCGGCACGCCCGTGCGCCGGCCGCACGGCCAGACCGTGGCGTCGGACGACGGCCCGCCGAGCTTCGGGCCGAGCAAGCTGCTCGACCATGAGCTCGAGATGGGCGTGTTCTTCGGCGGGCAGGGCAACGCCCTCGGCGAGCGCATCCAGGTGGCCGCGGCGCGCGGGCACCTCTTCGGCTGCGTGATCGTGAACGACTGGTCGGCGCGCGACGTCCAGAAGTGGGAGTACCAGCCGCTGGGGCCGTTCAACGCGAAGAACTTCTGCACCTCGGTGAGCCCGTGGGTGGTCACGCTCGAGGCGCTTCGGCCGTTCTGCGTGCCGGGCCCCGCGCGGCGCGAGGGCGACCCGGCGGTGCTCGACTACCTGCGCTGCGCCGACGACTTCGTGGTGGACGTCAGGCTCGAGGTGCTGGTGGCGAGCGCCGCCATGCAGGAGAAGGGCATGGCCCCGACGCGCATCAGCCTCGGCACCTTCGCCGACATGTACTGGACCATGAGCCAGATGCTCGCGCACCACACGTCCACCGGCTGCAACATGCGCCCGGGAGACCTGCTGGCGAGCGGAACCATCAGCGGGCCCACCAAGGAAAGCCGCGGGTGCATGCTCGAGCGCACCTGGCGCGGCACCGAGCCCGTGACGCTGGGTGACGGCACCGAGCGCCGGTTCCTGCAGGACGGCGACGAGGTGATCATCCGCGGCTGGTGCGAGGGCCACGGCGCCCGGCGCATCGGCTTCGGCGAGTGCCGCGGCAGGGTGCTGCCCGCGAAGTGAGCCGGACGCACCCGCGAGGGCGCGTCCGGCGCGGTTCGAGGCGATGTAGCAGGGGTGTCAGTCCCAGGTGTTCGCGACCCCGCCGGTCTTTCGGGCGGGCTTCGCGGGCTTGGCGGCCTTCGCACCCTTGCCCTTGGCACCGGCGGACTTCGTGGCCTTCGCGCCGCCCGTGCGGTGCGCGCCGTCGGCGTGATGCTGCCCGAGGCTGACGGGGAAGTGCTCGCCCTCCCAGCTCTGCGGGTAGGCCAGGTCGTCGAGCCCCATCGCGGCCTTCGTCGGGAACATCGGGCGGAAGGTGTCGCACATCACGGCGAGCTCGGTGGTCTCGCGCGCGCCGAGGGACTTCTCGACCGTGCCCGGGTGCGGGCCGTGCGGGATGCCCTGGGGGTGCACGGTGATCGAGCACTGCTCGATGCCCTTGCGCGCCTTGTAGTTGCCCTCGACGTAATAGAGGATCTCGTCGCTGTCGAGGTTCGAGTGGTTGTAGGGCACCGGGATGGCGTCCGGGTGGAAGTCCAGGAGCCGCGGGCAGAAGCTGCAGATCACGAAGTTGTGGCCCTCGAACGTCTGGTGGATCGGGGGCGGCATGTGCAGCTTGCCGACGATCGGCGCGAAGTCGTCGATGTTGAAGCAGTACGGGTAGTAGCAGCCGTCCCAGCCGACGACGTCGAGCGGGTGGTAGGTGTACGCGTAGCTGTGCACGAGGTCGCGCGCCTTGATGCGCACCTCGAACTCGCCCTTCTTGTCGAAGGTGAGCGGGAGCTCCGGCAGCCGCAGGTCGCGCTCGCAGTAGGGCGCGTGCTCCAGGAACTGGCTGGTCTGCTTGCTCACGTAGCGCGGCGGGGGCCCGATGTGGCTGCCGTTGGCCGTCTCGAACACCACGAAGCGGGGGTTCGGCTCGCCGGGCCTCTGCCGGTCGAACGTCATCCGGTACGTGATGCCCTTGGGGATCACGATGTAGTCCTTCGGCCCGAACTTGAGCGTCCCGAAGGTGGTGTGGACCACGCCCGAGCCAAAGTGCACGAAGATGCACTCGTCGCCCATGGCGTTCTTGAAGAAGTAGTCCATCTTCTCGGCGGGCACGCACATGGCCATCTCGACGTCGGAGTTGCCGAAGAGGACGACGCGCCCGGTGACGGGGTCGCCCTTGGGGGGCATGGGCGCGGTCTTGAGGTGCCGCATGCGCATGACGTCCTGCTCGATGTACTCGGGCTTGGTGCCGTAGAGCGTCTTCCACCCGATCACCTGCGTCGGCGGGTTGATGTGGTAGAGCGTGGACGTGGGGCCCACGAAGCCCTCGGTGCCGAAGACCTCCTCGCTGTACAGCGCGCCGTCCGGGCGGCGGAACTGCACGTGGCGCTTCTTGGGGACCTGGCCGAGCGTCGAGTAGTAAGGCATGGCTCGGGTAGTGTAGAAGGATGGAACGAGCGCAGCCCCGCGTGATCATCGAGCGCCCCGAGTGGCGCGTCCTCGCGAAGCCCGCGGGCTGGCACACGCTTGCGCACGCGGGCGGGAACGCGGAACAATCGTCCGGCGAGGCCGGGGACGCCGGCGGGGACGCCGGACCGGGCGGGGCCCCCGGCAGCCTCGAGTCATGGCTGCGCGCGGCGCACCCCGAGCACGCGTCGCTTCCCGAGGCCGGCATCGCGCATCGATTGGACCAGGGCACCAGCGGCTGCGTGGTGGCCGGCCGCACGGCCGAGGCGCACGCGCGCCTGCGCGGCGAGGTGGGGTCCTCGGGCGGGGCGCGCAAGACGTACCTGGCGCTCGCGCTCGGGGGGCTGCCGGACGACGGCTCGTTCCGCCTGTACTTCTCGAGCCGCCACAAGGGTTCGCGCAAGGTGACGGTGCGCCGCGAAGGCACGGGCCCCGAGTGCGGCCGGTGC
>CAMDUT010000145.1 GCA_945877905.1 Phycisphaera mikurensis NBRC 102666 | reverse complement strand
AACAAGCTCGTGCGCGACATGAAGATCGGCGTCAACGTCGGCAAGCCGCGCGTCAGCTACCGCGAGACGATCACCGGCAGCGCCAAGGACGTCCGCGGCCTGTTCAAGAAGCAGTCCGGCGGCCGCGGCCAGTACGGCGACGCCGTCGTGACGATCCTGCCCATCACGCCCGAGGAGGCGGAGGCCGAGGGCCTCGAGATGGAGAACGGCGTCGTGTTCGAGGACAAGGTCCAGGGCGGCGCCATCCCGCGCGAGTTCATCCCGAGCGTCGAGTACGGCATCCGCCAGGCGGCCGCGAGCGGCGTCATCGGCGGCTACCCCGTCATCAACTGCCGCGTGCAGCTGGTGTTCGGCTCGTACCACGACGTCGACTCGAACCAGATCGCCTTCGAGCAGGCCGGCGCGCTGGCCTTCCGCGAGGCGTTCACCAAGGCGCAGCCGGCGCTCCTCGAGCCGATCATGAAGGTCGTCATCACGACGCCCGACGAGTTCTTCGGCAACGTGTCCGGCGACGTGGCGAGCCGCCGCGGCCAGATCATCGACAGCGAGATGCGCGGGAACACCCGCCAGATCACCGCCGAGGTGCCGCTGAGCGAGCTGTTCGGCTACACGACCGCGCTGCGCTCGATGACGCAGGGCCGCGCGGCCGCCAGCATGGAGCCGCTCACCTACCGGCAGATGCCGGAACGCCTGAAGCAGGAAGTGCTCGCGAAGCAGTGAGCCCGCGCCGGCCTCGTGCCGGGACCACGTGAACCCACCGAAGGGCCCGCGCGACGCGCGGGCCCTTCGCGTTTCCCGAACCCCCCTCCGGTACCCTGCCCCCATGGTCGAGCCCACGGACGGGACGCTCTTCAAGGCCGAGTACGAGCGAGAGATGGAGCAGTGGCTCCGCCGCCGCTTCGGCTGGCTGCTGGGCGCGCTCATCGTGTACGAGCTGCTCTCGCTGCTCATCGCGATCGCGGGCCTCATCGTCTACCGGCTGACGAAGGACGCCGACCTCGCGGAGGTCGCGAAGGAGGGCGAGGAGGCCGCGGAGCGCCTCGAGGCCCTGCGCGATGGCGCACCCGCGTACCTGACCGTCACCATCCTGGGCACGATCCTCGTCCTTGCGGTCGCCGCGCGCGCGTTCACCACCGTGCGGCCGCGGCTCGGCTCGCGCGAGCAGGTGCTCCGGGCGACGAACTGGCTCATCCTCCAGATCGGCGCGATCACCTTCGTCGCGGACCTTGCGACCCAGTTCCTCTTCCCCGATGAGATGCGCGGCGGCGCCACGAGCGGCCTCGTCGCAATCCTCTTCTTCCACCTGCTGCCGAGCGTCTTCCTTCCGTGGAGCCCGCGCGAGAGCCTGCGCCCGACGTATCCGCTGGTCTCGATGTTCATCCTCGAGATGGTGGTGCTCAAGGTGGCCGGGCTCGTGGGGGCCGGCGACGTGGTCGGCGCCCTCCTCGGCGTGCCGCTGGTGCTCGCGCCCGGGCTGCTGCTCTGCTGGTGGCGCCTCCGGACCCACCGGCGGCGGTTCGACCGCAGGATGGTGGCGAAGGGGTTCTTCGCGATGCGCCGCGAGCTTTCGCAGGCGCGCGCCGTCCAGATGGCCCTGTTCCCGCGACCGGTGCGCGCGCCCGAGCTGGAGTTCGACTACTCGTACTTTCCCGCGAACGAGGTGGGCGGCGACTTCATCCACGCGAGCATGGACGCGAAGGGCCGACTTGACGTCGTGATGCTCGACGTCACCGGCCACGGCCTCGCGAGCGCGCTAACCGTCTCGCGCCTCTCGGGCGAGATCGAGCGGCTGCTCGCCGAGGACCCGGACATCGCGCCCGGCGCGGTGCTGCGCGCGCTCAACCGGTACGTCGCGCTGACCCTCGCGAAGCACGGCGTGTACCTGACCGCCATCGCGGTGCAGGCCGACCCCGCCACGGGCGAGGTGCGGTACGTGAACGCCGGGCATCCGCCCGCGTGGCTGCGCCGGGGCGACGGCCGGGTGGAGCGCCTCGACTCCACCACGTTCCTGCTCGGGGTCATGCCCGACGCGGACTTCTGCGCCGACGAGACGTCGCTCCTCCTCGCCCCGGAGGACGCGCTGGTGCTCGTGACCGACGGCGTGCACGAGGCGCCCGACCGGGCGGGGAAGCAGTTCGGGCTTGCGCGGATCGAGGAGTGCATGGCGTCCGCCCAGCCCGCGGGCGCCGCGGGCGCGCTCGCCTCGGCCGTCCAGCAGTGGACCGCCGGCAACGGGGACGACGACGTGCTGGTGGCGAGCATCCGGCTCCCGCTCGCGAAGGCCCCGCTCCCGCCGACGCGGTCGCTCGCCGAGGACCTCGAGGCCGAGGTCGCGATGGGCGGATCGGCGCGATGAGCCGCGCCTGGGACGCGCACATGGAACGCGCCGCGCGGCTGGCGCTGCGCGGGCACGGCGGCGCGGAGCCGAACCCGATGGTCGGCTGCGTGATCGTGGGCCCCGACGGCCGCGCGATCGCCGAGGGCCACCACCGCCGCTGCGGCGGGCCGCACGCCGAGATCGAGGCGCTGCACCGGGCCGGCGAGCGCGCACGCGGAGCCACGGCCGTGGTCACGCTCGAACCCTGCAACCACCACGGTCGCACGGGGCCGTGCAGCCAGGCGCTGGTGCGGGCGGGCGTCGCGCGGGTCGTCTACGCGTGCGCCGACCCGCACCCCGCGGCCGCGGGCGGCGCGGCCGCGCTGCGCGACGCGGGGGTCGAGGTGATCCACGCCCCCCACCCCGCCGCCGAGCGCGCTTCGGTGCCGTTCCTCGCGCGCGTGCGGCTGGGGCGCCCGTGGACCGTCGCGAAATGGGCCGAGTCGTCGGACGGGCGCATCGCGACGAGGCCCGGCGAGCCGCGCTGGATCAGCGGCGAGCGCAGCCGCGCGATGGTGCACCGCGAGCGCGCGCGCTGCGACGCCGTGCTCACGGGAATGGGCACCGTGCTCCGGGATGACCCCCTGCTGACCGTGCGCGGCACGCGCGCCCGGCGCACGCCGCTGCGCGCGGTGTGGGACCCGCGCCTCGCACTGCCCGCGGGGAGCGCGCTTGCGCGCACCGCGCACGATTCGCCCGTGCTGTGCGCATGCACCCACGCCGCGCTCGCCGCGCGCGCGGGCCACGCCGATGCCCTGCGCGCGGCCGGCATCGAGGTCGCCGCATTCGAGGGCGTGGCGTCGCTCTCGTGCGCGCTGCTCGCACGCGGCGCGTCGACGCTCCTCGTGGAGGCGGGGCCCGGCCTCGTTCGGCCGATGGTCGACGCGGGACTCGTGGACCTCGCCTGGGTGTTCACGGCGCCGCACGCGCTCGGCGACGTGGGCGCCGGGGGCGATGCGCCGATCGCGCGCGACCGTCTCGAGCGGCTTCCGTGCTGGTGGCGCGGGATGCGCGGGCCGGACCGCGTCGCGCTCTACCGCCTGCCCACGTAGGCCGCCGCGTCCGTCGCGACGTCGAACCCGGCCGGGTGCACACGCAGCACGCCGTCGGCGTTGTCGAGGGCCCATTGCCCCCCCTCCTCGCGCGCCACGCGGACGCGAGCGAGCTCGGCGTCGCCCGCCCCGAGGAGACGGAACTCGCCGCGCATGAGGGCCTCGGGCATCGGCTGGAACGCGACGGCGGGCGCCCGCGCCTCGCACAGCTGGGCGAGCAGGCGCCGCGCGCGCTCGCGGTCCGCCGGCGCGGGCGCGGCATCGGCCGCGGCGCGGATGGACCATTCGTCGAGCGAGCGCTCGAGCACGAAGTCGGGCTCGGCGGGCGCGGCACCCACGCCCGCCGAGCCCGCCCCGGCCCGGCGGAACTCGATGCGGCGCACGTCCGCGGGCACGGCCGATGCGCCGCGCGGGTCGACGAAGAAGGCCGGGGGCGGGAACAAAGCCGCGAGCGCCTTGTTGCCGAGCTGGACCACCGTCGGACGCGCGTCGATGCGCGCGAAGCGCTCGGGTGCGCCCTCGGCGACCTCCACGCCGACCTCCACGAGGCTCACCGTCCGCGGTGCGGCGCCCCCGGGACCCGGGGCGGCCACCAGCCGCACCGACTTCTCCGGCACGGCGAGCCCGAACGCACCCGGATCGGTCACCGTGTCCGACGCGAACGCGTCGATCTCCGCGCGCAGCAGCGCATCGACGTAGCTGCGCGCGCTCTCGGCGTCGGCGCGCGTCGCGAAGGGCCGCTCGACGCGCCAGGCGCCGCCCGCGCGCGCGAGAACGACGAACTGCCCGTCCCCGGGGCCATAGCGGACCTCGATGCGGGCGACGTCGGCGCCGGCGGCGTCGAGCAGGCGCGTGGAACGCCACTGGCGCGGGTCACCCTCGACCGCCGCGGCATGCAGGGATGCATCGACGCTCGCGGCCTCGCTGCGCCCACCCACGCGCACCCACGCACGGCCCGCGACGGTGCGCCGGCCGAGCTCGACGATGCGCTCGCCGCCCGGCCACCCGACGACGAGCCGGGCGCGAGGCGGTTCGAGCCCGAGCGACGCGCGCGCGTCCGGTTCGAGCGCCGCCGGATCGACGGCGCGCGTCGACTCGAGGGCCGCGGCGGTGTCGAGCACCTGGCGAAGCGCGGCGGGATCGGCCGGGTGCGGGAACGGCTCGACCTGGTCCCAGCCGGCATCGGACCGACGGAACTCGATCGCCGGCACGCCCGCTCCCGGTCGTTCGAGCCGCACGCGATCGACCGACTCGAGCGGGATCTCGTCGGGGGCGAACAGCGGACGCCGGTCGACGGTGCCGGCATCGCGCCGGGCGGCACCGCGCAGCGACCACCACCCGCCGAGGGCGACGGCCGCGAGCGCCGCGAGGATGACGAGCGTGCGCGTCCTCACGTCCGCAGCCTCCTCCGCACCACCACGGCCGCGCCGATCGCGGCGATCGCGCCCGGCACCAGCACCGCCTGGACCGTGTCGATCGCGACGACCTGCGCCCGCGACAGGCGCGGCACGCGCTCGACCTCGCGACCGGTCCCGGCACCCGCCACCTGCGCGTCGCGCCCGGCGAGCCAGAGCACCGCGTTCACGAGCAGCTCGCGGTTGCCAGGGTTCCGCAGCGCGACGCGCCCGCCGCCGAGCGGGTCGGCGGCGTCGCACGTCGCGGTCGTCATCCACGTGGGCGAACCCACCAGCACCGCGCGCGCGCCGTCGTCGGACGAGGCCGCGACCACCGCGACCGGCTCGGCGAAGCGCTTCGATTCCGGCGCACTCGACCGCACCCGCTGGTCCCGGCGCCAGTCGTTCTCGACCCAGCGGTCGTTCGACGGCTCGACGACGCTCACCGCGCGCGCGCCGCGCGACGCATCGGCCTCGACCGGCACGGGACGCTCCAGGTACAGCCGCTGTCCGTCGACGGACCTGCCGAGCGCATGGGTGCGCACGCCGTCGAGCACCGCCTGCTCGGCGCGGGACTCGCTGCGGCCCGGGCCGACGGCGACGAGCTCGAGCACGGTGCGCCCTGTCTGCGCGCCGAGGCCGCGCGGGCCAAGCAGCGTCGACCACGGATCCTGCTGGCCGAGCAGCGGCAACAGGCTCGGCCCGACCGTGAGCAGCACCGGCTGGTCCTGCGCCACCAGCCGACGCGCCGCGGCGAGCAGCGCGCGCTCGCGCGGGGACTCGTTCACCGCGTCGCGGTCGGTGGGCGGCACGATGATCCAGACGATCGGACGCCCAGGCGGGGCCGCCGGCTGCGGCCCGTCGCCGGGAACCCACTCGCGCACGTCGATGCGCGCCGAGCGGAGCGCATCCGCCGCCGCGGCGAGGTCCGACCCGTCCGCCGCGTTCCGGAGGATCCCGGGCGCACCCGAGTGCACCACCACCGCGATCGGCGGCTCGCCCGCCACCAGCGAGCGGATCGCCGCGGCGATCGCCTGCTCGCCGCGGAACCGACGGTCGAATCCCACGGCGCCGGCCGCGCCGCTCGAGACGATCTGCCACGGCGGGATCACCGCGATCCCGGGCGGTCCCATGACGAGCGCGCAGTCGCCCGCCGCGAGCGCCGCG
>CAMDUT010000144.1 GCA_945877905.1 Phycisphaera mikurensis NBRC 102666 | reverse complement strand
AGCACCAGGAGGTGCGACTTGTAGACCGGGATGCCCTTCACGAACTGCGACCAGTAGGTGCCGGTGAATCGCGAGCCGCCGACGGCGCGGTCGGGCATGATGGGGACCAGGTGCTCGCCGGCCTCGAAGGGGCCGATCGGCGCGAGCTGCGACGGGTCCACGCCGAACAGGCCGCGCGCACTCGAGTCGATGAAGTTCCGGCCGCTCTCGGAGGGGGTCGCGCCGGAGGCAAGGGTGCCCCACGCACGCGCGACCTGGTCGCCCGAGCGGAACACGCCGCGGGAGAGGTCCGCCGCCAGGAAGGCATCCACACCCTGGCTCGCCGGACCGGCGGAGGGGCCGGTCGACGGAATGGCTTGGGCGAGGCACAGCGTGGAAACGGCGGCGGAGGCCATCGCGAGGATGGCGGTCGTGGGGGCGTTCTTCATGGATGGGGAGAGTTGGCAGATTGTTGCCGCCCGTGACGCGGCGGCAACCGACTTCGGCCCCGATTGTTCGGAATTCGTGGTCCCATAGTTGCGCCGAAACCGTGAATCCGGCCCGGCCGCCGGGGTCTCCGGCGGGGTCTAGACTCGCCCCCGTGGCCTCCGGCGCGCGCGAGCACCTTCCGAACGAGCCGACGATCGAGAATCGGGCGGCCCGCCATGACTATTCCATCGGGGACACCCTCGAGTGCGGGATCGAGCTGCTCGGCACCGAGGTGAAGAGCGTCCGCGCCGGAAAGGTCAGCCTGGCCGAGGGATACGTCGCCGCGGCGCTCGAGCCGCCGAGCCTGACGCTGCATTCGGTGCACATCGCCGAGTACCCGCCCGCGGGCAAGGCCGTGCAGCACGAACCCGTGCGCCCCCGGCGCCTCCTGGCCCACCGGCGGGAGATCGTGAAGCTGGCCGAGGAGGTGAAGCGCAAGGGCTTCACCATCGTGCCCCTCAAGATCTATTTCAAGAACGGCCGCGCCAAGCTCCTGGTGGGGCTGGGCACCGGCCGCAAGGCGGTCGACAAGCGGCACGCCATCGCCGAGCGCGAGATGAAGCGGGACATCGACCGCGCCATGCAGCGGCGCCGGTGAGCGCTCGGCTCACTTCCTGATCGCGATCGACTTCCCGCGGTCCCCCTCGCGGCGCCCCTCGATGCAGTCGACGATGAGCGAGGCGACGGCCTCCGGGTGGAGCGTGGCCTCGTGCGGCAGCACCTTCTCGCTGAAGTTCTGCCTCAGGAGCGGCGTCTCGACCGCGCCCGGCGCCACGCTGAACGCGCGGATGCCGTGGCGCTTGCCCTCGCCGTGCGCGCTGCGCGTGAGGCTCTCGAGCGCGCTCTTGCTGGCCGCGTACGCGAAGAACCCCGGGAACGGGTCGGTGGTGGCGAGGGAGCTCACGTTCACGATGCACCCGGCGTTGCGCGCGCAGAAGTGCGGCCACGCTCGGGTGATCAGGAACGCCGGGCCGAAGGCGTTCACGAGGAACGCCTCCTCGAGCACGTCCTCGCCCGTGTCGGCGATCGGCACCTTGGGCGCGACGCCCGCGCAGTTCACCAGCACGTCGAGGCCGCCGAGCTCGGCGATCGCCCGGTCGACGCACGACTGCGCGAACCCGCTGTCGGCGACGTCGCCTGCCATCACGATGGTCCGGCACCCGGGACGGCCCGCGGCGCAGGACGTGGCGGTGGCGTGCAGCTTGCCCTCGCTGCGGCCGACGAGCGCCAGGTCGTGCCCGCGCTCGGCCAGCATGAGCGCGAGCGCGTGGCCGATGCCGCTTCCGGCGCCGGTGATGAGCGTGACGGGACGGGAAGCGGCGGGGTGGTCCATGCGCGCGGATTCGCCGCCCGACCCCGGCCGGATGCGCGCGTCAACCCCCCGTCACGATGCGGAACACGTCGTTGAAGAACGTGAGCACGAAGATCGACCCGAGCAGGACGAGCCCCAGCGCCGTGGCCGCGTTCTGGAACCGCAGCGAGGGCGGCTTCCCGGTCACCCGCTCCCACACCAGGTACAGGAAGAGTCCCCCGTCGACGATCGGCAGCGGCAGGAAGTTCAGCACCGAGAGGTTCACGCTGATCATCGCGAGGAAGAAGACGAGGTACATCGCGCCCCGGTCGGCCACGCGCGACCCCAGGTGCACGATGCCCACCGGGCCGCGCAGCTGGTCGACGCCCACGCTGCCGCGCACCAGCCGGTCGAGCGTGAGGTACGTCATCGTCACCATCGTGCGCGTCTGGTGGAAGCCCATCGCGACCGCGCGCACCGGGTTGCCGTGCGCGGTGAGCGTGGTCATCAGCGGCTCGAAGACCGCGTCGGGGACCGGCGATCGCCACGAGAGCGCGTGCAGCGCGCGGACGTCGTCGGCGGTGAGCGTGAGCGTCCCTTCGAGCGAGGGCGTGCCGGTGCTCGGCGAGGTGAACGTGACCGTCACGGGCTGCCCCTCGCCGCGCGCGGCCGACTCGCGCGTGGCGGCCATGAGCGCGGCGCGCATGGAGGGCCAGTCGGCGACGGCCGATCCCTCGATCGCCGTGACGCGGCTGCGGGGCAGGGCGCCGAGCGCGGCGGCAGGGCTCGCCGGCATCGGGTCCGCGATGAACGGCAGGTCGAACGCCTGCTCGAGCATGGCGCCGAGACGGCCCTGCCGGTCGACGCGGACGGCGATCGTGCGCTCCTGGCCCTCGCGGAGCACGGTCGCGGTCGCGGCGCCCGCGCCGCTTCCGAACAGCGCGAACGGGCCGCCGGACCCCGGCAGCGACGCGAGCGCCGAGCGCAGCTGCGCCAGCCGCGGCCCGTCGAGCCCCTCGACGCGCAGCAGCACGTCGCCCGGGAGCAGGATGCCCTCGTTCGGGGAGCCGGGCGCCAGCCGGTCGACGCGCAGCAGCGGCACGAGGCCCAGGAGGCCCGTGTCGATCTCGGCGGCCACGCCCTCGGCGGCAGCCACCTTCAGCGACTGGTACTCGGGGAGCGGCCGCAGCGCGCGTTCGACCGTGCGGCCGGACCGCGTCGTCCACTGCGTGCGGATGGTCGCCCCGCCCGAGGCCCGCGCGGCGGCGTCGAGCAGCTCGGGCGCGAGCACGCAGCCGAGCGGCGCCTCGCCGTCGTCCGCTCGGTCCAAGACCTGCTGGGTGGGGAGTACGACGCTGCCGGCGTCCGCGGCGCCGGGCCGCTGCACCCCGACGAGATGCTCGAGCGCGTCCTCGGCCTCGCCCGAGCGCTCGGGCGCCAGGCCGGCTTCGGCGAGGAGCTGCGCGAGCAGGGCCTCCTCGCTGCGCTGGGCGCTTCCGAGCATGCCCGAGGCGGCCGGCGCGATGCCCATCGAGAGCAGCCCGCTGCCCGCGTCGCGCCTCGGCGTGACGCGAAACGTCCGACGCACCGAGGTGCCGTCGGCCTGCATGCGCTCCACGCCGAGTTCCACGGCCGTGCCGGGCCGGGCCATTGCCGACGCGATCTGGAGGTCGGCGAACGTCTGCGCCGGCGCGCCGTCGATGGCCACCACGCGGTCACCTGGCTGCAGGCCCGGGGCGCCGCCGTCGACGCACTCCGCGGCCGCCGCCGGCGACCCCGGCACCGTGCCCCCGACCACCGGCGCCTCGAAGCGCACGCCCGCCATGAACGCGACCACGAACAGCGCGATCGCGAGCGCGAGGTTCGCGATCACGCCCGCGGACACCACGACCATGCGCTTGCCGACCGGCGCGCGCTGGTAGCTGCGCCGCTCCTGCGAGACCTTCGATGGGTCGAGGTCCTCCTGGCCGAGCATGCGCACGAAGCCGCCGAGCGGCAGGATGCGCAGCGACCACTCCGTCTCGCCGATCCCGTGGCGCTCGAGCTCGGCGTCCGTCATCTCGACCGCGGGCTTCCCGAAGCGCGCGATCGTCGCGGGGTCGGTCGACCCCGCGCGCCAGCCGATGCCGCGGCGCCATGCGGCGACCACGGGCCCCATGCCGACCGCGAAGCTCTCGCACCGGATGCCCGCCCAGCGCGCCGCCAGGAAGTGCCCGAGCTCATGCACGAAGATCAGGAGCCCGAACCCGAGCAGGATCAGGACCACGTTGCGGCCGTCGGCGAGGAGCTCCATGGGCCCCGAAAGCGTAGGCGAAAGCGTGACTCGCGCGCGGCGCGCGCCGGGGCGCCGCGCCGGTCGTCAGGCGGTCACGCCGCGCCGCTCGGCCACGCGGGCCGCGGCGAACGCGCGCGCCTCGCGGTCGGCCGCGAGCACGTCGTCGAGGGATCCCACCTGGTGGTTCGTGAGCCCATCGAGCGTCTCGGTGACGACCGCCGCGATCTCCCCGAACGGGATGGCGCCCTCGATGAACGCCTCGACCGCCACCTCGTTGGCGGCGTTGAACGCGGCGCCCGCGCTGCCGCCGGCGTCGATCACGCGCTTGGCGAGCCCGATGGCGGGGAAGCGCCCGTGGTCCACCGGCTCGAAGTCGAGTGAACGCAGCGCGTCCCACGCGATCATCGGGCTGCACCCGGCCACGCGGTCGGGCCAGGTGAGCGCGTACTGGATCGGCAGCTTCATGGACGGCGGGCTGAGCTGCGCGATGGTGCTGCCGTCGACGAACTCGACGAAGGAGTGCACCACGCTCTGGGGGTGCACGATGGCGTCGATGCGGTCCGAGGGAAGGTCGAACAGCCAGTGCGCCTCGATCACCTCGAGCGCCTTGTTCATGAGGCTCGCGCTGTCGATGGTGACCTTCCGTCCCATCTGCCACGTGGGGTGGCGCAGCGCCTCGCTCAGCGTGGCGTTGCGCGTGCGCTCGGCGCTCCACGTGCGGAACGGGCCGCCGCTCGCGGTGAGCACGAGCCGCTGCACCTCGCGCGCGCTTCCCGCGCGCATGCACTGGAAGACGGCGCTGTGCTCGCTGTCGACGGGAAGCAGCTCGACGCGCATGCGCGCGACGGCCTCGCGCACCACGGCGCCGGCGGCGACCAGCGTCTCCTTGTTCGCGAGCGCCACGTGGCACCCGCGCTCGATGGCGGCCAGCGTCGGCGCGATGCCCGCGGCGCCCACGATCGCCCCCATCACGAGGTCACCGGGCCGCGCCGCCTCGTTCACGAGCCGCGTGGCGGCGTCGGGTCCCGAGAAGGCCGTGACGCCTGCGGGCAGCGCGCGCGCCGCCGCCTCGTCCGCGACGGCCACGTGCCGCACGCCGTGCTCCGCCGCCTGGCGCGCCACGAGCGACCCGTTCGAGCCCGCCGCGAGCCCCGCCACTCGGTAGGCCGGGCCGCCCGCGCCCGCGAGGTGCGCGACCACCTCGAGCGTGGCCGTCCCGATCGAGCCGGTGCTGCCGAGGACGATGATGCGCCGCGTGTGTTCCATGCGGTGGGGTCGTGGGGTGCGGCCCGTCAGCGATCGTCGCGCCCGCCCGAGGCCGGGGCCTTGAGCCGACGCATCCAGCCGGTCACGCTGCGGATCGTCTTCTTCGCCGCGTCGAGCGGCGAGGCCTCGCCGCCGGCGGCGGCATCGCCCGAGTGGCCGGACGTCGGTGCAGCGTCGGATCGCTCGGCGCGTTCGGACCGCTCGGCGCGTGCGCGCGGCTCGCGGCGGGACTCGCCGCGGGACTCGCCGCCGTTGCCGCCGGCTCCGTTGCCGCCGCCGTCGCTTCGTGCGGTGCCTTCGCCGCCCGATGCGCCGGGTTCGCCGCCGCCGCCGTCGCCGTCGCGGTTGCGCTTGCGGCCGCGGCCGCCGCGCCGGCGTCGGCGCTTGCGCTTGCCGGTGCCGTCGCCCTCGCCGGCGGTGCCGTCGGTTCCGGGGCCATCGCCGCCGGATTCCGAGTCGTCCCCGTCGCCGTCGTCGGAGCCGCCCTCGGCCCCGTCGCCCGCGTCCGAACCCTGTTGGCCGCCGGAGGTCTGCGCCTCGCCGCGGTCGCCGCCCGCGCCGCGGTCACCGCCCTTGCCGCGGCGGCGACGCCGACGGCGGCGCTTGCGCGTGCCGCCCTCGCCGGTTCCCTCTCCGGACGTCGATTCGCCGTCGGCGCCGTCCTCGTTCGCGTCCTCGGGCTCCTCGGGAACGTCCTCGCCGGCCGCGAT
>CAMDUT010000143.1 GCA_945877905.1 Phycisphaera mikurensis NBRC 102666 | reverse complement strand
CCCCGCCCCGCGCGCGCGCCCGTCGTGCGCGAGCCCGGCGCGGTCGACACGGGACTCGACCGGAAGATCGCCGGATCCAACGTGGTGGCGGGCAACATCGTCCCGAAGACCGATGCGCGCTCGGGCGAGCGCCTGCTCTACGCCGACGGCCGCTACGAGATCCGCGGCGAGGGAACGAAGGAGAGCCCGTACCGCGTGAGCTGGGAATGCCTCGCGAGCGCCTCGGAGACATACGTCCCCCGCCTCAACGAGCACGACATGCCCCAGCGCGTCGCGCTGCTCGATGGCGCGTGGGTGCAGGTCGAGGGCTACCTCGCGTTCCCGCTGATGGTGAGCGAGACGAAGGAGCTCCTGGTCATGCTCAACCAGTGGGACGGCTGCTGCATCGGCGTCCCGCCCACGCCGTACGACGCGATCGAGGTGAAGCTGCTCGAGCCCGCGAAGCGGTCGGGAGCGCACGCCACCTTCAACTTCGGAGGCGTCAAGGGACGCCTCCGGGTCGACCCGTACCTCATCGAGAACTGGCTCGTGGGGCTGTACGTGCTCGAGGACGCCGCCATGGTCGAGGGCGCACGACCGGAACTCTGAAACCCCGCGCAAGGACGCCCGAAGGACCCCGCATGAACCCCGTGATCGCCCTGCTCCCCGCGCTGTTCGCCACGATCCCCGCGCACCAGGACTCGATGCCCGCCGCGGCCGCGACGGCGACCCCGGCCTTCGCGCCCGTCGAGGCGCGCGACACCGCGTCGCTCACGGCCCACCTCGAGTCGTTCGCGAAGGCGAACGCGGGCCGCGCGTCGCTGCGCGTGGCCGCGAAGAGCCCGGTGGACCGCCCCATCCACCTGCTGACGCTCGCCGAGGACGTCTCCACGGCCGACGCGCAGCCGGCCATCCTGGTGCTGGCGGGCATGGACGGACACCGCTGGTCGACCACCGAGGCCGCGCTGGCGCTCGCCGACCGGATCGTGCGCGATTGGCCGTCAGGGCTCGAGGGCATCACCGTGCACGTGGTTGCGCGCGGCAACCCCGACCCGGCCGAGGCGTTCGCGCGCGGGACGCGCCGCGCGTATTCGGGCGACGGGATCTCCCACGACAACGACAAGGACGGCCCCGGCGACGAGGACCCCCCGCGCGACCTGAACGGTGACGGGCTCGTCACGCAGATGCGCAAGTCGGGCGAGGCCATGCCGTGGACGAAGCCGGCGATGGTCTCCGACCCCGCCGACGCGCGCCTCATGCGCGCGCCCAAGGCGGCCGAGGGCGAGCTCCCCACGTGGACCGTGTGGACCGAGGGCATCGACGCGGACGCGGACGGGCGCATCGGCGAGGACTGGGTCGGCGGGATCGACCCCGAGCGGAACTTCCCGCACCGCTGGCCGGAGTTCGAGGACGAGGCCGGCGTGTACCCGCTGCTCGCGCCCGAGAGCAAGTGGCTCGCGGACTTCGTCATCGCGCGTCCGCGCCTCGTCGGCGCGGTCGTGCTCGGCCGCCACGACACGGTGGTCAACGTCCCCGACGCGCGCCAGCGCACGCCTCACGGGATGCCGTGGATGATCGACGAGGCGGACGCCGCGGCCTACGCCGAGCTCGCGAAGGCGTTTCGCGAGGTCACCGGGCAGTCCCGCGCGGCCGGCGCCGACACGTCGGGCAGCTTCGTCGCATGGATGAACGCCCAGCGCGGCATCCCGACCTTCGCTTCGACGCTCTGGGGACGGCCTGACCTCCCCGACGCGCCGAAGCCCCCCGAGGGAACGCCCGCGCCTCCCGCGCCGTCGGACCCTGAGGAGGCCGCGTGGCTCCGCTACAGCGACGAGATGCGCGGCGGCCGCGGGTTCGTGCCCTGGACCAAGCAGCCGCACCCGCAGCTCTTCGAGGTCGAGGTCGGCGGATGGGTGCCCGGCTTCCGGGAGAATCCGCCGGTCGACGAGGTGGCGGGCCTCGCCGCCAAGCACGCGCAGTTCCTCGAGCGCCTCGCCGCGGCGCGCCCCAAGGTGACGCTTGCCGAACCCACGGTCACGGCGCTCGGGCCCGGGCTCTGGCGCGTCGAGACCTCGATCGCCAACACCGGCAGGCTCCCCACCGTGATGCGCGGAGGCCGCGCCGAGGGCGTCGCGCAGGCGCACGTGGTGCGAATCTCGGTGCCGGTCGACCGGATCCGCTCGGGCAAGCGCGTCCAGGTCATGCGCGGCCTCGACGCGGGGGCGCAGGAGCGGTTCACGTGGATCGTCAGCGCCGCGCAGGGCGAGGCCGTGACCGTCGAGGTCGTCCACGCCGGGCGCGTCGAGGCGTCGCACGCGTTCGTCGACGGGAAGCGCGTCGCGGCGCAGGCGGCCACGGAAGCCGCGGCGGAAGGCACCGCGAAGACGGGAGGCGGGCGATGAGCGCCGCACTCGGTCCGCGGGCGCGCGCAGGCGTCGCGGCGATCGCGGCCGCGGCGGCGTGCTGCGCAACGCAGGCGCAGCAGCAGATCCCCTCGAAGGTCGAGATCGCGTTCAACCGCTTCTCCGACGTGGAGGGCATCAACGACCAGATGTTCCGGCTCGCCGAGGCCTACCCCGCGCTCTGCCGGGTCGAGCGCTTCGGAACCAGCGCGCTGGGGCGGCCGATGCTGGCGCTCGTCATCAACAACCCGGCCACGGGCCACGAGGGTTCGAAGCCCGCGATGTACATCGACGGCTCGATCCACGCCAACGAGATCCAGGCGAGCGAGACGGTCACCTACACGGCGTGGTACCTGCTGGGCGCGCACGGCCACGTCCCGAAGCTCACCGAGCTCGTCGACCGCTGCACCTTCTACCTGGTGCCGCTGGTGAACCCCGACGGCCGCGCCACGTGGTTCGCCGACGCGCACACGCCGCACTCGGCCCGCACGGGGCAGCAGCCCACCGACGACGACGGCGACGGCGCGTGCGACGAGGACGGGCCGGACGACCTCGACGGCGACGGGCACGTCACCATGATGTGGCGGCGCGACCCGTTCGGCACCCACCGTCGCGACCAGCGCGACGCGAACCGCATGGTGCCGGTGCCGGCCGAGCCGAAGGCCGACGGCACGCGCGAGTACGGAGACTGGTCGATGGCCGGGCAGGAGGGCATCGACAACGACGGCGACGGGCGCGTCAACGAGGACGCTCCCGGCGGCTACGACATGAACCGCAACTTCCCCAGCGGCTGGGAACCCGAGAACGTGCAGTCCGGCGCGGGCGCCTACCCGCTCTGCTACCCCGAGACGCGCTCGATCGTGGACTGGGTGCGCACCAAGCCGCACGTGGCCGCCGCGCAGTGCTACCACAACGCGGGAGGGATGATCCTGCGCGGGCCGGGCTCGCCGAAACGCGAGTCGGACTACCCGTCGGGCGACGTCGCGACGTACCGGAGGATCCAGGACGCCGGCGCGGCGATGCTGCCCTTCTATCGACCGATGGTCATCCACAAGGACCTCTACACCGTGCACGGCGGCGCCGTGAACTGGTTCGCCGAGGGCCTCGGCATCATCTCGCTCACGAACGAGCTCTGGACCGACAAGCGCATCATGCAGGACGGCCAGGACCCGTCCGAGGACGAGCGCCGCATGTGGAACGACCGCATGCTCTTCGGCCAGACGCGCGTGCCGCTCCGCGAGGTGGCGCACCCGGAGTTCGGCACCGTGCTCGTGGGCGGCGGCACCAAGCACTCGGCGCGCATCCCGCCTCCGTTCATGGTGGAGGAGGAGCTGCACCGCAACTTCGCGTTCACCATGTTCCACGCCGACCAGATGCCGCTCCTGCGCTTCGAGAGCGTCGACACCGCCGAGCTCTCGCCGGGCACGTGGCAGGTGACGGTGACGGTGGCGAACGACCGCCTCATCCCCACGCGCACCGAGCGCGCGGCCGACCGCGGGATCGGGCTTGACGACGTACTCACGCTCTCGGGCGCCGACGTGGCGGCCGCGGGAACGCTCGAGCGCCGCACCGACCGCACATTCGAGCCACAGGCCAGCCGCCCGCACGCGCTGCGGTTCCCGGGCGGCGTCCCGGGCAACGGCTCGGTCGCGGCCCGGTTCCTGGTGCGCGGCGAGGCCGGGCGGCCGATCACGCTCAGGCACGAATCGCAGAAGGCGCGCGACGTCGAGGTCCAGGTCCGGCTCGGCGAGTCGACGGTGCCGGCGACGGGCGGCCCGGCGCGGTGAGCGACCGGGCCGACACGTGCGACCTCGCGGTGGTGGGCGCAGGCGCCGCGGGCCTGTTCGCCGCGACATGGGCCGGCCGCGCGGCGCGCGAGGCGGGCATGGCGCTCGACGTGCGTGCGTTCGACGGGGCCGCGCGTCTGGGCGCGAAGATCCTGGTCGCGGGCGGCGGGCGGTGCAACGTGACGCACTGGCGCGTCGACGCATCGGACTACGCGGGGAGCACCCACCCCGCCATCCGCAAGGTGCTTCATCGGTTCGGGGTGGACCGCACGCAGGCGTTCTTCGCCGAGCGCGGCGTGGAGCTCAAGCGCGAGGACACCGGCAAGCTCTTCCCCGTGAGCGACTCCGCGCGCACGGTGCTCGACGCGCTGCTCGCCGCGGCACGCGACGCGGGCGTGCGCCTCTGCCACCCGGACCGCGTCACGGGGATCGAACGCGCGGGCGACGGGTTCCTGGTCGGCGCCGCCTCCGGCGCGGTGCATGCGCGACGCGTGGTGCTGTGCACGGGCGGGAAGGCGCTGCCGAAGTCGGGTTCCGACGGCGCCGGGCTCGGGATGGCGCAGGCCCTCGGGCACTCCGTCACGGAGCACGTCGTGCCGTCGCTGGTCCCGCTGCGGCTCGCGCCCGGGCACTGGATCATGGGCCTGAGCGGGCTCACCGTTCCCGCGGAGCTCGTGCTGCGCGCGGGCGGCGGCAAGCGCCTCGCGGCGTTCGCGGACAGCACGCTGTGCACGCACTTCGGGCTCTCGGGACCGTCGGTCCTGAACATCAGCCGCCACTGGACCATGGCGCGGTTCGGCGACCCTGCGGCACGCCTCGAGCTCTCGTGGATGCCGGGCACCGACGCGGAGGCGCTCGACCGCGCGCTCGTGGAGGCGAAGGGACGCACCGCGGGCGCGTTCCTGCGCGAACGGCTGCCCGAGCGGCTGGTGCGCGCGCTGCTCGAGGCCGTGGGCATCGACGGCGGCGCCACCGTGCAGCAGCTCCCGCGCGAGAGGCGGCGTGCGCTCGTCACGGCGTGCACGGCGACGCCGCTGCCGGTCGAGGGCGACCGCGGCTACACGTTCGCCGAGGCGACCGCGGGCGGCGTGCCGCTTGCCGAGGTGCGGCTCGAGACCATGGAGAGCCGGATCGTGCCGGGGCTGCACCTCGCGGGCGAGGTGCTCGACGTCGACGGCCGCATCGGCGGCTTCAACTTCCAGTGGGCCTGGGCGAGCGGCTTCGTCGCGGGGACGAGCGCGGCGCAGGCGCTGGCGGCGACGCCGGCCGCATGAGGCCCGCGAACGACCCCGCGAAGCGGAGCACGATCGTGCGCAGCGCGTGCAGCGCGGACGAAGCGTGCGCCGCGGCGGGCTCGCCCGCGGGAAGCGCACGCGACGCCGCGGCGCGCGCCTTCGTGCGGCGGGCGGGCGCGCGCACCACGGGAACGAGCTGCGCGAACGCCTCGGGCGCGGCCCGGCGCACGTACTCGATCTCGTTCTCGGTGGTCTCCACCTCGCTGTAGCGGCGGCGCACGCCGCCGGCCACGCCGTGCTGGAGCGCGTGCGTCAGTTCGTGGACCAGCACGGCCGTCGCGAACACGCGCACGTCGAGCTCGATGCCGCCCGGCGGCGTGGTGAAGCGGGCGCGGGCGCGCCGATACGTGTGCCACCGCGTGCGGGCGCCCGTCGGCACCTTGACGAGGATGTGGGGGCCGGGGAACCCGTGGGCGGGCCTGGGATAGAAGCCGCTCGAACCGCGGCCGCGCCGCCACCGGAGCGGAACGGCCGCGAGCGCCGAGCGCTCGGCGTCCGCGAGCCCGTACCGCGCCGCGACGTGGCCGACCGCGTCGGCGTGGATGCGCGTGCGCGCGCGCTCGGTCA
>CAMDUT010000142.1 GCA_945877905.1 Phycisphaera mikurensis NBRC 102666 | reverse complement strand
CTCGACCCAGCCATCGAGGACGAGCATGGGCTCGCCCGAGGCCGCGTCGATCGCGTCGGCGAACGCAAGCTCGAGCGTCGCCTCGTCGGCCAGCCGCCCGATGAAGCGCGGGTCCGCGGGCCCGAGGTCCGCGGCCCGTCCGTCCGCGGACCCGACGTCGGCCGTGGCGTCCGCGTCGCGCCCGGCCACCCGCGCGACGGCACGTTCCGGCGCGGACGAACGCCGCCAGAAACGAGCTTCGCCGGTCGGCTGCGGACCGTTGATCCCCATGCGCTCGTCGAGCGCGACGTCCCACCCCTCCGGCACGTCGATCGCCTCGAGCACGACCGCGTCGAGGTAGCACGCCTCCTCCATCGGCTCGCCGAGGCGAACGTCGTAGCGCCCGTCGACCGGAGCCAGCGCGTCCGTGCCGCCGACCACCACGCGCTCGCGCGGGCGCGGCGGCGCGTACACGGGGCGAAGCGCGCCGTCGGGGGCGCGCTCGATGCCGGCGAGGTAGCCGATGCCCCCGACCCCGAGGCAATCGGTCACGAACGCGTGCTCATGCCCGTTCCACGCGAAGATCACGGGGCAGCTCGAGATCTGCCGCTGGGTCTCGGTGACGGCGCGCGTGCCCGCGGGCACCCCCACCTCCGACTGGAGGACGGCATCGGGCCACTCGATGCGCACGAACTCGCACTTGGCGGCACCGCCGAGCCCCACCAGCACCGGCTCGAGGGACTGCGCCCCGGTGCCGCGCCACGGCAGCGCGTCGGCCGCCACCCACGCCCCGGCCGCGCGGGCATCGACGGACGCACCGATGCCGCTCGCGTTCGTGCGCATCTGCTGCGAGGGGTCGGTGCGGCCCCGCAGCCACAGCGCCGCGAACGCGCCGCGCCCGGGCCCCGCGGGAAGCCACGCGGGTGCCGCCCCGGCCGTCGACCGCCGGGAGACCATCAGCGGCCCGCGCGCGTCCGGAACGAACGGCACGGCGTCCGGGGGAACGCCGTCGATCCGCTCGATCGGGTGGCCGTGCGCGTCGAGCAGCACGATCGCGCCTGCCTCCTGCACGACGACGTTCGAGTGGCCGCTGCCTGCGACGTCCGCGACCCACAGCGACTCCGCGCCCGGCACCTCGACCCGCGAGGCGCGGCGCCACGCGCCCGCCGTGCGCCGCCAGGTCTCGGCGCCCGGAACGTCCCCGGGGACCGTCGACGAGACCGTCGCGATGACAGGCTCGCCGTCGTCCCCGTCGCGGAAGGCCACCACCTGCGACGGTCGCGATGCCTCGAACTCGCCGAAGCCCGGCGCGCGCGACCACGCCCACAGCCGGTCGTTGCCCCACGCCTGGGCCTCGGCGCCCGAGCGCGACCACAGCAGGAGATCGAGGTCGCCGTCGCCGTCGAGGTCCGCGGGCGCGGCCATCGCGGGCGCGAGTGCCAGGGGAAGCACCTGCCGCTCCCACGCCACGGGCTCCTCGGCCGACGGACGGCCGAGGTTCCACAGGATGCCGGTCTGGCACCCGCCGGTGAACACGAAGTCGAGGTCGCCGTCGTGGTCGAGGTCCGCGATCGCCGCGAGGTCGTCCTCGGGGATCAGCGCACCGCGGAACTCGTAGGGCTGCCAGCTGCCGTCGGACAGCTGTCTGCACCACCCCGCATGCAGGCCCGTGGCGATGGTCAGGTGGCTGCCGATGGCGGACGCGAAGGCGACGTCGACGCGGCCGTCGTTGTCGAGGTCGCCCCAGAGCATGCGCCCGCGCCGCAGGCCCACGGTCGCCACCGGGTCCACGGCCCACGAGCCGTCGGCGCGCGACCGGACGATGCGGCGCTCGACGACGCCCTCCTCGGGCCAGTGGAACGTCGCCACGAAATCGAGCGAGCCGTCGCCGTCGAGGTCCGCGGCCGGCTGCAGGTCGTCGAGCGCGAGCGGCGCGGCCGGCAGGCCATCGACCGGGAACGGGACCGCGGCGCCGAAGGGCGCACCGGCCGGCGCGGCGGGCGCGGGCGCGGGATCGCGCGAGACGACCGCCTCGCCGAGCGTTCCCATGCGCGTGTACTTGAACTCGGCGAGGTGGCTGCGTGGATTGTCCGCCTGGCGCCGGAATTCCGCGAGCATGGCCTCAGCCTCCCCATCCTTGCCCTGGCGGGCGAGCACGCGTTGCATCCCCAGGTACGCGCTCCGCAGGTACGGGTCGAGCTCGGCCGCGCGCGCGTAGGACGCGCGCGCGAGCTCGGGTTCGCCGAGAAGCTCGCAGCACTGTCCGACGTAGAAGTTCGCGTGCGGGTCCGCGGGAACGCGCTCCACCGCGCGCCGGAACCGCGGCAGGGCCTTCGCGGGATCGCCGAGGTAGAGCCACGCGAGCCCCTGGCAGTGCGCGACGCGCGGGTCGTCGGGCCACTCGCGCTGGATCGCCTCGAGGAGCGCGAGCGCGCGCTCCTGCGCGCCCTCGGAGGACTGGTTGAGCACCGCGATCGCCTGCCCGAGCCGCGCCTCGCGGCTCGTGGGGGCGCGCGCCGCGGCGCCGGCGAAGACGCGCTCGGCCTCGGCGAACTCGAAGGCCCCCATGAGACCGACGCCACGGTCGACGTCCGCCGCGACCTCGGCGGACGGGGCGGGCACCGCCCCGCGCGCGGCGGCCGCCTCCGCGGCCGGACGCGGGGCGTCCGCCGCGCGGTCGCACCCTCCCGCCCACGCCGCGAGCACGACCCATGCCACCGCCGCGCCACGCGCACGGCGCACGTGTGCACCGCGGTTCAGTGCGGGATCTCCTTCACGGCGTTGCGGTTCCACGCCGGGACGCGCACCACGATGGGGCCGGCGCCCGTGATCTCGCACTGGCAGCTCAGGCGGCTGGTGCGCTTGATCCCCGGGGCTTCCTCCACGCGGTCCTCCTCGGCCTCGGTGGCCTCGGAGAGGGAGTCCATGCCCTGCTCCACGTAGACGTGGCACGTGCTGCACGCGCACACGCCGCCGCACGCATGCTCGACGTTGATGCCGTGGTCCATCGCGAGTTCAAGGAGCGACTCGTGCTCGCCACCCATGAGCTTCCATTCCGCCTGCGCGGTGCCCGTGAGACCCTCGGGATCCTCCAGGATGAAGGTCACGGGGACGATCGGCGGGCCGTGCTCGTGGTCGGAACGCTTGAGGTGCATGGGCCGAAGATTGTAGGTCGGCGCCGCCCCCGCGGCCCCGTGCGCGTCACCCGAGCTGCTTGCGGAGCCACTCGAACGACCGCTTCGCCTCGGCGCGCACGTCGCCGTGCGGGCCCTCGAACTCGGCCACCCACAGGGGCGACACGTCGGCATCGAGGACCACGTCGATCTGCGCCGCGAGCGGGAGGTCTCCGCTTCCGAGCGCGACGGGCAGCGCCTTGGGGCCGCCGGGATAGGTGGGCCACGCGGCCGGGTCCTGGGACGCGGTCTTGAAGTCCTTCACGTGCACCGTCACCGCGTACGGCGCGAGCAGGCGCGTCGACTCGACGATGTCCTGCGGCGCCCACAGCAGGTTCCCGAGGTCGAGCGTCACGCCGAAGTTCGGGTGCTGGACCGACTCGAGCAGCTGGTGGACGCGCCACACCGCGGCCAGGAAGAGCCCATGGTTCTCGATGCTGGTCCGGACGCCCGAGGCCGCGCCGGCGGTCGCGATGGCGCGGCACGCCTTGGTGAGCGGCCACAGCGCCGCGTCCCACGCCTCGTCCGAGCAGTCGTCGTTGGCGCCCCGCCAGGCGGCGTCGTGGCGCACGCGGTCGACGCCGATGGAGGCCGCGGCGCGGACCTGTGCGATGACCTCCTGCACGGCGGCGTCGTCGGTGCCGCCCGACTCGTCGAGGAGGTCGGCGGCGAGCGCAAACCCGACGATCGCGACGTCCGCGGCGTCCGCGGCGTCGGCCAGGCGGGCGGCCATGGCCTCGTCGAGCGCGGGGCCCAGCGTGCCGCCGGTGGCGAACTCGATCGCGTCGGCGCCGCACTCGCGTGCAAGGCGCGGGGTGTCCTCGAGGCGGGCCTCGCCGCTCTTCACGAGGCGATGGAACGAGTAGCTGGAGATCGCGATGTCGGTCACGCGGCGGAGCCTAGCACCCTTCCGGGCGGCCGGGGGGCGGTTCAGGCCCCTTCGACGCGAATCTGCACGGTTTCCGCGCGCGTCGGCTCGACGAACCTCCGCGCCCGGATGCGCTCGTTGCCGAGCTGCCCGCACGCGGCCATCGCGCTGCGGCCCTTCGTGCCGCGGCGCTTGCAGAACTGCCCGTTCGCGATCGCCCGGTCGACGAAGGCCTTCACCCGGTCCTCGTCGGGCGCGGGCCACGGCGACCCGCGGCGCGGGTTGTACGGGATGACGTTCAGCGAGCAGCGCAGCGGCCTGAGCAGCGCGCACACCTCGTCGCAGTGCTCGGGGGCGTCGTTCACGCCGGGGATCAGCACGTACTCCATGCAGATCGCGGCGTTCGGTCGCTTCGGGAACGCGCGCAGCGCCTCCATCAGGATCGCCACGGGCTCGGCCCGGTTGATGGGCATGATCTCGGAGCGGATGCGGTCGTTCGGCGCGTTCAGGCTGACGGCCAGGTTCAGCCGGTGGAAGCCGCGCTGGAGCATGAACTCGCCGTAGCGGCGGATGCCGTCGGTGCGGCCGACCGTGCTCACGGTCACGTGCACCGGCGCGATGGCGTAGGCGTTCCGGTCCGTCATGACGCGGATCGCGCCGAGCACGGCGTCGAGGTTGTCCATGGGCTCGCCCATCCCCATGAACACGACGTTCTTGATCTCGAACCCGGCGCGCCCCGTGCGCGGGTCGCCCACCGCGAAGCGCGCGGCGTGCAGCTGGGCCACGATCTCCGCGGCGGACAGGTGGCGCATGAGGCCCATCTGCGCCGTCTCGCAGAACCGGCAGCCCATGGCGCACCCGACCTGGCTCGAGACGCACAGCGTGCGCGTCACGCTCCCGTCGCGGTGGCGCATGGGGATCACGACGCTCTCGGTCTCGAGGCCGTCCGCGAGCGCCATGGTGAACTTCACCGTCTCGCCGTCGACCACCACGTCCTTGACCGGGCGCCGCGCATCGGCGACCCACGGGGGCAGCCCGCCCGCCGGGACCTCGCCCGCGCGGTGGAACGCGCGGTACGCCGACTGCACCTCGGGCGGCGCGACGCCGCGTCCGCGGGCCGCCTCGGCGAAGTCGCCGAGCGGAAGCCCGAGGATGGGGACGCCCGCCTCCATGGCGGCCGTCAGACCAGGAGCAGCGTCGGCGTCTCGACGAACTGCTTGAGGCTCTGGAGGTACTTCGCTGCCATCGCCCCGTCGATCACGCGGTGGTCGAGGCTGAGCGTGGCGGCCATCTCCCAGCCGACCGCCAGCTGGTGGTTGCGGACCACCGGCTGCTCGATCGCCGCGCCGCACGCGAGGATCGCGCTGTTCGGCGGGTTGATGATGGCCGTGAAGTTGTCGACGCCGAACATCCCGAGGTTCGAGATGGTGAAGGTCGCGCCCGACATCTCCTCGACCGAGAGGCCCTTGGTGCGCGCCTTCTCGCCGAGCGAGCGGACCTCGCCCGAGATCTGGCGCAGGCTCTTGAGGTTCGCGTCGCGCACGACGCCGACCACGAGCCCGCCGCCCTTCTCCTCGGGCAGCGCGATCGCCACGCCGACGTTGACCTGCTGGTGGACCAGGATGCGGTCGCCGGCCCAGCTGGCGTTGAAGAAGGGGTTCCGCGCCATCGCGAGCGCGCAGGCGCGCACGACGAAGTCGTTCACGCTGAGCTTCACCTCCATCGCCGCGAGCTGCTCGTTGAGCTGCCCGCGCATCGCGAGGATCGCGTCCATCGCGAACTTCATGGTCACCTGGTAGTGCGGGATCTGCTGCTTGCTCTCGACGAGCCGCTTGGCGATCACGCCGCGCATCGTGGTCACGGGGACCTCGACGCTCTGGACGCCGGCGACCATCGCCCCGCCCTGCGGGGCGGCGGCGGGTGCCGCCGTGCCGGCGACGAGCGCCTGCGCGGCCGCAGGACGCGCGGCCGGGGCGGCGGGCGCCGCCGACCCGCGGTTCTCCGCGGCCAGCACGATGTCGCGCTTCACGATGCGGCCGCCGGGGCCCGAGCCCGCGACCTGCGCGAGGTCCACGCCCATCTCCTGGGCCATCCGGCGCGCGACCGGCGAG
>CAMDUT010000141.1 GCA_945877905.1 Phycisphaera mikurensis NBRC 102666 | reverse complement strand
GCGCGAGCGCCCCGAGCGCGCGCAGCTGTCCGGAGCGCCGCAGGTCGCGCAAGGGGTGCCGGTCGAGCGGTTCGCCCGTCGCGGCGCGCGACGCCGCCTCGCCTGCCGCACGCGCCGACGCGAGCATGCGGTCGAGCGCCTCCTTCGTGAGCAACGCATCGACCGTCGTCGAGAGGTCGATGCCTCCGTGATCGACCGGTGCCGGGCCATCCGCGAGCTCCACGAGCCTCCGAGCGGCCGTGTACGCCGAGTGCCCGCATGCGCGCACCGCGGCGGTCGCGTCGCGCAGTTCCGCGAGCTTCGCGCGGTCGGCGCTCGCGGGCGGGGCCGCGGCCGAGCGCGGAGCGCGTTCGAGCGCGTCCCACGCATCCTTCACCTGCGCGACGAATTCCGCCCGACCGCACTTCTCGGGGTGCAGGTTGAGCATCCAGGGCCCGAGCCCGGCCTCGACGAGTCGGCGCGCGACGACGTCGAGCGCCACCTGCTTCTCCGCGATGAAGAGGACGCGCATGCCGCCCGCAAGCGCGTGCGACACGAGGTTGGTGATGGTCTGGCTCTTGCCGGTGCCGGGCGGGCCCTGCAGCACGAACGAGCGACGTTCCCCGGCCGCGAGCACCGCCGCGAGCTGGCTCCCGTCGCACGGCAGCGGCAGCGCCAGCTGCGCGGGGTCACGCTCCTCGAGCGCCACGTGGCCGATCGCGGCGGGCGTGCCGCGCCGCTCGAGCACGGTTCCCACGATCGGGTGCGCCGCGAGCTGTGCGCGTCGGTCCCGGATGTCGGTCCAGATGGGCCACTTGCGGAAGTCGAGGCACGCGACGTGCGACTCGAAGCGCACGCCCCAGCCCGAGAGCGACGCGGTGCGCTCGCGCAGGCGGTCGAGGATCGCGCGCACGTCGATGCCGGTCTCGTCCTCGGGGAGCTCGGACAGCCCGAGGTCGAGGCGATGCCGCTGCCTCAGGAACTCGACGAGCGCCGCATTGACCGTGATGTCCGCCTCCGCGCGGCGCACGCGGCACCCTTCCGCCTTGCTGATGCGCTCGATCTCCAGCGGCACCAGGATGAGCGGCGCGCGGCCGGTCTGCCCGGTCTCGGGGTCGAGGTGCTCGAGCGTGCCGACGACCAGGTACAGCGGGTTCGCGCCGGTCTCGTCGAGCGTGCGGTGCGCGCGCCGGAAGATCTCGATCGCGTCCGCCGCGCATCGGTCGGCGGGCACGCGCATGCGCAGCGACCCGCGCGCGAGGTCCGCGAGCGCCTGCGCGCGCTCCTCGGCGAGCTCGCCCTTCGCGGCCCGCAGGGTGAACCACCTCCGCGAAGGCCCCGCCACGGCGTCCTCCACGGCGCACAGCGCGTCGAGGTCACCGGCCGCCACCTGCATCGACTGCCGCGTGGGCCGGAAGTTCAGCAGGCGGTTGCGAAGCGACAGGTCGAGCAGCCGCGCGAGGAGGGTGTCGAGGCGGTCCCCCGGCATCGCTCACTCCGGCTCCACCAGCGGCACCTCGCGCTGCATCCACGTGCCGTACTCGACCGACCAGTCGTTGCCGAAGTAGCCGGCCTCCACGATCGCCTGCGAGCCGTCCTTCAGCATCGACGCGCGGAACGCGACGAGGTCGGGAATGCCGACGCCCGCGACGAACACGGGCGTGCGCATCGCCGCGCGCCAGCCGAGCTCGCCGGTCGCGGCGATCACGCCCACCTGGCCCTGGTCGCAGTCGACGCGCGGCAGCACGAAGAACGCCGCGACGTCGTCGCCCGCGTGCGTCGCCACCGGCCCCTTGAACGAGCCCCCGCGCACGTCGACCGGGGGATTCGCGCCGAGCACCGCGTCCCACGCGGAGTTGTGGTCGTGGTTGCCGTAGAGCACCACGTTTCGCCCCGCGTACTCCTTCGCGTCGAAGGCGCGGTCGAGGATGATCTCGAAGCGGCCGTTGCCGCGCACCCACCACTGCTCCGCGTCGAAGCGGGCCTTCGCCATGATGAGCGCGTCGGCATGGTCGTCGCCTTGCGTGCCGACCACCGCGACGAACCCGTGCGCGAACGCGTTCTTGAACGGACCGCCGCGCGCGGGCTTCTTGTCGCCCGGCGGCACCGGGCCCGGGCCCGCGCCCGCGAGCACGTCGCCGAAGGGAAGCCACCTGACGTTGCCGTCGTCGGCCACGCGCCGCTCGAAGCGGACGTGGATGCGCGGCGCCCGCTGCGGCACCTCGAAGCGCTCGCCGTCGATCTCGTAGCGGACCATCGATGCGCCGGCCGGCGCATCTGCCGCGGGCGCCTCGAGCGGCGGCGCGAGGTCGAGCATGGCCACGTTGCGCGTCGAGACCTTCACGGTGCGCGCGGTGCGGTCGAGCTCGGCGTCGACCGACGACACCGACATCGGGAGCTCCTGCTGCTGGACGCGCACCCACGCCTTGCGCTGGCTCACCTGCGGCGACACCGTGCGGAACGACACGCGGTCCTGCGCCTCGGCGGGCTTCATCGCGTGCCGGAAGAGGAACTGCGTCAAGGGAGGCCAGTCGACGCACTCGTTGCCCCACCAGTGCCCCGCGCCCGCCCGCTCGAAGTACTCGAAGTCCGGGTGCGGGAGCGCCGCCATCTGCCGGAACATCGTGCGCGCCTCGGTGACGGGCACGTTGTCGTCGGCGTCGCCGTGCAGCACGTAGATGCCGAGCGAGCGGAGGTTCTCCTTGAGGGCGAGCGTGTTGCTCGCGTTCGCCGCGCGGCGCAGCATCTCGACCGCGGGGCTCCTGCTTCCCGTGGCCCCGCCCGCGCCCGCGCCGACGTAGCTCTGGAAGCTGATCCACCCGGCGCTCGGGGCGATCGCCGCGAACTCGCCGGGGAAGTGGGCGCCCAGCTGCCACGTGCCGTGGCCGCCCATCGAGTGGCCGGTGAGCCACGCGCGCATCGGGTCGTTCGGAAGCTCGCCGCGCGCATGCGCCGCGGCCTCGGCGAAGTCGATGCGGCCCCAGTCCTCCCAGTCGAACCCGAACGGGCGACGGTTCGTGGGGCACACGACGTGCGCCTCCTTCTTCGGTGAGTAGCACGCGGCCTGCCCGCTCGCCTCGACGCCCGCGCCGTGCAGGCTGTAGAGGATGCCCGGGAGCGCGTCGCCGCGCCCGGCGGTCGCGGGCACCACCGCGTAGTACTGCACGCTTCCGTCGATCGTGCTGAGGCGCGTGACGTTGCGCCGGTCGGCCGGTGCGACGGTCCGCAGCGTGACGTCGCGCGCGAAGAGCGCGTTCCCGTCGGCGTCGACGAGCTCCACCTTCGCCGTGCGCACGGCGCCCGGCTTTCCCGCGCCCGTCGCCCGGACCAGCGACGGCAGGGCCACCTTCTTCACCGTGAGCGCCGGCATGTGGTGCAGGTCGACCCACTCCGCGGCTTCATCCAGGTCGCTCTGCACGCGCACGCGCGCGCCGCGCAGGGGCTCCGCGGAGGCGTTGACGACCACCACGCCGATCGGGCCGTCGGTGTCGCTTCCGGCGACGAGGTCGGGGACGAGCACGTCGCCCGCCGCCACGAACGCAGGTGAGGGCGTCGGCACCAGCCGCGCCGCGAGCCGGCCGCGGCCCACGGAGAACAGGAACTCGTTCGTCCCGGCCTTCAGCGCCACGGGGAGTTGGACGAAGCCCCACGAGTACGGGTCACCGCCGCGGGGATTGCCGTTCACGAAGACGCTGCCGTGCCCCGAGGCCTCGAGCAGCATCACGCGCGCGTCGGGCACCTCGACCGTCGAGAAGATCCATCCGCCCGCGAGCGCGTCGCCCGCGGGCGTCCCCGGCTCGCCCGTGAACGCGCCGTCCGCGCCCGCTTGCACGGCGGCCCATGAGCGGGGGGCGCCGCCCGTGCGCGCGCCCACCGGCATCCAGGCGGGAACCTCGCCCGCCTTCGGCGTGCCGAACGTTCCGCTCACGAGCGCGAACTCCGCGGGGTCGATCCGAAGCAGCGTGCGTGAGGCCGATCGCGGCGCGTCGACCGCGATCGCCAGGCCCTGGTCGAGGGGGATCGCGCCGTCCTGCGCGGCGGCGATCGGGGCGGCCACGAACCAGGCGCCGAGCAGCGCGGAAAGCGCGTGAATCATGGGTCGCAGCGTAGCCGAGGGCAGGGTGCGCCGCGGAAGGGCGGGCGGCTACGCGGCGGCCGACCCCGCATCGCCGTGACCTTCGTCGTGCGGCAGCTCCTCGATGCTCGTGATGAAGATCGCATCGATCTCCTCGATCGGCAGCGAGCGACCGCGCCCGAGTTCCGGGCGCGCGATGAACACCCGGCGGTCGAGGCGGAGCTTGAGCTTGTCGACGTCCATGGTTGCGAGCCTCGCGGGCCCTTCGGTGCGCCTACGCGGTTCGTGCGGAACTTCGCGCCGCCCGTGTCACGGGCGCGTCCAGCACCCCATCATCATGCCGAGGTCGAGCCCGCCCACGACGCCGTCCTCGTCGAGATCGCACATCGGGTCGTTCGTGCCCCAACGCGCGAGCAGCAGGCCCATGTCGGCGCCGTCGACCGATCCGTCGCCGGTCAGGTCCATGGGAACCACCGAGCCGCCGAGGCTGAGGTCAAGGTCGATCGACACGGCGAACGCGCCCGAAGGGCCGTCGATCATCCCGTCGAAGAGCAGGTTCGCGGTGTTGCCCGGAGGAAGGATGGTGGGCAGCGCGATCGCTTGGTCCTCGAAGGCCGGGATCTCAGGAAGCGGAATCGAGAACCCGTCCTTGAACGCGATGGTCGCGGTGGGCGCGGTGCCGTCCGCGCCCACCATCCCGGCGATCGGGAGTTCCGCGGGGATGCGCTGGCTGACGAGCGGCTGGCCGAGCAACGAGATCTCGATCACGAGCTCGACGGGGACGTTCCCCGCGAACATGGTGCCTGCCGGGGTGGCCAGGATGCCCGCGAGCGCAGGCTGCGTCTGCTCGACGCGCAGCGCGCTGACCTGCCCGGAAGCCAGCGGGATCGGCGGCAGCGCGCTCGTCCCGACGTAGAGCGACGTCGGGTTGAACGTGCGGAACGTCGAGAACGTGAGGTCGATCGTGACGCCCATCGCGGCCGTGTCGCCGCCGAGCAGGTCGAAGTTCAGGCCCTCGATGGTGGCGAGCGCGCCGGACGTCGGCATCAGCACGCGGAACGCGCCCGTCGGCACCTTCTGCATGTCGATGCCGGCCGCGAGCTCCGCGACGTAGGGGATCGCGGTGTTGGTGGTCGAGGTGCCGCCGAAGATGCCGGGCACCGTGCGGGTGCCGGTCGGGTTCGTGGCCGCGTCCCAGTTGCCGATGAGCGAACCGGCGAGCGGCGCCGTGGCGCCGGCGCCGAAGTTCAGCGTGCTGTCGGGGGTGACGAAGAAGCGGATCTCGCCGGCGAGGGCGGGTGCGGCGGCGAAGACGGCGAAAGCGAGTGCGGCGGTGGCAGCGAGGGTCCGGATGCGGCTCATGTTTGGGAGTCTCCTGGAAGAGTGGCAATGTAGCCCCGGCTGCATGAGATCCAAGCGTAATCGGCGTGGATTCTGGCGTCGGCGTACCATTTCCGCCCCATGTCCACCAACGTCAAGACCATCGCCGTCATCGGGGCCGGGACCATGGGTTCCGGCATCGCCCTCACCGCCGCGCAGTCGGGCATCAACGCCATCCAGGTGGACATGAGCGCCGCGCAGCTCGAGAAGGCGAAGGCCTACCACGCGAAGACCATGGCGCGCGCGGTCGAGAAGGGCAAGATGCAGCAGGCCGACGCCGACGCCGCGCTGAAGCGCATCTGCTACGTGGGGAGCATGGCCGAGGCGAAGGCCGCCGACTGGGCGGTCGAGGCCGCCACCGAGAACGTGGAGGTCAAGAAGAGGATCTTCAAGGAGATGCAGGCGACGTTCCCCGCGCACGCCGTGCTCGCCACCAACACCTCGAGCATCTCGATCACCGACCTCGCGAGCGCCGTCGGCGCCGACGCCCACCGCGTGATCGGCATGCACTTCTTCAACCCCGTACCCGTGATGGCGCTCGTCGAGGTGATCAAGGGCATCGCCACGAGCGACGAGACCACGCAGCGCACCATCGACCTCGCGATCGCCATGGGGAAGACGCCGGTGCCGGCGAACGACCGCGCAGGCTTCGTCTCGAACCGCGTGCTGATGCCCATGATCAACGAGGCGTTCCACGCCTGGATGGGCGGCGTGGCGAAGCCCGAGGACATCGACCAGATCATGAAGCTCGGGTGCAACTTCCCGATGGGGCCGCTGCGCCTGGCCGACTTCAT
>CAMDUT010000140.1 GCA_945877905.1 Phycisphaera mikurensis NBRC 102666 | reverse complement strand
GACGCGCTTCACCTCGTCGAAGCTGGTCTCGCCGTTGCGCACCTTGATGAGCGCGGCGTCCTGCACCGAGGGGCACTTGAACGCGCGCCGGGCATGGAGGACCGCGCCCTTGGCGTCGCCGGAGGCGAGCAGCGCGCGCGCCTCGTCGTCGAAGGGCAGCACCTCCACCGCGGCGGTCACGCCGACGAAGCCCGCGCCCTTGCAGGTCGGGCACTCGGCGGGCTGGTCCTTGATCAGCACCTTGCCGGTCTGCTTGTAGATCTGAACCTGCTTGCCCGCGGGGATGGCGAGCATCTTGGCCTCCGCGGGGCTCGGCACGTACGCCGCCCGGCACGACTGGCAGAGCGTGCGCACCAGGCGCTGCGCCACGAACAGCCGCAGCCGGTCGGACGCGGCCTTCGGGTCGCCGACGGCCTTGGCCCACGCGGCGAGCACGTCGACCGCGCTGTCGGAGGGCATGGCGACGTAGAAGAGCGTGTCGGCCGCGCCCGGCGCGCAGATCACCTTCCCGGTGCCGGCGTCGGCGACGTCGGAGGCGAGGACCACGTCGGGGCCGCGCCGGACGATGGTCTGCAGCTGCGTCCCGAAGTCGCTCTTTCCGGAGTCGAACTGCGCGTGCTCGACGCCCTCGACGTCGCGCTCGGGCTGACGCTCGAGCGTCTTGATGTTGGAGATGAGCGCGTCATGGCGCGCCAGCAGCGAGTAGGCGAGGGTGGTGAGGCCCTGGCCGGGGCGCGCGCCCACGAGGACGACGCCCTTCGGGTTCGCCTGCAGCGCGTCGCCAAGCAGCTTGAGCTGGGACTCGGTCATGCCCAGCTTGCCCGCCGGAACCGAGAGCTGCTTCACGCGCTCGACGTCGACGCGCACCACCTCGCCCTGCATCGAGCCGACCGTGGTGACGGTCAGCACCGTGCGCTCGCCGTCGCGCAGGACCGCGGCGGTGCCGCGCTGCATCTTGCGGCGCTCGGAGGGGTCGAGGTCGGCGAACGTCTTCAGGAGGTCGACCACGCGCGTCGCCAGCTCGCCGGCGATCGGGTCGCGCTTGACCCGCAGCGAGTCGACGAAGTGCTGGACCTGCGCGCCCTGCTTGGTGAGGGCGAGCTCCACGCGCGACGCGCGCGACTCGAAGGCCGCGACCACCAGCTGCTCGAGCGTCGAGTAGGTCTCGAACGCGGGGTCCTTGCGGTCGGGCACCTGGCGCTCGGAACGGTCCTTCGCCTGGAAGCGGACCGACACGCTGGCCTGCGCGGCCTTCGCGCGGCGGGCCGCCGAGATCGCCGCGAAGTCGATGTCCAGGAACGACAGCTTCTTCGCCTTGGTCCCGGCGAGCGCCGCGTTGCGGAACCTCATGTACCACGCGCAGGGGGCGACGAACAGCGCCAGCATGAGCGGGAAGCCGGCGAACCACGTCGGGATCATGAGCGCCGCGAGGATGCCTGCGGCGCCGAAGGACATGAAGACCGCGGCCCACTTCTGCGGCTTCAGGTTGAAGTACGCGGCGTCCTTCTCGAGCTTGCTCGAGACGATCACGGCGTAGGGCAGGAACGCGGCGAAGGTCGCCAGCGGCTTGCCCACGCTCATGAGGAACACCGGGACCGCGGTCTCGGCAAGCATCGGGATCGGCTGCATGGTCATGCTCCCCGCCCGACCATCGAGGCGCCCTGCGAGATGCCCTTGAGGCGCATGCGGAGCTCCTCGGGCTTGGGCGTCGACTGGAGCGCGACGGTCTGGTGGATGTATTCCTTCTCGACGAGCTCGACGAGCGAGCTGGTGAAGTCGAGCATGCCCGCGTCGCGGCTCTTGATGACGTCGAGCAGCTCGCCCTCGCGGCCCTCCAGGATGTACTTCTGGACCGCGGGCGTGTTGATCAGGATCTCGAGCGCGGGGATGCGCGCGATGTTCTGGTGGAGGGTCGGCAGCAGCTTCTGGTAGATGACGGCGCGAAGGTTGTAGGCCAGCAGCTTCCGGATCTGCTCGCGCTCGTTCACCGGGAACAGGTCGTAGATGCGGCCGAAGGTCTGCCAGGCGCTGGACGCGTGGATGGTGCCGAACACCATGTGGCCCGTCTCGGCGGCCCGGACGGCGGCCTCGAACGTCTCGTAGTCGCGCATCTCGCCCACCAGCGCGATGTCCGGGTTCTCGCGGACCAGGGCGCGCAGCGCGTCGTTGAAGTTGACGCAGTCGATGCCCACCTCGCGCTGGTTGATGGTCGCCTTGTCGTCCTTGAAGATGTACTCGATCGGGTCCTCGATGGTGACGATGTGGACCTTCTTGCGCTCGTTGACGTACTGCAGCATCGACGCGATCGAGGTCGACTTGCCGCTGCCGGTGACGCCGGAGAACAGCACAAGGCCCTGCGCGCTCATCGCGACCTCTCCGAGGATCGGCGGCAGGTAGAGGTCCTCGAAGCGCTTGATGTTGCTGGTGATGAGGCGCGCCGCGACGGCGGGCTTGCCGCGCGCCATGAAGAGGTTCACGCGGAAGCGGTTCTTCTCGTCGTAGTCGTACGCGAAGTCCATCGACCCCTTCTTGCAGAACACGTCCTGCTGGCCGGCGTCGAGAACGTCCTTCGCCACCTGGAACATGAGGTCCTGCGTGACGACGTCGGTCTCGATGTCCTTCAGCACGCCGCGGTGGCGGATGCGGGGCTTGAGGTCGCTCTTGACGATGAGGTCGCTGCCGCCGAACTTGATGATGGCGGACAGCCAGAGGGTCCAGGCCTTCTTCCCCTCGCCGGGCTGGGTGCCGCGGCGCTCGAGGTTGATGGGGCTGGTGAGGAACTGCTTTCCGTCGTGGCCTGACACGGCAGGTGACCTCCGCAGGGGCGGGCCGGCGGGTTGCACCGGGGCGCCCGGGCGGCGGCCACGGCGGCCGCGGCAGGCCCTCGCGGGCCTCGCCGGATGCCCCGAGGCCCTGGGCCGGGGGAACCCGAAAGCGTATCAGGAAGCGCGGTTCTCGGGCTAGACTCCCGAGATGGAGCACAAGATCGTCCAGGACGGCATCACCTTCGATGACGTCCTCCTCGTCCCGGCCTTCAGCGAGATCACCCCGGACCATGCCGACGTCCGGACGCAGCTGACCCGGCGGATCGCGCTCAACATCCCGCTCGTCTCCGCCCCGATGGACACCGTGACGGAGTCCACGCTCGCGATCGCGCTGGCGCAGGAGGGCGGGATCGGCATCGTCCACAAGAACATGCCCGCCGAGCGCCAGGCGCTCGAGGTCCAGAAGGTCAAGCGCTCCGAGAACGGCATCATCGTCGACCCCGTGGTGCTCGGCCCGTCCGACACGGTGCACCGCGCGCAGCAGCTGATGGCGCAGCACGGCGTGAGCGGCTTCCCGGTGACCGAGGACGGCACGCGGCGCACGCGCGTGGTGGGCATCCTCACGCGGCGCGACACGCGCTTCGTGGACGCGCCCGAGACCACCCGCGTCGACGACGTGATGACCAAGGAGAAGCTCGTCACCGCGCCGAGCGACACGACGCCCGCGCAGGCCGAGGCGATCCTCAACCGCGGGCGCGTCGAGAAGCTGATCCTGGTCGACCGCGAGGGCCGCCTCACCGGCCTCATCACGATGCGCGACATCGACAACTTCACGCGCCACGCGCACGCGTGCCGCGACGCGCGCGGGCGGCTGCGCGTCGGTGCGGCGGTGGGCGTCATGCAGCTCGACCGGGTCGAGCGGCTGGTGGCCGCCGAGGTGGACGTGATCGTGGTCGACACCGCGCACGGGCACAGCCTGAACGTGCTGCGCACCGTGGCCGAGGTGAAGAAGCGCTTCGGGATCGACGTGATCGCCGGCAACGTCGGCACCGCGGACGGCGCGCGCGCGCTGGTCGACGCGGGCGCGGACGCCGTGAAGGTGGGGATCGGACCTGGCTCGATCTGCACCACGCGCGTCGTGACGGGCGTCGGCATGCCGCAGGTGACGGCGATCATGAACGCGGTCGAGGGCGTGCACGGGCAGGTGCCCGTCATCGCCGACGGAGGCATCCGGCTCTCGGGCGACATCGCGAAGGCGATCGCGGCGGGCGCCAACAGCGTCATGCTTGGAAGCCTGTTCGCGGGGCTCGACGAGAGCCCGGGCGAGCTCGTCATCCACCGCGGCCGCCGCTTCAAGACCTACCGCGGCATGGGCAGCGCCGGCGCCATGGTGCTCGGCTCGGGCGACCGGTACGGGCAGGGCGGCGTGAAGGACACTCGCAAGTTCGTGCCCGAGGGCGTCGAGGGGCGCGTGCCGTACCGCGGCCGGCTGGGCGAGTTCGTCTACCAGATGGTCGGCGGCGTCCGCGCTGCGATGGGCTACTGCGGGTGCCCGACGCTCGAGGAGTTCCGCCAGCGCTCGCGCTTCGTGCGCGTGAGCGGCGCCACGGTCGTCGAGAACCACCCGCACGACATCCAGATCACCAAGGAGAGCCCCAACTACACCGTCGCGGCCGTTGGCGACGAGTGACGGATCACGCCGGCGTGGCGGAACTGGCAGACGCAGCGGATTCAAAATCCGCCGGGATTGAAAACCCCGTGCAGGTTCGATTCCTGTCGCCGGCATTGCGAGGTCCGGGCCCGTAACACGGCCCGGACCTTGTCGTCGGGGCCCGCGGGGGCGGGGCGGGTGCGGGGGTGGAAGGGAATGCCCGGTTCCGCTACACTCCGCGATTCCCCGCGGCGGGCCGACCGTTCAGAACGGCGCGCGCGGGACACGCAAGGAGCAACACCGTGTACGCGATCTTCGAGGACAGCGGAACCCAGATCAAGGTCAACGTCGGCGACGTCGTGGACCTCGACACCCGGACGGTCGAAGGCGACGCCAAGACCATCTCGTTCGACAAGGTGCTGGCCGTCGGCGCCGGCGACGGGACCGCCGCGAAGATCGGCATGCCGTACCTCGCGGGCGCATCCGTGGTCGCCGAGATCGTCGGCGAGGCGCGCGGCGAGAAGCTGCGCACCGGCAAGTACAAGCGCCGCAAGGGCTATCGCCGCCAGGCCGGCCACCGCGCCGAGTACCTGCGCGTGAAGATCACCGGCATCAAGGCCGCCTGAGCGCGTCGCGAACCATGCAGTCCCGAGCCGGCCGCCCACGACGGGGCGGCCGGCTCGCTTTTTCGCCCGCGACCCCTACACTTGACCCGTGGACATGCAGCCGCCGTCCGCCGCGAGGCGTGCGGAGGAAAGTCCGGACACGGTTGGACACGGTGGTGGCTAACGGCCACCCATGCGCGCGGACGCGCATGCGGGACAGTGCAACAGAGAACAGACCGCCGAACGGCGCCCACGGGCGTGCGTGGCAAGGGTGAAACGGTGCGGTAAGAGCGCACCGCCTTCCCGGCGACGGGAAGGGCACGGCAAACCCCACCGCGTGCAAGCGCAAGCAGTTCCGGCCGGCGGGCAACCGCCGGCGCCCGAGTCCTCGGGTCTCGGAACGGGTCGCGCGCAACGAGCCCCCCGGCAACGGGTGGCCCAGAGAAATGGCTGCACGCGGCCCCGCGAGGGGCCGCCGACAGAATCCGGCTTACCGTCCACGCCGTCCGCATGAATGCCCGGGCCCTCCGAACGGGGGGCCCGGGCGCCTTGTGGCGGATTCCGGGCACAAGATGTGGTGGTGCGGCGCGGGATCGAACACAATTCCAGACATTCTTCGCGAAATGGGGGTTGTGTTCAGGCATGTTCCCGCGACAATCATCCGTTCCAGAGCCGCCACACACGGCGACCCACCCCATGAACGACCCGCTCGAAACGAACCTGAACACGGCCAAGCTGCCCGGATCGCTCGCCTACGCCATGCTCCTGTACCGCCGCGCGGTGCACCCGGAGTTCTTCGGCATCGAGGCGCGCCGCAAGATCGAGCACCTCAACTGCGAGTTCGAGGGCTGGATCTTCCGGGGCGGCCACTGCGTCCGCTTCCAGGACGGCAACGCCTGCTTCTGCGAGGTCGTGGTGGACAACCCCACGAACCTCCCGGACCGCGGCCTGGCCGGGACGCTGCCGTGCGCGGGCGAGCACGACCACGAGGAGAAGGTCACCGACACGGTCAACTACATGACGACCATCCAGTCGGAGTCCCTGAGCGACCACCTGTACCTGGGCACCTACAAGGAGATGCTCCAGCACGGGCGCGACAGCGATTCGCTGATGGTGGCGTGGACCGAGCCCAACGGCAAGCCGAACCTCTCGCTGATCGACCTGCAGCGGTTCCGCAACGAGCTGCACGTGCAGGGCTACCACCTCCGCGCGTCCAACGGGCTCGTGATCCGCACCCAGTCGATGATCCAGCTGCCCGAGCCGGCGCCCAAGGCGGGCCCCGCGCGCACGCGCCGCTGAGGCCGGGTTCCGCCCCACCGCATGTCGATGCACCGCCGAACCGTCGCGCAGGTGCTTGCCGCATTCGATCGTGAGATCGGGCTCGAGGTGACGGTGCGCGCCGCGGCCGTCGCGGCG
>CAMDUT010000139.1 GCA_945877905.1 Phycisphaera mikurensis NBRC 102666 | reverse complement strand
GCCGCGCTCTCGACCGCGTGCATCGCGCCGGCGGCGGGCGCGGACGGGCCCTTCCCGGATCTCCCGCTCGTGGCGCGCGCCGTCGACGCGCCGCGCGCCGACCGGCTCGCGGCGTGGCACGACCTGCTCGGCTCCGAGCCGCACGTCGCCGGCACCGAGGCGGACGAGCGCACCATCCGGCGCATCCGTGACGCCTTCGTCGCCATGGGCCTGCGCACCGTGGTCGAGGACTTCGTCGCGCCCTTGCCCCAGCCGAAGTCCGCGCTCGTCGAGATCGTGGAGGCCCCGGGCGCGTCGCCCCCCGCGTCGCCCGCCGCCGCGGGCCGTCGCGGCGTGATCGGCCTCCCCGTCACCGAGCGCAACCTCGCCGAGGACCCCGCCACCGCGCACCCGGGGCTCACCTTCGGGTGGAACGCCTACAGCGCCAGCGGCGACGTCACCGCGGGAGTTGTCTACGCCAACTACGGCACGAAGGCCGACTTCGACCGCCTGCGCACGCTCGGCGTCGACTGCGCCGGCAAAGTGGTGCTCGCGCGTTACGGCGGGAACTTCCGTGGATTCAAGGCGAAGTTCGCCGAGGAGGCCGGCGCCGCCGCGCTCCTCATCTACACCGATCCCGCGGACTCGGGCCCCGCGAAGGGCCCCGTGTGGCCGGAAGGCGGCTGGGCGAACGAGACGTGCATCCAGCGCGGCTCGGTGCTCGCCGACGACCAGCCGGGCGACCCGACCACCCCCATGCGCCCCTCGGTCGACGGCGCGTCGCGTCGCGCGCTCGAGGGCACCGGCATCCCGCGCATCCCGGTGCAGCCCATCGGCTACGCGGCCGCCACCGAGATCATGCGGCGCATGACGGGAGCGCCGGTTCCCGCCGACGCCGGCTGGTCGGGCGGCATCCCGTTCCCGTACCGGCTCGAGGGCGGCGACGCGCTGCGGGTGCGCGTGCAGGTCGAGCAGGACCGCGAGCTCCGTTCGTCGTCGAACGTCATCGGCATGATCCCCGGCCGCGTGCACCCGGACCAGTGGGTGATCGTCGGCTGCCACCACGACGCGTGGGGGTTCGGCGCGGCCGACCCGCTCGCGGGCACCATCGTGCTCCTCGAATGCGCGCGCTCGCTCGCCGAGGCCGCGCGCGCGGGCCTCGCGCCCGACCGCACCATCGTCTTCGCGGCCTGGGGCGCGGAGGAGTTCGGCATCATCGGCAGCACCGAGTGGTGCGAGGCGCACCGCGACCGGCTCGCGCGGCGGGGCGTCGCGTACGTGAACCTCGACATGGCGTCGATGGGCCTGAATGCCTCGGCCTCGGCCTCGCCCTCGCTTCGCGACGCGTTCATCCGCGCCACGGTGCGCGTGCCCCAGCCGGGCGGCGCCGCCGACGAGACCGTCCATGACCGCATGTGCGCGGCCGGGCGCACGTCGCCCGCGGTCGGCGACCTCGGCGGCGGGTCCGACCACGTGGGCTTCGCGTGCCACCTCGGCATCGCGTCCATCGCGATCGGCGCGGGCGGCGCGCCCGGCACGAGCTACCACTCGAACTACGACACGCTCGCCTGGTACCGCTCGACGGTGGGTGCCGACTACGCGTCGGCGCTCATGGTCACGCGGCTCACGTGCGCGGTCGTCGCGGAGCTCGCCGCCTCGCCCGTCGTCCCGCTCGCGTGCGCGCGCCACGGGGCCGAGGCCGCGCGGCTGCTCGAGTCGGTCCGCGCGCGCACCGCCGATGCGTCGGTCGCGGCGTCGATCGACGCGCTCGGCCGCCGCGCGCAGTCGCTCCAATCCGCGGGCGCCCGCGTCGACGAGGCCATCGTCTCCGCAGCGCCCGTGCTCGGGGCCGCGGCGCGCGCGCAGCTCGACGCGGCGCTCCTGGACCTCGACCGGGCGTGGATCGATCCGGCGGGGCTCGACGGTCGCCCGTGGTTCCGCAGCCTTCTCTGCGCCACCGACCGCGACAACGGGTATGCACCGAAGATGCTGCCGCTCCTGGCCGAGGCGACCGAGTCGGGCGATCGCGGGCGCGCCGAGGAAGCCCTCCGCCGGATGGGCCGGGCGCTCGACCGCCTCGAGGCGGCCATCCGGCGCGCGTCGGAGGTGCTGGCCGAGGCCGCCGCGGGCACGGGGCGCGGTGGCCTCGAAGGGTCCTGAAACCTGCCGGATCCGGGTCTTGGGGCGTTTCGGGTGCCGGACGTCCGCCTTGGTCCCAAATCCCGACGAATGCCCGGCTTGCAGGGTTGCGCGGTTCCCCTTCCGAGAACATCTTTCCGGGTGAATGCGATCCGCCGCGCGGGCGGCGCGTATTGTTGGCAGCTTCCCGAACCGATCCAGACCTCGGAGACAGACCCCACCATGAAGGCCTTCGCCACCGTCGCTGCCCTGACCGCTGCCCTCGTCGCCGCCGTTCCGGCGGAGGCCCAGACCGTCGCCATGCGCACCAAGCGCATCGTCGCGACCGGGCTCACCCTGCCGACCTTCGTCACCCACGCTCCCGGCGACGAGACCCGCCTGTTCATCCTCGAGAAGGGCGGGCGCATCCGCGTCTTCGACCTCACGACGAACACGCTGCTCACGACGCCCTTCATGACCATCACGGTCGCCGGCGGCACGTCGACGAGCGACGAGCGCGGCCTGCTCGGCCTCGCCTTCGACCCCGACTACGCGACCAACGGCCAGTTCTACGTCTACTACACGGGCTCGAGCACCAACGTGCTCGCGCGCGGAACGGTGTCGGCCAACCCGAACGTCGCGAACGCCGGCCTCCTGACCATGATGTCGTGGTCGGACCCCTTCACGAACCACAACGGCGGCTGGCTCGGCTTCGGCCCGGACGGAAACCTGTACATGGGCACCGGCGACGGCGGCAGCGGCAACGATCCCAACGGCGCGGGCCAGAGCCTGACCACGCAGCTCGGCAAGATGCACCGCATCAAGCCCACCGTCGGCGGCGCGGCGCCGTACTACACGGTTCCCTCCGACAATCCCTTTGCCACGAGCAGCACCACCGTGCAGCGCACGTTCTGGGCCTACGGCCTGCGCAACCCGTGGCGTTGCTCGTTCGACCGCCAGACCGGCGACCTCTGGATTGGCGACGTCGGCCAGAACGCGCAGGAGGAGATCAACTTCCAGCCCGCCAACGCCGCCGGTGCCCGCAACTACGGTTGGCGCTGCACCGAGGGCACGCTGAACACGGGCCTCACGGGCTGCACCTTCGGGTCGCCCTCGCTCACCGCGCCGATCCACGTCTACCCCCGGACCGACGGCTTCTCGCTCACCGGCGGCTACGTCTACCGCGGCTGCCGCCTGCCGGCGCTGCAGGGCACGTACCTCTTCGCCGACTATGGCTCGGGCAAGTACTGGTCGTTCCGGTACGAGAACGGCGTGAAGACCGCCTTCACCGACCGCACCTCGCAGCTGACGCCGTCCATCGAGGGCGCGACGGTGAACCAGATCGCCTCGTTCGGCGAGGACGCCAACGGCGAGCTCTACATCGTCGACCACGGCGGGCAGGTCTTCAAGATCATCCCGACCGAGGGCGACGGCCCCTGCGTGCCGCCCCCGGCTCCCGGCGACTTCAACAACGACGGCGTCGTCAACGGCGCGGACCTCGGCGTGCTCCTCAGCAACTGGGGCGCGTGCTCGAGCTGCCCGACCGACATGAACGGCGACGGCGCGGTCGACGGCCTCGACCTCGGCTCGCTGCTGGCGCTGTGGACCGTCTGACGCGGTTCCTTCCGCGATCCACGCTGTCTTTCCCGCACGGCGCGCCCCCTCGGCGCGCCGTGCGCGTTTCGGGCGTCCGTAGACTGCTTCGATGCTCCGCGCCCTGATCGCGATCATCCTCGCCGCGGCGTCCGCGCTGCCCTCGCGCGCCGGCGGTCCGCTCGCGGTCGAGCCCCCGCTCGTCGACTTCGGCGTCGTGGCCCCGTCCACCAAGCATCCCGCGCGATTCACGCTGCGCAACGTCGGCTCCGCGCCCCTGACCATCGCGCGTGCGCAGCCGAGCTGCAAGTGCACCGACATCTCCGACGTCGCGGGCCGCACGCTCGCGCCCGGCGAGGCCATCGAGCTGACTGCGGCGCTCGCCGTTCCCTCGTCGCCCGGGATCAAGGACGCGAAGGTGATGATCAGCGTGCAGGGGCAGCCCGGAATCGTCGAGGCGCGCATGCAGGCCGACGTCACGTTCCCCGTCCGGGTGACCCCCGCGTACGTCGACGCGCTGAAGGGCGCACAGGAACGCGAGATCGCCGTCGCGAGCGTCGACGGCAAGCCGTTCCGCATCACGTCGGCCGGCGGCCGCGCGCCCCGCTTCGTCGGGCATGACCCGGCGAAGGACCCGCCCGCGGCGTCGTACCGCCTCGCGTGGCGCCTGCAGGACATGGCCCCCGGCCAGCTTCCGCAGTGGTGGGTCGTCGACACGGACCGCCCCGACTGCCCCCAGGTCCCGCTGCGGCTGCGCCACGAGACCACCGGCTCCCGCTTCGACATGGAGCGCAACGCGCGGTTCTGGTTCGTGCCCGAGAGCATCGTGCTCGCGGGCGCGGTCAAGGCGGGCACGCCCGTCGAGCTCAAGGTGGCCATCGAGCACCTGAACCCCGCCGCGCAGGGCCGCGTCACCGCTCCCGCCTGGGGCGACGTTGGCGCCGTGAGCGTGCCCGGCGGCGAGGGCACCGCCGAGCTCGTCTCGGCCGTGAAGCGCGGCGAGGACTTCGTGGACGTGACGTTCCGGTTCACGCCGGCCGCGGGCCAGCCCGGCCCGCGCTACGTGCCCGTGATGATCGAGACGCCCACCGGCCGCGGGCCCGCCTTCGTCGCGGTGACGGTGGTCCCGTGACTGCCGGCCGACCGGCGATTTCGATGCAGGACGCGCAGGCGGTCGCCGGGCTGCTCGACGGGGCGGCGGAGGCCATGCGTTCGCTCCCCGCTCGCCACGGGTCCTCGGTGCGGCTCGGACGTGCCGGGCGCATCGTGCTGACCGGCGACATGCACGACAACCCCGTGCATTTCGAGATCACGCGTCAGCTCGCGCGGCTCGACGAATCGCCCGACCACCACCTGGTGCTGCACGAGCTCATCCACGGCGACCGCCTGGTGAGCGGCGTCGACCTCAGCTACCGCATCCTCTGCAAGGCCGCCGCGCTGGTGCTCGACCACCCGGGCCAGGTGCACGTCGTGCTCGCCAACCACGAGCTCGCGCAGGCGTTCCGCCACCCCGTCACGAAGGGCGCGGGCGACAACCTCGAGCTCTTCGACCTCGGGCTCGACTGGGCGTTCGGGGACGACGCGGCCGTGGTCGAGGAGGCCATCGGCCGCTTCGTGCGCGCGCTGCCGCTGGCCGTGCGGTGCGAGAACGGGCTGATGCTGAGCCATTCGCTGCCCGGGCCGATGGACCTTCCGGGCTTCGACCTCGGGGTGCTCGACCGCGCGCTCGTCGACGCCGACTACCAGCTCTGGAAGGGCGCGGCGTGGCAGATGGTTTGGGGCAGGGGATGGGACCGCGCCGTCCTCACGAAGCTCTCGCAGGCGTGGGGCGTGCGCACGTTCGTCCTCGGCCACGCATACGTCGAGACCGGTGCCGAGGCGCAGGCCGCGGACCTGCTGGTGCTCAACTCGGACCACGACGCCGGCCGCGTCGTCACGGTCGACCTTGCGGAGGATTGCCCGGACGCGTTTACGATGCTCTCGCGCTGCGTGCCGCTCTCTGCCTATGCCGGGAGCGGGGGCTGAGGGCGATGGCCGGTGCCTTCCTCGCGATCGAGCTGTCGCAGCGCTCCGGAAGCGTGGCCCTTCGCGCATCGCACGGTGCTCCGGCGGACGAACGCGACGTCCCGCCGTCCGATGACCAAGCCGATCACCTGATGCACTCGATCGACGTGCTCTTCGTGCGCCGCGGGCTGGGCCCCCGCGACCTTGCCGCCATCGCGGTCTCGGAAGGCCCCGGCGGGTTCACCGGACTGCGCGTGGCGTGCGCCACGGCCTTGGCGCTCGCCGACGCCACGGGCTGCCGGCTCGTCGCGGTTCCGTCAGCGGTCGTGGCGGTACGAACGGCCATGCGCGACGGGTCGTGGCATGCCGACGAAGGCGCGGCCGCCACGGTCATCACCGCCTCGAAGGGCGCGGATGCATGGCGCACCGTCATCCGGATCGAGGACGGCATGCCCGTCGAGTCCGAGGCCGGGCTCGCAACCCCGGCGTCCGGCGTCGTGGGCGCGCTGTTCGTCGATGGCCATGCGGACCCGGCGTGGGCCGCCGCGGCGACGGAGGCCGTGCATGCCGCGCGCTGGACGGCCGGGGCGTGCCTTGAGGCGGGGGAGTGGCTGCTGCGCCGCATGGGCCCCTTGCAGCCCCATGGACGCCTTTCCCCGCGCTACCCGCGCCCCCCCGAGGCCGTCACGCTCTGGGAGTCGCGACATGGCTCCGGGTCCCCGTCCGGATAAGTGTTCAGCCTGTGCCGGGGCGATCCGGCATCGTCGCGTGAAGTCGCGTCC
>CAMDUT010000138.1 GCA_945877905.1 Phycisphaera mikurensis NBRC 102666 | reverse complement strand
TCCTATACTTATTGCCCCATGCCGTACACCCTCCAGCCTGACCACGGATACGGTCTCGAAGTCGAGGAGCAGGCCCGGACGCGTTCAGCGACCGGGCAGGGCACCATCACGGTCGACTCGGACTCGCCGGACTACCTGCGCGACCACGCGCAGGTGCCGGACCGCTGGATCCTCAACATCGGGCCCCAGCACCCGGCCACGCACACCACGCTCCGCCTGGTGATGGAGCTCGACGGCGAGCGCGTGGCGCGCGTCAACCCGCACATCGGCTACCTGCACTCGGGCTTCGAGAAGCTGGGCGAGCACCACGACTACAACCAGTACGTGTGCACGATCAGCCGGATGGACTACATCTCGCCGATCGTCAACGACATCGCGTTCCACACCTCGGTGGAGCGGTTCTTCGGCATCGAGCCCACGCCCCGGTGCAAGGCCGTCCGCACCATCATGGCCGAGCTCGGCCGCATCCAGAACCACCTGCTGTGCGTCGGCGCGGCCGCGCTCGACCTCGGCGGCTTCACGGGGTTCCTCTACGGGTTCAACGAGCGCGAGTTCATCTACGACATCGTCGAGTACATCAGCGGCCAGCGCTTCCACCCGGACTGGACGCGCGTGGGCGGCGCCTGGCGCGACGTTCCCGACGACGAGACCTTCAAGCGCATGGTGAAGCACTTCGTGAACGAGCGGCTCCCGCGCGCCGTGAAGGACATGGAGACGCTGCTCTCGCGCAACCGCATCTTCATCGACCGCCTCGAGGGCGTGGGCGCCATCAGCAGGCAGGACGCGATCGCCTGGGGCCTGAGCGGCCCGATGGCGCGCTCGGCCGGCGTGCGCCGCGACCTCCGCAAGGACGAGCCCGTGCTCTGCTACGCCGACAACTGGGACGGCGAGGGGGCCGAGGCGCCGAAGTTCGACGTGGTGGTCTGCCAGACCGGCGACTGCTTCGCGCGGTACCTGGTGCGCGTCGAGGAGATCAAGCAGTCCGCGCGCATCATCAACCAGCTGATCGACCGCATCCCCTCCGGCCCGTTCAACCCGACCGACGCCGCGAAGGTGACGCAGCCGGGCAAGGCGAACATCTACGGCTCGATCGAGGGCGTCATCGAGAACTTCGAGCTCATGATGTGGAACAAGGGCTGGAAGGTGCCCATCGGCGAGGCGTACTACGGCTTCGAGAGCCCCAACGGCGAGCTCGGCTACTACCTCGTCGGCGACGGCACCAAGTACCCGTGGCGCGTGCGCACCCGCCCGCCGTGCTTCGCCAACTACTCGGTGCTGCCGAAGCTGGTCGAGGGGCACCTCGTCTCGGACGCCATCGCCGTCATCGGATCGATCAACGTCATCGCGGCGGAGCTCGACCGCTGAGCCCGCACGCCTGACCGCGCACCCCCCCGACGAACCCCGGAACCCACACGAGGACCCCATGGCCTGGCCCACCAAGCCCTCCGGCACCATGCAGATCGAGCGGCGCAGCGAGCCCTACTGCACGGACGCCATGAAGAAGCGCTGGACGGAGCACGTGCTCCCCAAGTACGCGACGCGCCTCGGCGCGCTCATGCCGATCCTGCACGACGTCCAGCACGCGTACCGGCACGTCCCGCACCAGGCGCAGCTCGAGGTCGCGCAGTTCCTCGGGATCAGCCCTGCCGAGGTGCTCGACACGGTCAGCTTCTACGACGAATTCACGGTCGAGCAGCGCGGCGTCGTGACGATCGGCGTGTGCCACTCGATCGCCTGCGAGCAGTGCGGCTGCGGCAGCAAGGCGCTCCTCGAGCGCGCGTCCGACCGGCTCGGCATCGTTCCCGGCGAGACCACCGACGACGGCCGGTTCACGCTCATCGCGATGGACTGCCTCGGCAGCTGCGACACGGCGCCGGTGGCGCTCTTCAACGAGACGCTCCACGAGAACCTCGACGTCGCGGCGCTCGACCGCCTGATCGACGAGGCGCGCCGTGCCGAGCCGGCGCACGCCGCCGGCCACGGAGGCCATCACTGACATGGACCGCCCGAAGGATCCGCCGCTCGCACGGAGCATCGGAGCCTTCTTCGGGCACATCGTCGACGCCGTCCGAACGGACCCGAACGAGCCCGCCAAGGCCGAGGTCCGCCGCGAGACGACCGAGGAGCGGCGCCCCGACGGCGTGATGCTCCGCAGGACGGTGATCGAGGAGGTGGTGCTGCCCCCGGGCACGCAGCCACCGAGCACGCCCGGGACCGGCGACGCCGACCCCGCACCCGACACGAACGACGCACGCCACTGACCGAACGACGAGCACCACCGATGCCCACCGCAGCCGACTTCAAGCCCGCTCCCGTCCTCACCAAGCGGATCCCCGAGGACCGCTCGAAGCGCGCCACCGTCTCCTACGAGCATTACGTCGCCACCGGCGGCTACCGAACGCTCGAGAAGGCGCTCTCGATGCAGCCGTCCGAGGTGGTCGAACTGGTGAAGGGCGCGGTCCTCCGCGGCCGCGGCGGCGCCGGGTTCCCCGCGGGCCTCAAGTGGAGCTTCCTCCCGCCGGCCGACGGCGGCCCGAGGTACCTCGCGATCAACTGCGACGAGGCCGAGCCGGGCACCTTCAAGGACCGCCTGCTGGTCGACTTCGACCCGCACCTGGTGCTCGAGGGAATCGCCATCGCGGCCTACGCCTGCCAGATGCAGGTGGCGTACTTCTTCATCCGCGGCGAGTACCACCACCAGGCGAAGGTATTCCAGAAGGCCATCGACGAGGCCTACGCGAACGGCGTGTTCGGGAAGCAGGGGCTGCTGCGCGGCGCGAGCAAGCACGCCGTCGAGGTGGTCCTGCACCGCTCGGCCGGCGCCTACATCTGCGGCGAGGAGACCGCGCTGCTCGAGGCCGTCGAGGGCAAGCGGGGATGGCCGCGCGTCAAGCCGCCGTTCCCCGCGGTGAAGGGCCTGTTCGGCCGGCCGACCATCATCAACAACGTCGAGACGCTGGCCGCGGTCGTGCCCATCCTCGAGAACGGCGTGGACTGGTGGAAGAGGCTCGGCGTCGAAAGCACGATCGGCGGCATGCCGAGCCACGGCACCAAGCTGATGGGCGTCAGCGGCCACGTGAACCGCCCGAACGTCTACGAGCTCGAGCTCGGCATCCCGCTGCGGATGCTGGTCGAGAAGCACTGCGGAGGCATGCGCAACGGCAAGCGCTTCAAGGCCGCGATCGCGGGCGGCGTCTCGATGGGGATCCTCGGAACCGACCAGTACGACGCGCCCATGGACTTCGACATCGGCCGCAAGTACGACGTGCTCGGCCTGGGCACCGCGTGCCCGACCGTCTTCGACGAGGACACCGACATGGTGGCCGTGGCGCGCAACATCAGCCGCTTCTTCAAGAACGAGAGCTGCGGCCAGTGCACGCCGTGCCGCGAGGGAAGCGGCTGGCTGCTGAAGCTGCTGACCCGGATCGAGCGGGGCGCCGGCACCACGCAGGACCTCGACGTGCTGCTCGAGGTCGCGGGGTCCATGGGCCTCACGCCGGGCACCACCATCTGCGGCCTGGCGGACGGCAACAACTGGGCGATCCGCACCATCGTCAACAAGTTCCGGCCCGAGTTCGAGAAGCGCGTCTCGCCGCGCTTCGTGCCGGTCTACGTGTCGGCGGCGGGGCGCTGAGCGGGTGGTGGCCGCGCTTCCCGACGGCATCGCGCTCGGCGGAGAGGGCCTGGCGGCCCTCTCGACCGGCGACCGCGCATGGTTCGAGGATGCGCTGTCGCGGGTGGTGCCGATGCTCCCCGCCCGGGTGGCGCGCGCGGAGCTCGAGCTCGTGCGCGACGCCCGCATGCGGGGCCTCCATGAGCGGCACCTCGGGATCGACGAGACCACCGACGTGATGACGTTCGCGCAGAACGCCCCGGGGGAGCCCGTCGACGCGGACGTGGCGGTGTGCGTGGACGAAGCGACGCGGCGTGGCCGGTCGCTCGCCCACGGCATGCGCGGCGAGCTGCTCCTCTACGCGCTCCATGCGCTGCTGCACGCCTGCGGCCATGACGACCGGGACCCGGAGTCGCACGCGCGCATGCACGCCGAGGAGGACCGCATCCTGGAGGCGGCCGGGTTCGGGCGCCTCTTCGAGGCCGGGGAGGGCGCGCCGTGAGCGGGCCGACCGCCATCCTGCTGGCGCTCGCGGGCGCGCTCCTCGCGTGCGCGGGCGTGCTTGCCTCCATCGGGCTGTCGCTCGTCCAGGTGAGCGAGAGCGCGCTCGAGCGCGAGCTCGAGGCTCGCGGCCGCTCGGCGCGCGGCGCGTGGATGCTCGGCCGGCTCGAGCAGGTCGAGTGGGCGGTGGCCTTCGCGCGGACGGTGCTGCGCATCGGGTTCGTGGCCTGCGTGTTCGCCGCGTTCGCCGGGTTCGACGAACCGCTGACGGTCGAGCGGCTCTTCGCCGCGTGGGCGGTGGCGGTGCTCCTCCTCTGGGTGTTCACGTCCGTGGCGGCGGGCGCGTTCGCGCGCCATGCCCCGGCCGCGGTGATCGCCCGGTTCCTGCTTCCGCTCCACGTGCTCCACGCGGCGCTCCTGCCGGTGCGCGCGCTCGCGCGCGGGGTGGACCGCGTGGTCGGGTCGTCGGTCGGCCGCGCCGACCCGGGCGAGCGCAGCGAGGACGAGCTCGTGAGCGCGATCGAGGACACGCAGCGCCAGGGGCTGATCGACGAGCACGCGGCCGAGATCCTCGAGAACGCCGTGACGCTCGGCGACGCCACCGTCGGCGGAGTCATGACGCCACGGCCGCGCATCGAGGCGATCGCCTACACCGACGACCTCGAGGCCGTGCGCGAGTTCGCGATCGGCAGCGGGCACTCCCGCATCCCGGTGCACTCGGGCAGCCTCGACCACGTCCAGGGCATCCTGTACGTGAAGGACCTGGTGCGCTTCCTCGGCCGCCCGAGCTCGGACTTCCGGCTCCGGCCGCTCCTGCGCCAGCCGATGCGCGTGCCCGAGTCGAAGCCCATCCAGGAGCAGCTGCGGGACTTCCAGCAGTCCAAGGTGCACGTGGCGATCGTGGTCGACGAGTTCGGCGGCACCGCCGGCCTGGTCACCATCGAGGACATCCTCGAGGAACTGGTGGGCGAGATCCGCGACGAGCACGAGCCGGCGTCCGACTCGGCGCCCACGCTCTGGACGGCGGCGGACGGCGCGATCGAGGCCAGCGGCCATGCCCCGGTGGCGGACCTCAACGCCGCGCTGGCGCTCGAGATCCCCGAGGACGAAGGCTACGAGACGGTGGCGGGGTTCGTGCTCTCGCGCTTCGGGTCCATCCCGCGGGCGGGAGACGCCTTCACGGAGTCCGGCATGCGCTTCACGGTGCTCGAGGCCACGCCCGCCGCGGTCCAGCGCATCCGGGTCGAGCGCGTGCCGGCCGCCGGCTGACCGCGAATCGCGCGCGCGCGCCGGGTCCTCAGCCGAACTCGTCGCCGCGGAAGGTGCTCGCGAGGTACGCGTTGCGCACCACGGGGTCGTTGATGATGTCCTTCGGGAGGCCGTCGCGCAGGTTGCGGCCCTCGTGGATGATGTAGGCGCGGTCGCAGATCCGGAGCGTCTGCTGGACGTTGTGGTCGGTCACGAGCACCGAGATGCCCTCGGACGTGAGCTTGCGCACCTCCTCCTGGAGGTCCTCGACCGTGTGCGGGTCGACCGCCGCGAACGGCTCGTCGAGCATCAGGATGCGCGGGCGGTTGATCAGCGCGCGCGCGATCTCGAGCCGCCGGCGCTCGCCGCCGGAGCACGTCCGCGCCTCCTCGCCCGCCTTGTGCTCGAGGTGGAACTGCTCCAGCAGCCCGCGGGCGCGCTCCTTCCGCTGCGCCTTCGACAGGGGCTGCAGCTCGAGGATCGCGAGCAGGTTCTCCTCGCACGTGAGGCGCTGGAACACCGAGGGCTCCTGCGCGAGGTAGCCCATGCCCGCGAGCGCGTGCCGGTACATCGGCAGCATGGTCACGTCGTTGCCGGCGAACGCGACGCGCCCGGCCTCGGGCGTGATCATCCCGATGGTCATGCGGAAGCTCGTGGTCTTGCCGGCGCCGTTGCGCCCGAGCAGCCCGACGATCTCGCCCTCGCCGACGGTGAAGCCGACGCCGTCCACCACGCGACGGTCGTTGTAGCTCTTGACGAGCCCTTCGGCTTCCAGCAACGGCATCGGGGGAGTGTAGTAGCCTGCGCGCATGCGCATGCGAGGCACCGAAGCCCTTCGCCCAGCCGCCCGCGCGGCCGCGATGGCCGTGCTCGCGGCGGGCGCGGCGCTCGGCGGCTGCGTGCGCCGCGAGATCGAGGTGACCACCACGCCGCCCGGCGCGATCCTCACGCTGAACGGCCGCGAGGTCGGACGGACGCCGGCCCGCATCCAGTTCACGTTCGACGGGACGTACGACGTCCGGCTGCGCCTGCAGGGCTACGAGTCGGTGGCCGGCAGCGGCACCACCGACATGCCCGCGTGGGACTTCATGGGCGCGGACCTGGTCGCCGAGGTGCTGCCC
>CAMDUT010000137.1 GCA_945877905.1 Phycisphaera mikurensis NBRC 102666 | reverse complement strand
CGGCACCTGAGCTGCCCAAGCGCCGCGCCCGCCGACATCGCGGTGCGCTCCTCCGGGTCCTCCACCAACCTCACGAGGAACGCCTCCGCGGCCGCGCGCGCCTCGCCGTCCGCGCGCTTGGCGAGCTCGGCCACCGCGTCCACCGCCGTCGGCCGCGCGCGGTCCGCGATCCCGAGCGCGCACCGCGACTGCGCCGCGGGGAGGTCCGATGCATCGCCGAACCTCGCCACGAACCGCAGCGCGGCCTGCGACACGGACTCGCCGTGGCTCGCCTCGGCCACCAGCGGCCGCACGTCGGGAAGCGCCTCCTTCGCGCCGAGGTCCGCGAGCGCCTCGACCGCCGCCGTGCGCACCGCGTAACTGCGCGGCGCCCCGCCGCCCGCCGCGACCGCCGCGCGAAGCACGGGCACCGCGTCCGCCGCGTCGCACTTGGCGAGGGCGCGCACCGAGGCCGCGCGCACGCGCGGGTCCTCGATCGCGCCCTTGGCGAGCGCCAGCACCGCCTGCTTCGACTCGGGCGTGCCGAGCGCCGCAAGCGCCTCGACCGCGTCGATGCGCATGGTGTGGCGCGCCGCGGCGTCGCCGGCGACCCGAGCCAGCGTGGCGAGCACCGCGGGCGTCCCCGCCTTCGCCGCCTGCGCCAGCGCCTGGCGGCGCGCGGCGTGCGTGGGTGCGGCATCCACGGCGCCCAGCGTCCACGCCTCGGGCTGGTCCACCTCGACGACCTTGAGCGCCTCGAGCCACGGGTCCACCCACGCGGCCACGGGCGGTCCGTCGAGCACCGCGCTCGCGGTCGCCGCGCGGTCACGCATCTCGAACGGCACCACGCGGTCGCCGCCCGCCGTGCGCACCCACACCGGGATCCGGATCCGCAGCGCCGGCGTGCGCGCATCCACCTGCTGCACCTGCTCGGCGCGCACCGTGAGGGTGCGCGACGCGGCGTCGTAGGAGAGCGCGGCCTTCACGACCGGCGACCCCGGCCGGAAGCACCACTGGTCGAAGAACCACTCGAGCCCCAGGCCGCTCGCCTCCTCCATCGCGCGGCGGAAGTCGTGCGTCTCGGCGAGCCCCAGCGCGTGGCGGGCCATGTACGCATGGACGCCGCGGAAGAACACCTCGTCCCCCAGCATGCGCCGCAGCATGTGCAGGATCGACGCGCCCTTCGGGTACGGGTTCGCGGGCCGGCTGAACGTCTGGCCCGCGCGCTCGTACACGGGGCTGCACATCGCCTCGGGCGCGCCGGGCACGTCCGTGCGCGCCACGCGCGCGTTGCCGAGCACGCTGTCCCAGTAGCCGTCGGCGCCGTCGCGCTCCTCCATCCACAGGGTCGTCCCGTACGTGGCCCAGCCCTCGTTCAGCCAGATGTGCTCCCAGCTGCGGCACGTGACCAGGTCGCCGGTCCACTGGTGGCACAGCTCGTGGCTGATGAGCCCGTCGAGGTCCTGCTCGGCGCGCGCGGCCTCGTCGTGCACGGCGGTCGGCATCATGGTGGTGACGCTCGTGTTCTCCATCCCGCCCGCGCCGAAGTTGCGGACGATCAGCTGGTCGTAGCGCGCCCACGGGTAGGGTTGCCCGAACGCGCGCTCGAAGACCTTCATCATCCGGTCGGTGTTCGCGTACGTCGCGAGCGCGTCGGCCCCGCGCCCCTTCGGCGCCCACACGGCCATGGGCACCCTGCTCAGCGGGTTCGGCAGTTCCACGCGGTCGAAGTCGCCGATCACCAGCGACACCAGGTAGGGAACGTGCGGCTTCTCCTGCCTCCAGTGCCAGGTCTCGCGGTCGCCCCTCGCCTCGTGCGAGACCAGCGCGCCGTTCGCGCTGGCCTGCAGCCCCTTCGGCACGGTGACCACGAGCTCGGTGGGCACGCGGACGTTCGGGAAATCGTGGATCGGGAACCAGTACCGGTTCGTCTCGGTCTGGCCCTGCGTGTGCACCTCGGCGCCGCGCGCCGGTGCCGCGCCGGGCACCTCGGGCGTCGCCGAGCTGAACGTCAGCCCGTCGATCGGCCGCTCGCCCGCGTACCGCACCACCACCTCGGTCGCCGCCGCGCGGGCACCCGCCGCGCCCGCCACGGCCACCAGCGGCCGCGGGAAGCGGATCACGAGCACCGACCCGTCGTGCGCGAACTCCGCGGGCGCGCCGTCGACCTCCACCGCCTCGATGCGAAGCCCCTCGGCGTCGAGGCGCAGCGCCTGCACCGGCACCCCGATCGGGGCCACCTGCAGCCGCTGCACGCCGGTGAACCGGCCCGCGGCGAGGTCGGGGAAGTCGAGCTCGAGCCGCATCGCGCGATACTCGACCTGCGGGTCGGGCGGGAAGTTCCGGTGGTCGCGCCCGTTCGCGGCGTCGAACGCGCCGCCCTTCCCCTCGCCGGGCGCCGCGCGCCACGCGCGCAGCTCGCCGCGCTCGAGCCGGTGCGCGAGGCACCCGCACTCGGCCTCGGCGGATGCGCGCGCCGGCGCCACGGGCGTGCCGGCCGCGGCCACGGCCGCGAGCGCCATTGCGCCCCGCGTCAACCAGGTGCGGACGGTCGTTGCGGCGGGCGCGTGCGTTCCCATGGGGGAACCCTACCCCGGTGCGCGCCGACCGTCACGCTGCCTGCGGAAAACCGCGTGTTTGAACGCCCCCTCGCCCCCGTGCTACCGTATGCCATGCCCCTCACGGACGGCCACGGCGCACATCACCGGCAGCTTGACCCGAATCCCGACCCCGCGTCGGCCGGGTTCCTCGCCCAGTTCGGCGCCTCGGACGAGTCCAACGAGGCCTACAGCCCCACCCCGCGCGGCTACCAGCCCGGCCGGACGAAGTACGTCGTCGTCATCGGCACGGTGATGAGCGGCCTCGGCAAGGGCATCTTCTCGAGCTCGCTCGCCAAGCTCCTCAAGGACAAGGGACTCACGGTCGCCCCCATCAAGATGGAGGGCTACCTGAACATCGACAGCGGCACGCTCAACCCGTACCGCCACGGCGAGGTGTTCGTGCTCGAGGACGGCCTCGAGACCGACATGGACCTCGGCACCTACGAACGCGTCCTGAACCAGAACCTCTCGCGCCGCAACTTCGTGACCGCGGGGCAGATCTACACCGAGATCCTCGAGCGCGAGCGCCGCGGCGGCTACCTCGGCCGCGACGTGCAGATGATCCCGCACGTCACGGGCGCGGTGAAGCTGCGCCTGCGCCAGCTGGCGATGACGGGCAACGACGGCAAGCCCTGCGACGTGGTCTTCGTCGAGGTGGGCGGCACGGCCGGCGACTACGAGAACGGCTTCTACATCGAGGCGCTGCGCGAGCTCGCCTTCGAGGAGGGCCCCGAGAACTGCTGCTTCGTCGCGCTCACCTACATCCTCGAGCCCTCGATCCTCGGCGAGCAGAAGTCGAAGGCCGCGCAGCTCGGCATCAAGCGCCTCATGGAGGCGGGCGTCCAGCCGCAGCTCATCGCCTGCCGGGCCAAGAACCCGGTCAACGACAAGGTGATGCAGAAGATCGCGATGTTCTCGAACGTCCCGATGCGGCGCATCTTCTCGATGCACGACCGCACGAGCATCTACTCGATCCCCGACGCCATGCGCGAGGCGGGCCTCGACCGCGAGATCCTCTCCATCCTCGAGCTGCACGACCGCGTGAACACCGTGCAGGAGGACCGCGAGCGCGTCCGCTGGAGCGCCTACACGCAGCGCATGGCCGCGCCGCGCGCGCACAAGGCACGCATCGGGGTCCTCGGCAAGTACGCGAGCCTCCGGGACGCCTACGCCAGCATCGACAAGGCGATCGAGCACTGCGCCACCGAGCTCGGCGCCGACGCCGAGGTCGAGTGGCTCGACACGAGCGACGTCGCGACGCTCGCCCGGGCGCGCGAGCTGGTCTCGCGCTTCGACGGCGTGATCGTGCCGGGCGGCTTCGGCATGCGCGGCGTCGAGGGCAAGATCCTCTGCGTGCAGGCGGCACGGCTCGAGCGCGTGCCGTTCCTGGGCATCTGCCTCGGCTTCCAGGTCGCGGTCATCGAGCACGCCCGCAACGTGCTCGGCTGGGCCGACGCGCACAGCACCGAGTTCGACCCCGCCACGCAGCGGCCCGTCATCAGCGAGCTGCCCGACCAGAAGAAGATCGAGGGCATCATGGGCGGCACGATGCGCCTGGGCGCGCAGGACGTGCAGATCGAGCCCGGCACGCTCGCCTCGATGCTCTACGCGGCGCGCCCCACGGTGCGCGAGCGCTTCCGCCACCGCTACGAGGTCGACCCCCGCATGGTCGACGCGCTGGCCGCGGGCGGCATGGTGTTCAGCGGGCGGCACCCGAAGCACCCCATCATGCAGGTGCTGGAGCTGCCGCTCTCGGCGCACCCGTACTTCGTGGGCGCGCAGTTCCACCCCGAGCTCACGAGCCGTCCGCTGGACCCGCAGCCCATGTTCATGGGCCTCGTGGCGGCCGCCATCGCCCGCCGCGAGCCGGAATTCGCGTCCACCGAGCTCGGCCGTCGCTGGGTGCGGACCGCCACCGCCGCAGGCGCCCCGGTGCGCGCCTGACCGCGCTATCATCCGCGATCCGACATTCCGTGCATGCCGATGTAGCTCAGATGGTTAGAGCGAGGGATTCATAAACCCTAGGTCGGCGGTTCGACTCCGCCCATCGGCACCTTCCCCCGAACATGCGCCGGCCCCGCCCGGCGTATGTTCTTTCCATGCACACCGCGCCCGACCCCGACCCCGCCGAGACCACCATCGAGCGCGTCGCGGTGCTGTACGCCCTCGCAAGCGAGGCCGAGCCGCTCATCGAGCGCCTCATGCTCGCGGAGCAGCCGGCGGTCGACCCCGCGCTGCGGCCGAGGCACTTCGCCGGCACGGTCGGCACGCTCCACGTCGACGTCCTCGTGAACGGCCCCGACCCGCGCTGCGGCACCGACCGCGTGGGGACCGACGCAGCCACCCTGGCCGCGTACATGACCATCCGCAAGCTCGCCCCCGACCTCGTCCTCAACGCCGGTACCTGCGGCGGGTTCGCGGCGCGCGGCGGCACGGTCGGCAGCCTCTACGTGTCCGAGGGGCCCCTCCTCTACCACGACCGGCGCATCCCGATCGAGCGCTTCGCGCTGCAGGCGGCCGGGCGCTGGCCGGCGACCCCGGCCCCGCGCCTCGCGGCGGCGATCGGCGCGCGCCCGGGCGTCGTGAGCACCGGCAACAGCCTCGACGCCACCGATGACGAGCTCGCGTTCTTCGAGCGCGAGCGCGTCTCGGCCAAGGACATGGAGGCCTGCGCCATCGCGCAGGTGTGCGCCCAGTGCGGCGTCCCCTTCGTCGCGGTGAAGGCCGTCACCGACCTCGTCGACCACCCCGAGCCCGTGCAGGACGCGTTCCTGCGCAACCTGCGCACCGTGTGCGCCCTGCTCGGCGAGCGCATGGAGGCCGGCGTGCGGTGGCTGGCCGCGCACCCGAGGCGGGTGGGGGAGCTGTGACCGCGCACCGATCGCCCGCCCGACCGGATGAACGCCCCAGGCGCGGCTCGAACGCGCGACCTCCAGTTTAGGAAACCGGTGCTCTATCCAACTGAGCTACTGGGGCCCTGCGTCCCGCGTCACTTGCCGCGCGCGGAGTCCTGCTCGCCCTTGGCGCCCGCGAAGTAGACGAGCGCCCAGATCGAGAGGAAGACAACCCACGCTGCGTTGGCGAAGAGGACGGGCCACATGATCCGGGGAGTATACCCCGCGTCCGGTGACCGTCGCCCGCCCGCAACCCCGCCTGCACGTGGTGCTGTTCCGGCCGCAGATCCCGAACAACACGGGCAACATCGGGCGCACCTGCATGGCCACGGGCTGCCGCCTGCACGTCGTCCACCCCATCGGCTTCGCCATGGACGAGAAGGCGCGCCGCCGCGCGGGGCTCGACTACTGGGAGCACGTCGACTGCGTCGAGCACGCGTCGTGGGAGGCCTTCGTCGCGACGGAGCGCCCCGCGCGGCTGTGGCTCTACACGACGAGGAGCCGCCGCCCACACTGGGACGCGGGCTTCGCCGAGGGCGACTACCTGCTCTTCGGGCAGGAGAACGGCGGCCTGCCGGACGAGGTGCACGCGTGGGCCGAGGCGACCTTCGGTCCCGAGCACCTCGTCACGCTGCCCATGCGCGACGACCCGCGCGCGCGAAGCCTGAACCTCGCGACGGCGGTGGCCTGCGGGGTGTACGAAGGGCTCCGGCAGCTCGGGGCGTGAGGCACGCGGGCCGCGCGAGGCCAGCTCGCCCGCGGCGCCCGACCGGCGGCGCATCAACCGGCAACCCGCCTCCGTATACTTTCCCCGAGAGGCCCGAACCATGAACGATCACGCCGCCACCAGCGGGGCCCATGCCCCGGTCCGCCGTACGCCGCGCGCCTTCACGCTCGTCGAGCTGCTGGTGGTCATCGGCATCATCGCGCTCCTGATCGGCCTGCTGCTTCCCGCCCTCGGCAAGGTCCTCACGCGCAGCAAGGTGACCACGACGCAGGGCACGATGGAGGAGTTCGCGAAGGCCTGCGACGCCTACTTCCAGGAGTTCGGCGAGTACCCCGCGGCCGTGCCCGACGACGTGCTGATGGCGGGCGCCAACGAGGCCTCCCCGCCGCA
>CAMDUT010000136.1 GCA_945877905.1 Phycisphaera mikurensis NBRC 102666 | reverse complement strand
GGAACGCACGGCGCCGAGCGCGACCGGCTGGCGCTGGTGGGGCCGGCGGGCGCCGTCGCGGGGCTCGAGCTTTCGCCCGCGTTCGCGGCCCAGGCGCGCGCGCGCCGCGCCGCACGCGCGCCCGGACGTCGAGGTGCACGGGTTCGACCTGATGTCCGGCCCGATCCCGAAGCCGCTGCACGGAGCGTTCGACGCGGTGCGGCCCGGCCCGCCGATCCGCTGTGGCACTGGCCGGCCGGATTCGTGCGGTCGTACTCGAGGCGCCTGCTCGAGGTGGTGGCGGTGCGGCGATGAGCGCGGCGGACCGAGGCTGAGTCGCATGGGCCCGTCCGCCTGGGACCGCGCGATGGCGATGCAGGCGGCCGGGAAGGCCGACGACGCGATCGCCATGGTGCGCGTGCAGCAGCGGCTGCATCCGCGCGACCCGGAGCTCATGAACCTGATGGCGGTGCTCCTGTGGGGCACCGGGCGTCTCGACGAGGCGCTGCGCCAGGCCGAGCGCGCGACGGCGCTGCAGCCGGCGAACGGGTCGTTCCTCAACACGCTGGGCGTCACGCTGTCGTTCATGGACCGCCTGCACGACGCGGTGGCTGCGTGGGAGCGCGCCACGGCCGCGGACCCGCGCAACCCGCTCGCGTGGATCTCGCTTGCGGGAACGCTGCCGCGCGTCGGGCGGTCGGGGGACGGTGTGGCCGCCGGGCGGCGCGGGGTTGAACTCGACCCCGGATCCGCGGCCGCGCGCAACGCGCTCGCCGGCGCGCTGAAGAACGCCGGGCGGATGGACGAGGCGGTCGAGGCCGCGCGGGAGGCGGTGGCCCTGGCGCCGGGCGACGCACGGCTCCGGTCGCAGCTCCTCCTGTACATGAACTACGCGTCGGTGCCCGCGGTCGAGCTCGCGCGCGAGCATCGTGCGTTCGGCGCGGCGTGCCCGCCTGCGCGCGACGCCGCGCGAACCGACCCGGACCCCGGCCGCCCGTTGCGGATCGGGATCCTCTCGGGCGACCTGAAGGACCACTCGGTGGCATTCTTCGTGGACGCGATCCTGGACACGGTGCCCGATGGCTCGACGTGCGTCGCGTTCTCGACCATGGTCGCAGGCAAGGGCGACGCGGTCGCCGCACGGCTGCGCGGCCGCTTCGCGGAATGGGTGGATGCGTGGAAGCTCACCGACGACGCGCTCGACGAGGCCATCCGGGCGCGCGGGATCGACGTGCTGGTGGAGCTCTCGGGCCACACGTCGGGCTCGCGGCTCGGGGCGCTTCGGTCCGCGCCGGCACCCGTGATCGTCACCGCGATCGGCTACCCGAGCACCACCGGGCTCCCCGCGGTCGGGTGGCGGATGGTCGACTCGATCACCGACCCGCCCGGATCCGAGGCGCACTGCACCGAGCGGCTCCTGCGGATCGACCCGTGCTTCCTGTGCTATCGGGCCCCGGAGGGCGCGCCGGAGCCCGTGATGCCGCCGACCGGGGCGCCCGTCACCTTCGCGTCCTTCAACAACGCCGCGAAGGTGGGGGACGAGTGCGCGGCGCTCTGGGCGCGCGCGCTCGCGGCGGTGCCCGGCTCGCGCATGCTCATGAAGTCGGCGTCGCTCGCGGACCCCGCGGTCCGCGAATCGGTGGCGGCTCGCATGGCCGCCGCGGGCATCCCCGCGGAGCGGCTCGAGCTGGTGGCGCGCACGGCGTCGCGCGTCGACCACCTGGCGCTCTATTCGCACGTTCACGTGGCGCTCGACACCGTCCCGTACAACGGAACCACGACGACGTGCGAGGCGATGTGGATGGGCGTGCCCGTCGTGTGCATGCTCGGCGACCGGCACGCCGCCCGCGTGTCGGCGAGCCTGGTCGCGGCGACGGGCCACCCGGAGTGGGCCGCCGGCGACGCGGACGGGTTCGTGGCGACGGCGGTGCGGCTCGCGGGCGACCCCGACGGGCTCGCGCGCATCCGGGCCGGGCTTCGTGCGCGGATGGCGAGTTCGGCGCTGATGGACGCCCATGCATACGGTGCCCGGTTCCACGCGGCCCTGCGTTCGGCCTGGGCGCAGCGTTGCACGGGCCGGGCGTGAGCGGGGTTCTCGGCCCCGGATGGGGCGCACGACCCGCGGCCGCTCCCGAATTCCGCTGACCTTTTCCTGCGTCGCGGCGTAGCAGTCATGGGAGGGCGTGGAACCCCCCGTCGCAAAGGAGTCCATGATGCGCTCGATCGTCGCGTTCGTCGCCACAGCCACCTTGTCGGTGCTCGCCTCGCTGCCTGCGTTCGGGCACGGTTCCATGGCGGACCCGCCGAGCCGCAGCTACAAGATCTTCCTCGACGGCCCCATGACGCCGCAGACCGACGCGGCACGGGCCGCGATCGCGGTCTCGGGCACGCAGGCGTTCTACGACTGGCACGAGGTTTCGCGCAACATCCCCGGCTACGACTACCGTGCGGCGATCCCGGACGGCCAACTGGCCGGTGCGGGGCGCACGAAGTACGCGGGCCTCGACCTTGCGCGCACCGACTGGTTCGCGACGCCCATGACGGCGGGCGCACGCGTGTGCCGGTTCTACGCGACCACCCCGCACGAGCCGAGCTTCTTCCGGGCCTTCATCACGCGTCCGGGGTACGACCCCCGGCAGGCGCTGCGGTGGGACGACGTGGTCGAGATCCCCGGCGGGGAGACCGCCGAGCTCCGTGGGTCCTGCGGCAAGTCGAGCGGGGACTGCCACTGCGGCACCACCGGCGCGGGGCTCAGTTATTACATGACGCTCGAGATCCCCGAGCGGGTGGGCCGGCACGTGCTCTTCGTCGTGTGGCAGCGCGTCGATCCCGCCGCGGAGGTGTTCTTCTCGACGAGCGACCTCGACTTCGGCGGCGTCGATTACGGCGACGGCGGTGAGGGGTCGGATCCCGTGCTCGCTCCGCTGGCGGCGGCATTCGCATGGACGAACCAATGGACCGGCGGCGGCCAGGCGAGCATCACGCTGACGAACAACTCGACCCGCGAGGTGCGGGGCTGGAGACTTGGCTTCGATTGGGGCGCGGACATCGGAAGCCTGTGGGGCGGCGCGTTCACGCGCGACGGATCCCGCTACGAGGTGACGAACCTCGCGTGGAACGAGGTGATCGCGCCCGGCGCGAGCGTCGAGGTCGGGTGCGTCGCCACCACGGCCATCCCCGGGATCCTGCCGACCAGCCTGGTGGCATGGGGCACCCTTCCCGGCGGCGCGGTCCCGTGCCCGGGAGACGTCAACGGCGACCGATCGATCGACGCCTCGGACCTCGGGGTCCTGCTCGCTGCATGGGGGCGCGACTCCGACCTTGACTTCGACGAAAACGGCGTCACCGACGGCCTCGACCTCGCGCGGCTGCTTGCGGCGTGGGGACCGTGCCCCTGACGCCGGGCACGGGCCTCGCCGCGGGGCGGCCGCCTCCCTCCCGGGCGGCCGCCCCTCGCTGGCTGCGCGCGCTTCGGCGCTCAGCGCTTCGGCTTGCCGGCCTCGCCGGCGGGCGAGATCGGGATGCTCTTCGGGCGCACCTCGGGCCGCTTCGGGACGCGGACCGTCAGCATGCCGTCCGTCATCTCGGCCGACGCGCGATCGGGGTCGACCGTCTGAGGCAGGTCGACGATGCGCCGGAACGATCCGAAGCGGCGCTCGCTCCGGTACCAGTCCTCGCCGGAGGTCTCCTCCTCCGCGCGCTTCTCGCCGGCGATCAGCAGCGCGTTCCCGACCATGGAGAGCTCGAGGTCGGCCTCGTTCATTCCGGGCACCTCGGCCCGCACGATGAACTCGGCGTCCGACTCGCTGACGTCGACGAGCGGAGCCCATCCCTCGATGCGGAAGAGCTTCGGCTCGATGATCGGCTCGGTGAGCATGGTCTCGATGGTCCGCTCCATCTCCTCGCGGAAGCGGTTGAGCTGCGAATCGGTGGGCGCCGTGCGGCGCGAGATCGTGAGGGTCATGGCGTTCCTTTCGTTCGTGTGCGTGTTCGTGCGTGTGCGCGGACGCGCGGCCGTCATTTCCGGCGATCGCTCAGGAGTACGGGTCGACCACGAGCCGGTCGTCGATCCCCGTGACGCCCGCGGCGGATCCCGCGACCCGCTCGACGGCGTTCCGGTCGGCCCAGCTCTGGACGGTTCCGCCGAGCGTGACTACGCCGTCCTTGACGGCGACCGTGATCTTGCGCGCCTCGCGCTCCGCGCGGCGCTCGAGCGCGCGCTCGATCTGGAGCCGGATCGCGGCGGGGTCGATGGGCCTGGTCTCGACCGTCATCCGGTTCACCACCTGCCGGACGCCCGAGATCCGCGAGACGGCGCGCTCGGCATCGCCCCGGTGCGCCCAGGTGTCGACGGTCCCGCGCAGCGTGACGACGCCGCCCGAGACGGTGCACGCGATTCGGTCGTCCGGCAGGTACGCGTCCCACTGGAGGCTGTCCCGGACGGCGCGCGCGATGTCGGCGTCGCTGCGCATGGTCTGCGCCGTCGGGGCCACGGTCATCTCGTCGACGACGTCGAGCACGCCCTGCACGCGGTGCACCGCGTCCACCAGGCTGACGCGCGAGGCCAGCGAAGGCGCCTGGCCGGTCACCGTGACGACGCCGGACTCGACCGCGACCTTCACCGGGACGTCGCGGACGAAGGGATCCCACTCGATCTCCGAGACGACGTCCGCCCGGATGCGGACGTCCGACTTGACCATTGGCGATGCGGTGATGGGCATGGTTCCTCCGTGCGGCGCGCGGCGCCGCGATCGTGCCCGAGGCCCGAGCGCTCGGGCCGTTTCCAACCGGGCTGAGCCCACACTATGGAGGGGGTATCGCGGGATTTGAAGCGTCGCGAACGCGGGATGTTTCCGCGTTTGCGCGCCTCAGAGACCGAACGGGTACGTGCCGGGATCGAGGTCCTCGGTCGCGGCGCACGGGGCGGCGTCGACGGCGTTCGTCTCCGGGAACCATGCCCACTCGTCGAACTGCGCGGGCAGCGACGCGGAGAAGTAATGGCTCGCGCGCTCGGTGTCGGGCCGGTACACGACGCCCACGGCGCGCTCGAGCATCGGCTGCGCCAGGGCCTCGCGGATCGCGTCGCGCCCGAGCCCGCGCATCGGGAGGAGGAAGGGCCCCGGGTGCGCGAGCGCGCAGGCGCGCTCGTAGCTCCCAGGGTGCGAGTGGCGCAGCTCGCGCACCTCCATCGGCCCGTCCCACTCGTGCGCCGCCGCGACGGTGCCCCGGTCGGTCCCCATGCCGATGAGGTAGGCGCCGTCTCCGAACGCGGTGCGCGCGAGCGACCCCAGGCTGGTCTCGCCGCGCGCGCCCATGTCGGTGGCGGCCGCGTCGCCGACGTGCGAATTGTGGGCCCACACCACTGCGCGCGTGCCCGGGCCCGCGTGCTCGACCGCGGCCTGGAGCGTCTCGAACATGTGCGCATCGCGCAGGTTCCATGAATCGCGCGACCCGACGTACATGGCGCGGTAGTACCGCTCCGCGCTGCGCACGAGCGCCGCGTTCCGCTGCGCGTCGAAGAGGTCGTCGTGGGGCGCCCGCGAGCCGTCGAGACGGGTGCGAAGGAGCTCCTCGAGCGCCTCGACCGCCTGGCGCTCGCAGCCGTCCAGCGTTCCGGCGGTCACGGCGCGGCCGTACCGCGCGGGGTCGTCTGACCACGGCGCGAGGCAGCCGTACCTCCGGCGCGCGCGCGCGGCCGCGACCGGGTCGTTCGCGTCGAGGAACGCGAGCACCGCCTCGATGGAACGGTGCATGGCGTAGATGTCGAGCCCGCGGATCCGCGCGGGCGGCAGGCCGGGCCGTCCGTGGCGCGCGCGAAGCCAGTCGACGAACTCCGCCGTCTCGCGGTTGCGCCACATCCACGACGGGAAGCGCGGGAAGGCGCGCGAGCGCTCCTCGGCGGACGCGAGGCCGCGCGCGTGCCGGTCGACGACCGCCGCGTCCGGCCAGTCCGCCTCCAGCGCGATGACCGAGAAGCCCTTGCGCTCGATGAGCTCGCGCGTGATGCGCGCGCGCAGCCGGTAGAACTCGCTGGTTCCGTGCGTCGACTCGCCGATCAGGACGACGCGCGCGCCGCCGATGCGCGCCATCAGCGGCGCGAGGTCGAGCGACTCGATCGTGCCGAACGGCTCGCACGCGACGTCGATGGCGGCGGCGGCGACCTCGGCGCGCACGGTGGGTCCCCTCGCCGCGCGGCGTCGCGGCAGGGGCACGGCGGGCCCGGCGGTCCAGCCAGCCGCGCCGACGAGCGGAACGAAGCGCACCGCGCCGAGCGACTCGCGGCGGAGCACCCCGTCGGGCTGCCTCGTGATGCGGAGGAGCTCCTGCTCCTGGGGACGGTGGCCCACCGGGATCACCAACCGGCCACCGGGCGCGAGCTGCTCGACCAGGTGCGGTGGGACGTCCGGCCCCCCGGCCGAGACGACGATGGCGTCGAACGGCGCACGGGTGGGCACGCCGACCGAGCCGTCGCCCTGGAGCACCGTGATCTTGCGAAACCCGAGTCGCTCGAGGCGGATGCGCGCGAGCTCGGCCAGCGCCGGGTGGCGTTCGACGGCCGTGACGTCCGCGGCGAGGCAGGCAAGCACCGCGCTCGCGTATCCGGAGCCGGCGCCGAC
>CAMDUT010000135.1 GCA_945877905.1 Phycisphaera mikurensis NBRC 102666 | reverse complement strand
CGACCTGCTGCTCCTCCTCGCCGCACCCGGCGAGGGGCGCGAGCGCGGCGAGCGCGCACGCGAGCGCGGCGATGCCGGCGCGGAACGTGCGTCGGGCGCCGGCGGTTCGGTCAGGCAACGGGTTCGCGCTTCGGCTCGTCATGGGTGGTCACCTCGGTGCCGCGGTCGATGCGGCGCATGAGTCCCTTGAGGACGGTGTTCGGCGCCAGTTCGTGGTACGACGCGCCGCCCGCCGCCTTGGCCGCCTCGATCAGGTCGGCGCAGGACTGGGCCCATCGTACCGGGGACACGATCTGGTCCACCAGCAGCTTCTTGAGGGCCGCGGCGTCGTTGCGGGCGTGCCGGAGGCCGGTCACGTTGCTCCAGACGTCCAGCTGCAGGGAGCGCAGCTCGACGTGCTCGAGCGCGCGCGCCATCCCCTCGGCCGCGGGGGCCATCAGGGGGCTGTGGAACGCGCCCGCGACCGCCAGCCGCGTGGCCCGCAGGCCCATCTTCCCGGCCACCTCGACCGCGCGGTCGCAGGCGCCGTTCGAGCCCGACACCACGATCTGGCCCGGGGCGTTGAAGTTGGCGGGCACCAGCACCTCGCCGCCCGCCGCGGCCGCGCACAGCTCGGTGGCCTGCGCCTCGTCCGCGCCGATGAGGGCGACCATGCCGCCCTTCGACGACTCGGCGGCTTGCTGCATGAGGCGGCCGCGCGTGGCGACCAGCCGCAGGCCGTCCGCGAAGCTGAACGCGCCCGCGATGCACAGCGCCGTGTACTCGCCCAGCGAGAGCCCGTTCGCCGCGAAGGTCTCGGTGCCGGCCAGGCGCTCCTGGAGCGCGGCGTGGCACGCCATGCCGCACGTGAAGAGCGCGGGCTGGCTGGCGTCGGTGCGGTTGAGCTGTTCCTGCGGGCCCGCGAAGCAGAGGTCGCTCAGGCGCGCGGCGCCCAGGCTCACGGCCTCGTCGGCGGTGCGGAACAGGTTGGCCGCGGCGGCGCTCTGCTCGACCCATGCCTTGCCCATGCCCACGGCCTGCGCGCCCTGGCCCGGGCACAGGTAGACGACTGCGTTGCTCATCTCCGAATCCTCTCTCGCCGCGTGCGTCGCGGCGCTCAGGCGTTCCACACGCACGATGCCCACGTCACCCCCGCGCCGAACGCGACGAGGATCATGGGCTTGCCCGGCTCGATGCGGCCGGCCCGGTACAGCTCGTCGAGGCAGATCGGGATGCTCGCCGCGCTCGTGTTGCCGTAGCGGTCGATGTTCACGTAGACGCGCTCGGGCGGCAGCGAGAGCTTCTCGACCGCGCTCTCGATGATCCGCTGGTTCGACTGGTGGCAGATGTACTGCTGCACGTCGCCGACCGCGAGCCCCGTGCGGTCGAGCGCGTCCTTGATCGCCTCCTGGAAGCGCGTCACCGCGAACTTGTAGATCTCGCGGCCGTGCATGCGCAGGTGGCCGAGCCGGATCGGGTTCGCGGCGTCGGCCTCGGGCACCTCGCGCGGGTTGCGCGGGTGGTAGAGCGTGCGCCACATGCGGCCGTCGCCGTGCATGGTCTGGTGGACGCAGCCGCGCGCCGGGTCGGGGTCGGCCACCACCACCGCCGCGCCGGCGCCGTCGCCGAAGATGATCGACACCGTGCGGTCGTCCCAGTCGACGAGCCTCGTGAGCACCTCGACGCCGACGATCGCGATGCGCTCGGCGCGTCCGCAGCGGATCATGGTGTCGGCCATGTTCAGCGCGTAGAGGAAGCCGCTGCACGCCGCGGCGATGTCGAACACCGCCGCGTCGTCGGCGCCGACGGCCTCGGAGATGCGCGCCGCGGTCGAGGGGCACAGCATCTCGCCGCTCACGGTCGCGACGATCACCATGTCGAGGTCGGCCGGGTTCGTGCCCGAGGCCTCCAGCGCCTTCAGCAGCGCGTCGCGGCCGAGGCTGAACACGGTCTCGTGCTCGTCCGCCTTGTGGCGCGCGCGGATGCCCGTGCGCTGCACGATCCACTCGTCGCTGGTGTCGACGAGCTTCTCGAGGTCCTTGTTGGTCAGCACCTGCTCCGGCACCGCGCGCCCCGTGCCGGCGATACGCGTGCCGCGGCCGAACGGCTTCGTCATGCCTCGACCTGCTCCATCTTCACGGTGGCCAGGCGCGCGACGATCTTCTCGTTGATGCGCGCGTTGGCGAACGCCCTGCCGCGCAGGATGGCGTTCTTGATCGTGCGGTCCTTGCTCGACCCGTGGCTGATGAGCGAGACGCCGTTCACGCCCAGGAGGGGCGCACCGCCGTACTCGTGGTAGTCGTACTTGGAGTAAAGGCTCTTGATGACGCCCTCGAGCCGCATGACGAGGTCGGGGTCGGTGGCGAGCGTCTCGTGCGCGAGCGCCTTGAAGATGCCGCTCGAGAGGCCCTCGGCGAGCTTCAGCATGACGTTGCCCACGACGCCGTCGGTGATGACCACGTCGGCCTGGCCGTCGAACACGCCGCGGCCCTCGACGAAGCCGCTGAAGTTCAGGTCCTCGAACTGGCGCAGCAGGTCGCGCGCCGTGCGCATGAGGTCCGTGCCCTTCTGCTCCTCGCCGCCGACGTTCATGAGCGCCACGCGCGGGTTCGCGATGCCCATGATCTCGCGCGCGTAGACGTCGCCCATCACGCCGTACTGCGCGAGGTGGCTCGGCTTCGGCTCGATGTTCGCGCCGACGTCGATCAGGACGATGGGGCCGCTGAAGGTGGGAACCGTGACGCAGATGCCGGGGCGCACGACGCCCGGCAGGCGCCGCATGAAGTACTGGCTGGCCGCGACGCACGCGCCCGTGTTGCCGGCGCTGATCACCACGTCGAGGCGGTTCTCCGCGCGCGGGGACGCCATCTGGTTCATCACCACGATGGACGAGTTCCGCTTGGACTTCATCGCCTCGACGGGCGGCTCGTCCATGCCGATGACCTCGGTCGTGGCGACGATCTCGACGCGCGGGTCGTTCGCGTGGCCGCGCTCGACGAGGGTCTCGTGGATCACCTCGGCGTCGCCGAACATGACCAGCCGGTCGGACTGGTCAAGCAGCGGGATCGCCTGCAGGCATCCCTTGAGGATCTGGTCGGGGGCGTTGTCGCCCCCCATGATGTCGATGCCGATCCGCATTGCGCGTCCGGGTGCGCTGCGCGGAGGCTTACGCCTCCGGCTGTGCGACCTTCAGCTGCAGGCCGGGGCGCACGTAGCCGCAGTCACGGCACGCCGTGTGCGGGCGCTTGGCCGCGCCGCAGTTGGGGCACGAGACGGTGTGCGCGGACTTCAGCGCGTGGTGCGCACGGCGGCGGCGCGTGCGGCCGGGGGACTGGCGGAATGCGGGAAGCATGGTGGAGAGTCTCTTGCTGGCTGCGTGCGGATCAGGCCCGCGGGGCGCCGTGGGCCGGGGGGTCAATGCTAACGGAAGCCCCGGGAAGGGGCAAGGCTTCGCGGGTTCTTCCGTACCGAACCATGGGTGCGTGGGGTGGCCGCGCACGATGCCCGCGTCCGCTCGGACGCGTGATCCTTGCGCATCCACCGCGTTCAGCGTAAAATTATGCGCCCCATGGACGGATACGAACTCTTCACCGACGGTGCGTGCTCCGGCAACCCAGGCCCCGGCGGCTGGGGGTTCATCCTGCGCGGGCCGGGCCTTGACGGCGACGTCGAGGCAAGCGGCGGGGAGTCGGGCACCACCAACAACCGCATGGAGCTCACGGCGATCATCCGCGGGCTCGACCGCGTGCCGGACGGTGCGCGGGTCCGCGTCACCAGCGACAGCGAGTACTGCACGCGCGGCCTGTCCGAGTGGCTCGACGGTTGGAAGCGCCGGGGCTGGCGCAAGTCGGACCGGAGCCCGGTGATGAACCGCGACCTGTGGGAGCAGCTTGATGGGCACCGGGCACGCGTGAAGCTGACCGCGGTCTGGATCCGCGGGCACAATGAGCATCCGGAGAACGAACGGTGCGACCGATTGGCGGTGGCCGCGATCGACCGGCTTCGCCGTGGCGCATAACCACCGTCGGCGTCAGGGGTTCGTGGGTTGAGTCGGTTGCGGGGAATGGCCGGGTTCGGTATCGTTGTCCCTTCCCCCAATTGGGGAAGACCGGAACCGAAGAAGCAGACCATGCCCACGATCAACCAGCTCGTTCGCAAGCCACGCCGCAGCCCGGACGCGAAGTCGAAGGTCAAGGACCTCGCCGCCTGCCCGCAGAAGCGCGGCGTGTGCCTCCAGGTGAAGACCGTCACCCCGAAGAAGCCGAACTCGGCGCTCCGCAAGGTGGCCCGCGTCCGCCTCTCCAACGGCAAGGAAGTCACCGCCTACATCGGCGGCGAAGGCCACAACCTGCAGGAGCACTCGATCGTGCTCGTGCGCGGCGGCCGCGTCCGCGACCTGCCCGGCGTGCGGTACCACATCGTGCGCGGCACGCTCGACTGCCTCGGCGTCGAGGGGCGCAAGAAGGGCCGTTCGCAGTACGGCGTGAAGAAGAAGGCCGCCGCGGCCGCCAAGAAGAAGTAAGCACCTTCGCCGCGCGGGAAGGTCCCGCGCGGCGCCACCATCACAGGCGAGTAATCCCGCGCAGTCACCAAGGGACGCCGTCCCGCGCGGGGTGAACGCGCCGGCCATGCCGGCATCGCCCACAGGAGACACCCATGCCGAAGAAGTTCACCGCCAGCGAGAGCCAGCTCAAGCCCGACGCCCGCTACCAGGACAAGGTCGTCGCCAAGTTCATCAACTGCATGATGAGCGGCGGCCGCAAGGGTCCCGCGACCCGCGTCGTGTACCGCGCGTTCGACGAGATCCAGGTCCGGCTGGACAAGGACAAGAACGAGAACCTCCCGAAGACGGCCATCGAGCTGTTCCAGAAGGCGTGCGACAACGTGCGCCCCGTGGTCGAGGTCCGTTCGAAGCGCGTCGGCGGCGCCAACTACCAGGTGCCCATGCAGCTGAACCGTCGTCGCCAGCAGAGCCTCACGTTCCGCTGGATCATCGAGGCCATCCGCGAGGAGCGCGGCCGTCCCATGCACCTTCGCCTGGCGAAGGAGCTGATGGACGCCGCGAAGAACGAGGGCAAGGCCGTCACGACGAAGGAGAACACCCACCGCATGGCCGACGCCAACAAGGCGTTCGCGCACTTCGCGTGGTGATGTTCGCCGGGTGACGCCCGCTCGCCCCGATCCGACCGACCGACACCACCGGCAGGTGATCCTGCCGGGCTTCGGCACCGAGGCCCAGGAACGCCTTCGCGCCTCGTGCGCGCTGGTGGTGGGCTGCGGTGCGCTCGGGTGCGCCGCGATCGACCTGCTCGCGCGCGCGGGCGTGGGGCGGCTGGTCCTGGTCGACCGCGACGTCGTCGAGCCCACCAACCTGCAGCGGCAGTCGCTGTACGTCGATGCCGACGCGCGCGCCGGCGCGCCGAAGGCCGAGGCCGCCGCGCGTCGCGTGAAGGCCATCGACCCGTCGCTGCGCGCCGAGCCGTGCGTCGAGCACCTCTCGGCCGGCAACGCCGCGGAGCTCGCGCGCGACTGCGACGTGGTGGTCGACGGGCTCGACAACTACCGCACGCGCTATCTGCTCAACGACGCGGCCGTGAGCCTCGGCAAGGCCTTCGTGCACGCGGGCGCGGTCGCGTTCCGCGGGACGTCGATGCCCGTGCTCGCGGGCGTCGCACCGGCCGTCGGCCTCGCGCGGGCGGATGCGCCGTGCCTGCGCTGCGTGTTCCCCGACGTCCCGCCGCCCGGCGAGGGCGAGACCTGCGACACCGCCGGGGTGTTCGGCCCCGCGGTCGCGGCCGTGGGCGCGCATGCCGCGGCCCAGGCGATCGCGCTCCTCGCGGGCCGGATCGAGCTCGTCGACCGTGCCCTGTGGTCCATCGACATGGCGCGCCACCGCGAGGCACGCGTCCCGCTCGCGGGCGCGGGGCGCGCCGACTGCGCATGCTGCGGCGCGCGGCGATTCGAGTTCCTCGAGGCGGCCGACGCCGACCGCTGCGCGGTGCTCTGCGGGCGCAACGCGGTGCAGGTGCTGCCTCCGGGGCCGGCGGCGATCGACCTCGCGTCGATGCGCGCGCGCCTCGCGGCGATCGGCGCGTTCGAGGTGCGCGACGGCGTGCTCGTCGGCGAGCTGCCCGGCGCCATGCAGCTCTCGGTGTTCGCCGACGGTCGGGCGATCGTGCGCGGGACGGTCGACCCCGTCGCTGCGCGCGCGGCGTACGACCGGTTCGTCGGCGCGTGACGCTTACACTCCGCGCATGTCCTATGCGCACCACGTCCTTCCCGGCCTTCGCCTCGGCCTCGGCTACGCCGACGCCCTGACGAAGTCCATCCCGGCCGACACCTTCGCCAGCTTCCCCGCGAAGGACGTGGTGTGCCCCGCGTTCTACATGGGGCACCTGGCGATCTACCCGCATCGCGCGCTCGCGATGCTCGGGCGCAGCGACCTCACGGTGCCGAACCCGGCCGGGTGGGATGACCGCTTCAAGGCGGGCGTCGAGGCGCAGCCCGGCGACTACCCCTCGAAGGACGCGATCATGGCGCACTTCAACGCGGGCTACGAGTCCGTCGCGAAGGCGCTCGAGACGGTGCCCGACTCCGTGTTCGCCGAGGAGAACCCCGCCGAGGGCCGCTTCAAGGAGATGTTCCCGACCAAGGGCGGGGCGATCACGTTCCTGTGCATCGGCCACATGCAGATGCACCTCGGGCAGGTCAGCACCTGGCGCCGCGTGATGGGCCTCGGGAG